>CAZDWA010000055.1:0-15198 GCA_964509065.1 uncultured Lentimicrobiaceae bacterium
GA
Organism: uncultured Lentimicrobiaceae bacterium; assembly: GCA_964509065.1. Taxonomy (GTDB): domain Bacteria; phylum Bacteroidota; class Bacteroidia; order Bacteroidales; family F082; genus JALNZU01. The sequence continues at coordinate 3 of CAZDWA010000055.1, forward strand.
GGGCAGGTGTTTCGTGTTTTCATTTTTGCTTGGAAACTCTTATTTGTCAAAACGCATCAGTAAAGGAATGGATGTCAGCTGCCAATACAAAAGATATAATCCTTGCATTTGTTGTTAATTGGCGTAGGAGCTTTCGGTATCGAAGCCATCGCATTGATAAAAAGGACCAAAAATCAAGTTTAACCCCCATAGCAATTCCAAAAACATCGGAAATAAACAGCTTTTTAAATTACCACTAAAGTTTACTAACACACAGAATATAAACATATTACGATAAATTTAGATTGACTAGTTTATGAATTGGTGAATTATGCAGGTTAAGAGGATTTTAAAATTCTTATGCATAAGAAAAATAAATCTGAATTAAATCTTAGTTTTGTGGTAGATAAAAATCGTAATTAGCTAGTGATAGCAAGCGCTTTTATTTGTAAACGCCTTTATCGAAGTCATTTTTATTATGATAGCAACTTCTATTAATTTTGGAGAAAGCATTATTTATGATGGTGAGCAGGAATTAGTCAAACTTATTCCTAATAAGAAATTTTCTATGTTGGCTGATCTTCACTTTAAGGAGGATATAATATATGAAGTGAAGAAATTAAACCTGGCTAAAACCAAGCTTGGTGTTTTTGTGAATGACAGTTTGTTGGCTAAAATCCGATACAGATATTCCGGATGGATGGATATTGAGTATATGCTTCAAGGGGAGCGACAGCTTTTAACTTTTAGGCAAAACTATAATATGAAAACACGCTTTGCACTTTTTGATAATGATAAAAAGAAAATAATTTCCGGAGATTTGAAAGCGTATAATAAAGGACTGAAAATTAAAGGTGAGTTGCATATGGAATTGAGTGACAGCCTGCAAGAGCGCTCTGACTGGCTTCCTATTACGGCTTTATTTACATATATGGTGCGTTATATGATTAGACGAAGTGGGCATTTGGTTGCTCCGTTTTAAATTGTGGAATATACGGACTGAAAGTTTAAAAACACTGTAATAATCAGTTTTTTGGCTTCCCCCGTTAAACCTGCTTAATTCATGAATTGAATTTTGAGGAATTTTCAGGCGTGAGTTGTGAAGCTGTAGCCAACTACTGCGAACAACTCATAACGTAAAAATTGCCAAAATTAAATCAAAATTCATTTTATAACAAACACTGTATAAAAACACTAGTAAAATATCCTAACATAATGTTCATAAGCTTATTACGATTAAGTTAGATTGACAAGCTTATGAATTGGTGAATTATGCAGGTAAATAAAAAATCGCATACATATTTTATTAAAAAAGTGTTCGCACTTTTTTATAAGATTTTAAGTTGCTTTACTCCCTTTTTATATCTTTGTCAGCTAGTCAATTTAGCTTGTTTACAATTAAAAAACAGATAATTATGAAAAGAGATAAGGAGATTTTCGATCTTATTCAGCGCGAAAAAGAGCGTCAAATGCATGGTATTGAGCTTATTGCATCAGAAAACTTTGTAAGTGACCAAGTGCTGGAAGCCATGGGCTCGGTATTAACCAACAAATATGCCGAAGGCTATCCCGGCAAGCGTTATTATGGCGGTTGTGAAGTGGTTGATGAGGTGGAAACCTTGGCTATCAATCGCGCTTGTGAACTTTTTGATGCCGAATATGCCAATGTGCAGCCGCATTCCGGTGCACAAGCAAATATGGCAGTATTTTTTGCTTGCCTAAAGCCGGGCGATACCTTTATGGGCCTAGACCTGGCTCATGGCGGTCACCTTTCGCACGGCTCAGCCGTTAACTCTTCCGGCATACTTTATAATCCGGTGGCTTATGAAGTGGACAAGGAAACTGCTCTAGTAGATTATGACAAAATGGAAGAGCTGGCAAGACGCGAAAAGCCCAAATTGATTGTAGCAGGTGCTTCGGCATATTCCCGCGATTGGGATTATGAGCGCATGCGTTATATTGCGGATGAGGTAGGAGCTCTTTTGATGGCAGATATTGCACATCCTGCCGGACTGATTGCGAGGGGATTGTTGAATGACCCCATCGAGCATTGCCATATTGTTACAACCACCACACACAAAACGCTTCGCGGACCACGTGGAGGCATGATTTTAATGGGTGAAGACTTTGAAAATCCTTGGGGTAAAAAAACGCCTAAAGGAGAAATTCGAATGATGTCGTCCCTGTTAAATTCAGCAGTTTTTCCGGGCATACAAGGCGGACCGCTCGAGCATGTGATAGCCAGCAAAGCGGTTGCGTTCGGAGAAGCGTTAACAGATGAATATTTTGAGTATATTTTGCAGGTAAAAAAGAATGCCGTCGTCATGGCAAAAGCATTTGTCGACAGAGGATATCATGTGGTTTCAGGTGGTACCGACAACCATTTATTACTTATTGACCTGCGTTACAAATGTCCGAAGCTGACCGGAAGGATTGCAGAAGATTTATTGGTAAAAGCAGATATTACCACCAACAAAAACATGGTGCCATTTGACGAGCGCTCGCCTTTCCAAACCTCCGGCTTACGTGTAGGTCCGGCAGCAATAACCACACGCGGTCTTAAAGAAGAGCATATGGAGCCTATAGTGGAATTTATCCATGAAGTAATTTGCAATAGCGAAAGTGAACGAACAATTGCAGCTGTAAAAGCAGAAGTAAATAAGTTAATGTCGGATTTTCCGTTGTTTAACTGGTAAAACCTTCTGAATAAAAGTATTAAAACCGGTTTTTCTAATTGAAGAATCGGTTTTTTTATTTCCATTTGATATTACATCCCATAGAGGGCTGCTGCTCGCTTGAAATCGGGATGCCTGCCAGAAGCTTGTCCAAAGCTTGGCGCATATCGACGCCGTTTACCGGCACCTCATTTCCGGGTCTGCTCCCGTCAAGGCGACCACGATATACACAGTTGTCCTCCGCATCAAAAAGGTCAAAATCCGGTGTGCAGGCTGCATCATATGCCTTTGCCACTTCTTGGCTTTCGTCAAATAAATAAGGAAAGGGAAAGCGGTGTAAGGCAGCAAACTCCTTCATCTTTTCGGGTGAATCCTCCGGATAATTTTCCACATCATTGCTGTTGATGGCTACAAAGCCAATGCCTTTTGGAAGATAATCATTTGCAAGATTTACCAACTCATGTACGATATGTTTTACATAGGGGCAATGGTTGCAGATAAACATGACAAGGGTTCCTTTTTCTCCTTTGATATCTGCATAGCTTATGTTGCGTCCGGATGGAATATCAGGCAATAGAAAATTCGGAGCCGGGAATCCGAGCGGAATGATGTTTGTAGGTGTAAGTGCCATAGTAAAATATGATGTTATATGTTAATTATCAGTAAAATAGCTAAAATCAGCTGTCGTTTGAACTTGTATTATCTTCGCTATTTCGCAAAAAGTCAATATTTCGTTTTAATCCGTCAAACCTTGTTCTTTCAACAGCCGAATGCTTAAAAAGTTTTTTGTAAGCTGCTTTATCCAAATTATGCCAATCAGTTTTTCGCATTTGTTTGAGTTCATCCATCATGGCAAATAGGGGTTCGTTATGCGGTTTTGCGAAGCGATTCCAGGGGCACACATCTTGACAAATATCGCATCCGAAGATATAATCTCGAAATTTGCTTTGCAGCTCTTTCGGCAGCTCCCCTCTATATTCGATGGTAAGATACGAGATACAACGTCTGGCATCCAGCCGATGTGCTTCAGTTATTGCTCCGGTGGGACATGCGTCAATACATCTTCGGCAGGTGCCGCAATATTCATTCACTTTTTGCCGGTGTGCTTGCACTTCCACATCCAAAAACAAATGCCCGATGAAGAACCAGCTCCCTTTTCGCGGATGTATAAGGCAGCTATTTTTGCCAATAAACCCCAATCCGCTTTTGGCTGCCCATGCCCTGTCTAAAATGGGTGCCGAATCGGTAAAGGCACGCGCGTTCGGCAGCGGTCCCGTAACCTCTTCAATTGCAGCTTGTAGCTTACGTAGCTTTTCTTTAATGACAAAATGATAATCTTTACCTAACGCATATTTCGAAATTTTGTAGTTATCCTCTTCCAGGGGCTGCTCGGCAGGGAAATAATTTTGCAAGACAGTAACTATGGTGCGTGTGTGTTCCACCAATAGGCGTGGGTCGTATCGTTTTTCTTTATTTCGTTCAAGATATGACATGCTCCCGTGTCTGTTTTCGGCAAGCCATTGTTCCATCTTTTCGGCATCGCCGGGCAAAAAGTCTGCCTCCGAAATGCCGCAGCCGTCAAAGCCGAGCAGCTCGGATTGTTCCAATATTAGATGATGTAAACGCAATGCTTGTGTCATGGCTTTGAGTATATGCGAATGCAGACAAAGATGCGAAATCTTTTTTAAAAATCCGCAACAGTAATTTTTATGATTTATTAGATTTTATCCAAATAAATCGCCTTGTTTCCCTGATTTTTTCTTTCCCAAATGCTTGTATGCCAGCTCGGTAGCTTCTCTTCCACGGGGCGTACGCATCAGATAGCCTTCTTGTATCAGAAATGGTTCGTAAACTTCTTCGATTGTTCCTGCTTCTTCTGCCACCGCTGTGGCGATGGTGGTAATACCCACAGGACCTCCTTTAAATTTATCGATGATGGCGGATAATATGCGGTTGTCCATTTCATCAAGCCCATGCTGATCCACATTAAGTGCTTCGAGCGCAAAGCGTGAAATGCCTACATCAATTTTTCCGGTTCCTTTAATTTGGGCAAAGTCGCGCACACGACGTAGGAGCAGGTTGGCAATACGTGGGGTGCCTCGGCTTCGGCGTGCAATTTCGTAGGCGGCTTCTTCATCAATGGGAACACGTAATATGGAGGCTGAACGCCCGACTATACCTGTTAAGGTTTGTGCATCATAATATTCCAAACGGGAGGTGATGCCAAAACGTGAGCGTAATGGACTGGTAAGCAGTCCGCTGCGTGTGGTGGCACCAATAAGGGTAAAGTGATTTAAGTCGATTTGTACACTGCGCGCATTGGGACCCGTTTCAATCATAATATCAATCTTATAATCTTCCATGGCAGAATAAAGGTATTCTTCCACTATGGGACTCAAGCGATGAATCTCATCAATAAACAGTACATCTTTTTCGTCTAAACCGGTCAGTAAGCCTGCCAGGTCGCCCGGCTTATCGAGTACGGGACCTGAAGTGATTTTTATACCAACACCCAGTTCGTTAGCAATAATATGTGATAAAGTGGTCTTGCCCAATCCCGGAGGACCGTGTAGCAATACATGATCCAATGCCTCGTCACGCTGTACGGCAGCCCGAACAAAGATTCGGAGGTTTTCAACTACTTTTTCCTGCCCGGCAAAACTTCCAAATGCATCCGGACGTAACGCCCGTTCAATTTCTTTTTCGGCAGGACTCATATTTGTCCCTTGAGGATCAAGATTTTCGTTCATTATAAAATTCTCCAATATTCAACAAAATTACAAATTTGTACAATGCGATGCCTCTTTGCTTTGTATTTGATGGAAAAAGAATTAACTTAGCATCGGCTAATATGTGTAAAACAATGGATTGAATATTGTGTAAAAACTTGCGTATGTAGCTGTAAGTGAGTTATAAACCATAAACTTAATGTTATGAAACAATTATTGGTAGCATTCGATTTTTCGAAAAATGCGCTTAAAGCACTCGACTATGCGCTTATGGTTGCCAATAAAACCGGCGCAGAAGTGCATGTGGTATGGGTTGATGCAAGCAATACACCCGACAATGTAATCAATATCGAGCAAGAGTTGCGAATTGAAACCAAAAAACTTTTTGAAGAAATTATTCCGCAATATGAACCGCGTTTGCATAGCGGAAAAATTAACATCATTTTGCGTAAAGGAAAGGTATATAGCGAGGTAGCCATGGCAGCAAAAGCAATCAATGCCGATTTGGTTTTTGCCGGCACCCACGGTGTTAGTGGCTTTGAGCAATACTGGATTGGCAGCAATGCATATCGTATTGTAACTCAATCTCCTTGCCCGGTGATTACCTTGCGCAGCGATTACGAAGTCCCTTCCGGCATCGAACGTATTTTGTTGCCCATAGATAGCACACCCGAAACTCGTCAGAAGCTGCCTTTGGCAGCAGAAATGGCGGGGAAGTTTGGTGCCGAAATACATGTGCTCTTGCTTTATGACTCACCTGTAAAAGTGGTGCGGGCACGTACGAAATCATATGCCGATGAAGCAGTAAAATGCTTTGCCGAAAAGCAAATTCCTTATGTGATGAAAGAAGTAACTGCCGATAACCTGATACGTGGTATCTTGGATTATGCAGATGAAAGCCGTTCGGATATGATTATGATGATGACCGAGCAAGGAGGCACCTCAGGAAATATGTTTTTGGGACCTTATGCCCAACAATTAATAAATAATGCATTGATACCGGTACTGAGTTTACAGTCCGGCAATATTTAAGATAATTTATCAGTTATAAATTTATGAAGAAAGTCTGTTTTATTCTGTTTCTTAGTTTTGTTGGGCTGCAACTGTCGGCACAACAGCATGCTGAAGGCTCCTTGCAGCTGCATAAACCTGATCGCTTGGATGCCCTATTGGTATCTGACAGCATTTTCAGAACATCAGAAAAGATGGACGGTTTTAGAATTCAACTCTGCATGGAGTCCGGCAATGATGCCGTTCGGCGTGCAAATGAGATTATAGCACAATTTGAGGAAGATTTTCCAAATATCCCTACTTATCTCAGCTTCGGACAGCCCTATTATCGCGTTCGCGTAGGTAATTTTCGTTCTCGTATCGAAGCTGAAGGACAATTACGTTTTATAAAAAATCAGTTCAATCAGGCTTTTATAACAAAAGACCAAATTGAATTACCCAATTTACCTTCATTCCAATCCCACCTTAAAAACCAAGAAGATGAATAAAGTAATTTTAGTAGGTATCGACTTCTCTGAATGCAGTATTAATGCACTGGAGCATGCACTTACCATAGCCGAAAAGGCTGAAGCAGATTTAACAATGGTATGGGTAAACCGCCCCGTAAGCGGAAAAGCAATTTATCAAATAGATTCGGAACATATTATTCCGGAAGCCACCAAACGTTTTGAGGAATTTATTGCCAAATACAGTAAAAACCTGACAAAAACCAATATTAATTATATTATTTGTAAAGGAAAAGTATATAGAGAAATAGTGGATGTAGCGGATGAACTTGATGCCTTCCTTATTGTGGTAGGCACACATGGAGCTTCCGGTTTTGAAGAGTTTTGGATTGGCAGCAATGCAAATCGTATTGTAACAGCCACACATCGTCCGGTAATTACCATACGTGGAGGAGTTTTTATTGAAAAAAATCTTTCCAAAATTGTCATGCCAATCGACAGTTCGGTTGAAAGCCGTCAAAAAGTGCCAATGACTACGCTTTTGGCAAAATATTTTGATGCCGAAATTCATATACTTGCAATGTATACCTCACCATTTGAGTCAATACGTGCTGTGATTCGAGAATATGTAATTCAAACCGAGCGCTATTTTACCGAAAATGAAGTGCGCTTTGTGACCGAGCATCTTGAAGCAGATAATATTACCAATGACACTATCGACTATGCCATTAAAATTGATGCCAATTTGATTAGCATCATGGACGAGCAAGAAATTTCAGCTGCCAACTTGTGGCTGGGACCTTATGCACAACAAATGGTGAATCGTTCGCCCATACCGGTACTTTGCGTGCATGCCAGAGATTTTATAGCAGGCTCAAGATAGAAACGGAATAAGAGTAATGGCTTATAAGCATTGGTGAAAATGCCATTATAATTAAATCAAAATTCATTTTATAATAAACAGCTTTTAAAATCACCACTAAGGTCTACTAACACACAGAATATAAACATATTATGATAAATTTAGTTTGACTAGCTTATGAATTGGTGAATTATGCAGGTTATGAAGTGTTCACCTTGATAGTGAGTCCTTTTTAATATGTTTGTTGATAGGATGGCATAAATAATCCAACAACAATTTCAAGGAAAGGGGGAAGCAAAAGTTTATGCGTAAAGAAACCAAAGACCATGTACAAGATAAATGGGGAATACGATTAATATTCCCGTTATACCTGAGTCTTTTGGTCAACTATCCTTTGCTGCTCGGACTGGTTTTGAATTATCCTTTGGTTGATTTTAGGCTCTTCTTGATAAATATTTTGTGGCAAACTGCCTTTGTGATTGTTGTTCGTTTCTTAAAAAGTAATTTTATCTATAAAATCGGACTGCTTGTTTACGGTTTCACTTCTTTTATTGAAAGCCTGCATTGGATTATACTTAAAAGCCCGCTTTCACCATCAAGTGTATTTGTTGTGGCAGCAACCAATTTTCAGGAAAGTGTCGATTTCCTGAGTTTGAAAATTGGATTCCGGCTAATTCTTTTAGTGCCTCTTATCATATTCTTTATTTTAAGCTGGAAAAAACAACTGAATTTTGCGAAGTTCCGACATTCGGTCTTGATTCAAAGTATCTTATTACTGGTGTTTGTAATCTTTGTATTTGAAAATGCAAGTGCCGGACGATTGGTGCGAAAAGGAATTCCTCAATTTGCGAAAGTATTTCTTAGCTATCAACAGGAACGCCTCCATTTTCAAGAAGCAATGGCAGTAAACAAACTACAACTAATAGATGCTGAAACGGAGGCTGATAAACAAACCATTGTATTGATATTGGGTGAATCCTCTAATCGTAACCATTGGCAATTGTATGGTAATCCGAATAAGACGACGCCATTATTATCAAAACGGAGTGATTTGTTCATATTTGACAATGTTATTTCGGCTTACTCCAATACGATATCTTCCATTACAACAAGCCTTTCTGAAAAAACGGTGAATTATCAAGCTTCTACCGGAGGAGGAATAGATATTTTTGATGTATTTAAATCTGCCGGATATACAACTTATTGGATTTCAAATCAAACACCAATAGGTGTATGGGAAAATTTGGTCACTGTGTTTGCACGCAAGGCAGATTATACCGTATTTGTCAATCTGGCAGCAAACAGTTCCATGGAGTCAACCATGATTCGTTCTTATGATGAACTGCTATTTTCACCGGTTGAAAAAATAGTACAAATGGATGATCCCCTAAAACTAATAATAGTGCATACCATGGGAAACCATAGCTCTTATAGGAAACGTTACCCCCCTTCTTTTGACCAATTCAAAGGAAATGATGCCAAAACACAAACCATTGCCGAATACCATAACAGCATCTTATACCATGATTATTTCCTTGATTCGCTGCTGAATATTGTTGCTGGATCTACTAATAAATCGGCAGTCTTATATGTTTCGGACCATGGTGAAAATGTGTATGATGAAAATAATGAAGTGGGTCATACATATGCCGGAAGGCTGCCGAAAGCAAATGTTGAAGTGCCGTTTTTCTTTTGGTTTTCTGATGCGTATAGTAATTCACTCGATACCAAAATATTAAGTGCACGTAAAAGTGCGCCTTACCTTACTGATAATCTTTTTCATACACTTATTGAGCTTGGAAACATAAACGCTTCGGTGTTTAATCCGGCTGCCAGCTTATTAAATCCCGACTTTGATTTTAGTAGACAAAGGATATTGGAAGATGGATACGATTACGACCACGAATAATCAATGAATAATTGTTTGAACCTTTGTAGACTTTATTCCTGAAAATAGATTCGTTTAACCCGCCTTGAAATTCTTGTAAATAGTTCGTAAGCAATAGTATCTGTAGCTTTTGCCAAGCGTTTGATAGGGTATTTATCATCGAAAATAATTACCTCATCTCCTTCGGAAGCATTTAATCCCGTCACATCAATCATACACATATCCATACACACATCACCTATGATTGGAGCAGCTTGTCCGTTCACATACAAACTTGCTTTTCCGTTGGAAAGGGCTCTTGGCAATCCGTCGGCATAGCCAATGGGTACAATACCAATTATGCTGTCACGTCTTGGCTTTCCGCTTCGGTTATATCCAATTGTTTCATCAGTTTTCACTGCTTTTATCTGTGTGATGGTCGATTTTAGAGCCAATACCGGCTCCAAAATCCCTTGTTCTTCGGCAACAGTTGAAATTCCGTAAGCGCCTATGCCGAGACGGACCATTTCGTATTGTGCTTGAGGAAAACGACTGATACCTGCCGAGTTTAAAATATGGCGATCAAACGAATAGCCTAACGCTTGTTCCAGCTGCTCGCTTATTGCTTCAAAAAGCTGTATTTGTTTCAAAGTAAATGCATCATGCTCCGGGTTTTCACTTGCTGCAAGATGCGAAAAGACGGATAAAACCCGTATGTTGGGGTTTTTATTTAGCTGGAGGATGAGCTTGTCAATGTCTACTGTTGTAAAGCCCAGTCGATGCATTCCGGTATCGATTTTTAAGTGGATACCGACAGGAATATCCAAGGTGTTTGCATGTTCCATAGCCGCTTCCAGCATATGTAATACTCTGAAATTGAATATTTCAGGTTCCAGCTCATGCTTGAGAATCGAGTGAAAGCTTTCTGCCTCCGGACTCATGACCATAATTGGCAGCTCTATGCCTGCTTTTCGCAATTCAACAGCTTCATCGGCATAGGCTACAGTCAGATAATCCACTTTGTGAAACTGTAAGCTGGATGCAATTTCAAAGCTACCGCTTCCATAACTGAATGCCTTTACCATGACCATGATTTTGGTTGAAGCTTTGAGGCGGCTTTTATAGTAATTAATATTGTGGATGAGGTTGTTCAAGCGAACTTCCAAAACCGTTTCATGTGCTTTTTGCTGTAGTAAAAGACTAATGCGCTCAAATCCGAATGGGCGTGCTCCTTTTAGTAATATGGTGCTGTTTGCAAGTTGTAAAGATGCCAACGAATGCATTAATTCTTCGGTAGTTTCAAAAAACAACTTCTGTGGCACCTTAAAGAATTCCGTATGGCGTGCCACAGCTTTTCCGACTCCAATAAGGAAGTCGATTGGGCGTTCTTCCAAAATCGTTGCAATGCTTTTGTAAAGCTCGTTTTCCGGCAAATCACTTTCCAAAATATCGGATAAAACAAGTACTTTTTTCGGATGTTGCTGCTGCTGTTGTAAAAAATCCAGTGCCACCGAAAGAGAATGCAAGTCAGAATTGTAAAAATCATTGATGAGGGTGCTGTTATTGACGCTTTCCCGCAGCTCCAAGCGCATGGCTACCGCACTAAGCTTTTTCATTCCTTCTGCAATATCTGCCTGTTTCATGCCCAGATAACTGCAAATATTCCAACAGTGCATGGCATTTTCTATTGATGCAGCATCTGCAAACGCTATTTCAATTTGATGGACCTTGTCTTTAATGCGCGCGCTGAGAATGGTACGGCCGTTTTGATGGCTTGTTTCTACAAGTTGCAACTGATTTTCGGGCTCATGCCCCCAGCTCACAAGCTTAATCGAATTATTTTTTACAAAGCTTTGGATGCGTTCGTGAACTTGGGTATGGTCACGGCAATAAAATAGTACTTCTGAATTATGGAATAGCTTTAACTTTTCGTCAATTTTTTGATTTACATCGGCAAAACCGGATGCATGTGCTGGACCAATATGCGTAATAACTCCCATTTCGGGATTTATCATTTCTTGTAAAGGTTCCATTTCACCGCTTTGTGAAATACCAGCTTCAATGAGGGCTATGTCATAGGTATTATTGAGCAGCCATAACGAAAGCGGCACACCGATTTTTGAGTTATAGCTATTTGGGCTTCGAACCGTTTTTTTGAAATTTGCGAGCAATTGTGCAAGCCATTCTTTCACAACGGTTTTGCCGTTGCTGCCTGTGATGCCGATTAGGGGAGCCCTAAATTGCTTGCGGTGATTTTTTGCTAAAAGCTGCAGTGCCTTCAGCGTATCTTCAACCAATATAAAATCCAGTTTTTCGTCATTCACAGGAAGTCCGTTCTTATTGCTGATTACAAAACAGCGTACCCCCTTATTGATAAGCTCCTGTATATAGCGATGTCCGTCATTCCGTGGACTTTTAATCGCAAAAAAGCACGTGTTCGAGGGCATTAATACGCGTCTTGAATCCGTCAATAGTATACTTATGGAGTATTCGCCGGCTTCTTTTGAAAGCAGCTTGCCGCCCATTTGTTGTGCAATAGTTTGGGGGCTGTATGATGCATTACTGCTGATCATTTTTCGTCGATTTGTCTGCTGCGGGTTTCATGGCGTTTGCTTCTAGCTCTTTTTGCATATTTCTGTTTTTAAACACATCCAAAGCCAAATAAATAGCTTGAGAAAATGAAGCTTCGGAGGCAATGCCTTTTCCGGCTATATCGTATGCAGTGCCATGTGCCGGCGAAGTGCGCACTATGGGAAGCCCGGCTGTAAAGTTGACCCCTTCGTCAAATACCATGTTTTTAAATGGTACCAAGCCTTGGTCGTGATACATTGCCAATACGGCATCATACTTTTTCCAGCTGCCGCTTCCAAAAAATCCATCGGCAGGGAAAGGACCAAATGCAAGTATATTATGTTGCTTAAAGGCAGCTTCTATGGCTGGAACAATAATTTGTTCTTCTTCTTTTCCAAGCAAACCGCCATCACCGGCATGCGGATTTAGCCCAAGCACTGCAATCTTTGGCTTGTATATTGCAAAATCGTGATAAAGGCTGTGATTAAGTGTTCTTAGTTTGTTAAGAATGAGCTCGCTGCTGATTTTTTGTGCTACCTGCGACAAAGGAATATGCCCGGTTACAGTGCCGATGCGCAACTGATTCCATACCATGAGCATAAGTGGGTCCTGACTTGAAAACTGAGATGCAAAATATTCAGTATGCCCCGGAAATTCAAAGCCTTTTGATTGTATATTTTGCTTATTGATAGGGGCAGTAACAACCACATCAATATGATTGTTTTTGAGGTCTCGAACAGCGTTTTCAAGAGCTAAGAAAGCCGCTTGTCCCGCTGTTTGTGTGCTTTTGCCAATTTCAATAGTATATGTTTGTTCGTTGATGTTGACAAAATTAATCCGGTTCTTTTGCGCTTGAGATGCGTCTTTTATAATGTTGAACGTAAAATCCTGTCTGTTTAGGTTTTTTCGGTAGTAAGAAGCAATGCGGGATTGTCCATAAATCACCGGACAAAAAAGTTCAAGCATTCTGTTGTCCGAAAGTGCTTTAATAAGTACTTCGTAACCAATGCCGTTGAAATCGCCATGTGTGATGCCTACACGAATAGGTTGGTCAGATGATATAAGGGAGCTCATATGAAATTTTGTCTAATTATTTCTGCAAATGTACTTGATTTTTATGTTTTTGTAAAAGCACCTTGACTGAAAACACGAATTAAGTATATGAAAAAGACCTAAAAGTAAGTCTAAAAAGCTGAATAAAGGAGTTTCTTTCATCATTTACCTGATAAAATTAAAGAAAGTCATTATAATCTTCCACTGCTGCCTTTATTGTAATAAGCTTTGCTTATTTTTGTGCACCTTGATATGGTAAGGAAACGATATTTTGCCCTACGCATTTTATCAGATACAATAGAAGTTAGGTTTATATCCTTGGCTATATCATGATATAAATCATGGCGCAGCCCGGATGCATATTAAAAAATCAATCGAAATGAATATTCTAAGTATGCAGGATCAGCATCCGGCCGACATTGCGGAGCAATTGGCAGAGCTGGATATAAAAAGCAGAAATTTGTCTTTTTTATTGCTGACGAGTGAGAAGAAGTCGGAAGTATTTCCCTATTTCGATTTGGCAATCCAACAAGAAATTGTCAAATCGCTTAGTGATCAGGAGTTGGCTGAGGTGTTGAATAACCTGAGCCCCGACGATAGAACTGCTGTATTGGAAGATTTTCCCGACGATTTAATAAAAGAAGCGGTAAATTTATTGGATGATGAAGAACGCGAAATGGCCTTGAACCTGATTGGTTATCCAAAAGACTGCATCGCCCGACTGATGACGCCCAACTATGTACAGGCACGACCACATTGGACGGTACAGCATGTGTTAGATCATATCAAAAAGCATGGTAGAAAAGCTGAAACTTTAACCTATATTTATATTGTTGATGAACATAATAAATTGATTGATGACGTAAAGATAGGGCAGCTTTTGATGGCGGACGGCGATCAGCCCATTTCAGAACTGATTGATTATAACTTTATTAGCATACAAACCCTTACTCCTATGGAGGAAGGATTTAATATCTTTGATAAATATGACCGCTCATCAATTCCGATTGTGACCGAGCATGGTACTTTGGTAGGTATTGTCACCTTTGACGACATCTTCGACCGGATGAAAGAACGTGATACGGAAGACATCCAAAAGTTTGGGGGTGTTGAAGGCCTTGATTTATCATACACCAGCACACCTTGGCTTGAGCTGGTAAAAAAACGTGCCGGCTGGCTGGTTATCTTGTTTATTGGAGAGATGTTCACTGCTTCGGCAATGGGATATTTTGATAATGAAATTGAAAAGGCGGTAGTGCTTGCACTTTTTGTCCCACTCATTATTTCCAGTGGAGGCAACTCCGGCTCGCAAGCTGCTTCGCTTATTATTCGTGCCATGGCACTGCAAGAGCTGAAGCTGAAAGACTGGTTCTATGTCATGCGCAAAGAAATTGCTTCGGGCTTGGCACTTGGCTTAATCCTTGGAGCAATAGGTTTTTCACGTATATTGGTATGGCAAAAGGTTGGGTTTTATGATTATGGCGACTACTGGTTCTCTATCGGAATGGTGGTGGCTATATCATTGATATTTATTGTGTTGTGGGGTACATTGTCAGGTGCTTTAATACCGTTTATCCTGCGAAAAGTAAAGCTGGATCCGGCAACGGCATCTGCGCCTTTTGTAGCTACACTGGTAGACGTCACCGGGCTGATAATTTATTTCAGTATTGCCGCCGTAATCCTAGCAGGTAAATTATTGTAATTTGTTAGTGAATGGTGAATATTATGCTAGCTATTCAACTTGCAGCTACGTATTTTTATGCTATCTTGCAGCCTTTAAAATTAATATGTAATTTTTAATTTAATTAGTTCTTTAAATGGAAAAATCTAAAAGACGTTCTTGGGCGGAACCATACCGAATGAAGATGGTTGAGCTCCTCAAAATGACTACACGCGAAGACCGTGAAAAAGCACTTGTCGAAGCCGGTTACAACACCTTTTTGCTGCATGCAGAAGATGTGTATATCGACCTGCTAACAGATAGTGGAACCAATGCCATGAGC
>CAZDWA010000056.1:0-15013 GCA_964509065.1 uncultured Lentimicrobiaceae bacterium
TATATCAGTATATTTACCCGCATTTATTTTTATTTTATGAATTATTCAGGTTAGAAGAGTTCATCTATATATAATATGGTTGCAGCCCAAAATCCTTATATTTGCACGATTAAATTATGGAAAAACTAGCAGCATAACTAGAAAAGTATAGTACAATAACATAAGCCAACTTATGGAATACAATAAGATTAAGGTTAATATTAACAGTGAAATTGGAGAGTTAGAATGTGTAATAACTCATACACCCGGTTCGGAAATTGAAAGCATGTCGCCGGAAAATGCATCCAAAGAGTTATATAACGATATGCTAAACCTTGGTATTGCTCGCCCGGAGCATAATCAATTCAGCAGTGTACTCAAAAAGCTTACAAATGTATTTGAAGTGGGTAAGTTGCTCGAAGAAATTTTAGCACAAGAAGAAGTGAAAATGGACTTACTTCGTAAAATCAATGAGGCTGAGTCCATAGATGAAATTGTGTATTCGATGCTTTTAGGCATGGATAATCAAAAGCTGGCAATGCATCTCATCGAAGGAGTTGAAACCGATCGGAATACCTTAACCGGTTATCTTACTTCAAAGCGTTATATGCTGCAGCCTTTACCTAATTTATTCTTTACTCGTGACCCTTCTTTTACATTGAATAATAAGGTGGTCATAGGCTCGATGGCAAGTAAGGTACGAAGACGTGAATCTTTGATAATGAAAGCTATCTTCGAGTCGCATCCCGTCTTTGGCGGGCAGGCAGTAGACCCCGTCCAGCAGTTTAATGGGGGTAAAAATGCTTATATTGAAGGAGGTGATGTGCTCGTTGCCGCAGAAAATATTTTCCTCAGCGGGATAAGTGCACGGACAAATAGCAAGGGAATTGATGCGTTGATCAGTTATTTAAAGACAAAACCAGGTATAAAACACTTGATATTACAGGAATTACCCGATGAACCCAAATCATTTATTCATTTGGATATGGTATTTACCTTATTGGATAAAGATAAATGCATGGTATATGAACCTGTTGTATTAAGTGCAAACAGCTACAGGACTTATCATTTGATTATTGAAGGTGATAAGGCTGTCAAAATACATGAAGAGGATAATATTCCGGAAGCCTTGCGTAAATTGGGCATGGATTTGGAGCCGATTTATTGCGGAGGGAATACCGATATTTATGCGATGGAGCGCGAACAATGGCAAAGTGGTGCAAACTTCTTTGCTTTGGGACCAGGAAAGATAATTGGATATGCTCGTAATGTAAACAGTGTGGAAGCCTTGAGCAAGCATGGCTTTGAGATAATAAAAGCCGAAGATATGCTGGCTGACAGAGTACGCGTTTCAGACTATGATAAATATGTGATTACCGTACGCGGTGATGAATTAAATCGTGGGGGAGGAGGTGCACGCTGCATGACCATGCCGATACGTAGAAAAGACTTGTAATGAGTCTTTTATATATTGTTTTGGTGTTGTTCTAATACAGAAAATAAATACTTTAACCCGTTAAATTACTATGAAAAAAATATTGCAATTCAAGGCAAAACATCCGTTTTTGTTTATTATGGCCATAGGGATGTTGGTCCGTTTGCTTGCAGTTTTCTTTTCTAAAGGATTTGGGATGCATGACGACCATTTTTTGGTGGTTGAACAAGCACAATCTTGGGTTGACGGAGAAGATTATCTCAAGTGGTTGCCAAATACAATAGGTAATGATGGACCACAGGGGCACAGCTTCTTTTATGTGGGTTTTCAGTATCTCTTTTTTCATATGCTGCAATTTTTCAGGATTTTTGATCCTCAATGGAAAATGCTGTTTACCCGATTTTTCCATGCCGGTATTTCACTTTTTGTAATTTCTTTCGGCTATCGTATTGCAAGCCTAATCACCGAACGAAAAACAGCTTACCGTGTTGCTTTATTATTGGCTGTATTCTGGTTTATGCCGTTTCTGAGTGTACGAACAATGGTTGAACTCACTTCCATTCCATTTTTGATGTATGGCACACTCATTATATTGCGACAGGAACAAATTCGTAAAGAGCAGCTGCCCGGCTTTCATAAATCTTCATTTTTTGTTGCCGGATTTTTGCTTGCAATGGCATTCTCCATTCGTTATCAAACCATCGTTTATACCGCCGGCTTAGGACTTGCGCTGCTCATCGCACAAAACTGGAAAGGATTGCTCTCAACAATATTAGGATTTATAGCATCCGTATTATTGTTTCAGGGATTTGTGGATTGGTATATTTGGGGTAAGCCATTTGCTGAATTTATTGCATACAGTACTTACAATATGCAGCATGCATATGATTATTTTACCGCGCCTTGGTACAATTATATATTAGTTTTACTACTGCTGCTGATACCACCTATAAGTATCATGCTATTCTGGGGATTCTTTAGAAACTGGAAGAAAAACTTTTTACTGTTTCTGCCTGTTTTTTTGTTTCTTCTGTTTCATTCTATTTTCCCGAATAAACAAGAGCGTTTTATTTTGCCTATCGTACCTATGTTTATTGTGTTGGGTATGGCTGGATGGGATGAGTTTATTGCAGAACGAAATCTTGAAGGGCGATATCAAATCTTACGAAAATCAGCTTGGGGATTTTTCTGGGCTTTAAATACTGTTTTGCTGGTATTTGTTACCCCAATGTATTCGAAGAAGTCCCGTGTTGAAGCCATGTCGCATCTAAAGAAATATCCTGATATTGAATACTTTATTGTAGATGAGTACGGCAGGCGCGGACTACATTATCCACCTGTATTTTATACGGGGCAATGGCCTCAATATGATGCTGTTTATAGGGATAAAACCTATAAAGACCTTGCTGATTTGAGGGATTGGAGCATGTTAGAAAATCAACCTTCATTTGTATGTTTTCAAACTCCTCAAGATTTAGAAATGAGGCTAGACTCCATGATGCAGATTTTCCCGAATTTAGTGTTTGATAAAAAGCTTGAGCCCAGTTTTATGGATAAGTTGATACATCGGATTAATCCCATTAATGCAAACGAGGAGATTTTTATTTACCGTAATACTGTTAAACAGCCTGAAAAACATTAAGCATGTCATCTATTGCATCTGTTAAAGAAAAGATGGATCATCTGATTAAACAGATTGAACATCACAATCAGCTTTATTATGATGAAGCGCAACCGGAAATATCGGATTATGAGTATGATATGCTTCTTGAGGAACTGATTCGCCTTGAACAAGAACATCCTGAATTAAGTCGTCCTGATTCACCATCCCAACGCGTTGGGGGCACGGTAACAAAATTATTTGATGTTGTTGAACACAAATCCCCGATGCTTTCGCTATCCAACTCATACAATGAAGCCGAAGTGAGTGAATTTATCGGACGTGTCATGCGCTCTTTGGACGAGAAGCCGGAATTCATTTGTGAATTAAAATACGATGGCGTTGCAATCAGTTTGCATTATGAGGATGGCTTCCTTGTGCGTGCTGTCACACGTGGTGATGGCGTGCGTGGAGATGATGTTACAGCTAATGTGAAAACCATTCGAACTATTCCGTTACGCCTTAGAGGAGATTTTCCGAAAAGCTTTGAAATAAGGGGTGAGATATTTCTAAGGCATGAGCAATTTGATGCGCTGAATAAGCAACGTGAGGAAAGTGGCTTGGCCTTGTTTGCCAATCCTCGGAATGCGGCAGCCGGCAGCTTGAAATTACAAGACTCTGCTGAGGTGGCGCGCCGTAAGCTGGATAGTTTTCTATATGGCGTAATGGGTGAAGGAATAAATTTTGAAACCCAGTACGAAAGTTTGCAGCTTGCTAAAACTTGGGGTTTTAAAATTGCTCGCCACATGGCTGTATGTGCTACTGAGGAAGAAGTTTTTGAGTTTATCAACGATTGGAAGCAGGGCAGAGGGGCTTTGGCATATGATATTGACGGAATTGTTATCAAAGTAAACCGAATTGAACAACAGGAGCAGCTCGGCTTTACTGCAAAATCGCCACGTTGGGCAATTGCATATAAATTTAAAGCGGAAGAGGCTCGCACCCAACTGCTTTCGGTGGATTATCAGGTTGGGAGAACCGGGGCAGTAACCCCTGTTGCTAATTTGAAGCCGGTACTTTTGGCTGGAACACTTGTAAAACGTGCAAGCTTACATAATGCCGATATTATCTCGCAGCTTGAGCTGCATTTTAATGATACGGTTGTAGTTGAAAAAGGAGGGGAGATAATTCCTAAAATCACATCAGTTGTTAAGGAAGCGCGCAAAATAGGAGCAAAGCCCGTGTGTTTTATTAGCCATTGCCCCGAATGTGGTACGGAGCTGATTCGACAGGAAGGAGAAGCAGCCCATTATTGTCCGAATGCAGATGCCTGTCCGCCACAAATTAAAGCGCGGCTGGAACATTTTATCGGAAGGAAGGCGATGAATATTGAAGGATTAGGCGAAGGGCGGATTGAAATGCTTTATGATCAAAAGTTGCTTTCGAAAGTTTCAGACTTTTATAAGCTTCAGTATGATCAGCTTTTTGGGCTTGAAAAGACATATTATGGCGAGGACGGAAAAAGCCGTACGGTAAGCTTTCGTGAAAAGATTACAGAAAATATCCTGAATAGTATTGAGCAGTCAAAGGCAGTTCCTTTTGAGAGGCTGTTGTTTGCTTTGGGGATACGTTATGTAGGTGAAACCGTATCTAAAAAACTTACGGAAGCCTTTACGGATATTGATTCTTTAATGGGAGCAAGCTTGGAGGAGCTACAAGCTGTAGATGAGATTGGAGAACGTATTGCAGCTTCTTTGGTTGATTATTTTTCCATTCCCGAGCATCGCGTGTTGATAGAAGAATTAAAACAAGCCGGCTTACAGCTGAAAACTGAAAAACAAGAACTGGAAAGCGACTTGTTAAAAGGGCAATCAATTGTGATAAGTGGTGTTTTCTCACACTATTCCAGAGATGAGCTAAAGAATTTGATTGAACTGCATGGCGGGCGAAACAGCAGTTCCATATCTTCAAAAACAACTTATGTGGTAGCCGGAGAAAATATGGGGCCTTCTAAATTGGAACGAGCAAACAAATTGGGTGTGACAATTCTTTCAGAAACAGATTTCTTAAAACTGATTGGCATCGAATAAAAAAGCCGAAACTTAGTAAGTTCCGGCTGAAAATTCATCTTTAATTCGCTTTGCTCTTAAAAGTCGTCAGCATCGAAGCTGTCGAAATCATCGAAGTCGTCTTCAAAATCAAGATCTAAATCGTCTTCATCCCAGTCTAAATCCTCTTCGTCTTCCAACATGCCTTCTTCGAAATCTTCAATGTCTCCAATCTCGTCAAGATAAGATTCCAACATTTCGTCGTCAAAATTTGTCATATTCTGTACATTAAATTTTGGGTTAAGCTGACGTAACTCTTTTAATACGTCAGGTGAAACATAAAACTCGTCTATATTATTGAAACAAAAGTCGATGTATTTGGGATCTTTTTCAAATACTTCGCGGATTGTTTCTCCTTCATACTTTCCGAAAGTAAACTCTGAATCAATGTCGTAAAATTTCATAGTCGTATAAAAAAATGAGATTAAATATTTTTCAAAAATAATGTTTAACTATTTTCAAACAAGCAAAAAGCAAAGATTTTTTTATTTTTTAAAAATAAAGTAAACTGCCAGTATTAAAAAAATAAATCCAATCAAATGATTCCATGAAAAAGTTTCATTTCGAAAAATAAGCAGCGAAAATACAACAAAGACTGTTAGTGTGATTACTTCTTGTAAAACTTTTAACTCAACCAAGCTAAATGGACCACCATTTTCATGAAATCCTATTCTGTTTGCAGGGACTTGAAACATATATTCAAATAAAGCTATTGACCAGCTAATCAGAATAATCCAAAATAAACTCATCTGGCTAAAGCCTTCAAAATCTTTAAATCGCAGGTGCCCGTACCACGCAAAAGTCATGAATATATTCGATAATATCAGTAATCCGATAGTAGTAAGTGCTTTCATAATTAAATTTTGAGCAAAATTATTGGATTTTTCCTTTTTTCAAGGATTTTCCTAAAAATGTTATCTGTAATGTATAAGTATCAGTAATTCAGCTTGTTATCCTTAATGTATATATAAAAGTAGGTAATGAAAGCTATAAAACTTGCTTATAACAATAAAATATAGAATTTTTGGCAAGTCTTATCGCTTTGCTTTCGTTTGCGAAACGATATGGCATTTGAAGTGTTTTTATGAATTCAATTCATTACTTTTGTGCAAATTTTACATCATGGAAAGGATGAAGCAAAGCATATTGGCTTCAATTCAAGTAAAGCAGCAGATTTTGGATGATACACATCTGCTTGCACGCATTGAAACAGCTGCCGCGCAGTGCATTGATAGCTTTAAAAAAGGCGGAAAGCTACTTTTTTGCGGAAATGGAGGCAGTGCTGCAGATGCACAGCATATTGCAGCAGAGCTTAGTGGAAGATATAACTATGATCGACCGCCACTTTTTGCGGAAGCCTTGCATGTGAACAGCTCATATCTCACTGCCGTAGCAAATGATTACGGCTACGATGAGGTTTTTAGCCGTTTAACCGAAGCAATGGGGAGGCGGGGAGATGTGTTGATTGGATTAAGCACTTCCGGCAATTCCGCCAATATTGTAAATGCAATACAAAAAGCGAAAAGTCTTGGTATGTATACAATTGCAATGACAGGGCAAAGCGGAGGAATACTTGCAAATGAAGCAGATTTATTGATTAATGTGCCATCTGAAGTGACAGCCAGAATACAAGAAGCACATATTTTGATAGGTCATTTACTATGTGAACGCATCGAACAAAGCTTATTTCCACTTTGAATACGCAACTAGCCCACATAAAGAAGAACGGAAACTGGTCACTATTTTTAGATCGTGACGGAGTCATCAATAAACGATTGATGGGCGATTATGTGAAATCAGTTGATGAATTTGTATTTATCGATGGCGTATTACAAGCAATTAAGGAATTGTCAAATATTTTTCGGCATATGTTTGTTGTTACAAATCAACAAGGTGTGGGGCGCGGCTTGATGTCGGAAGCTGATTTGAATCAAATTCATAAGCTGATGTTGGAGCAAATAAACCAATCAGCCGGTCGAATTAATCAGATATATTATTGTACAGATTTGAGTGACAAGCTTTTAAATTGCAGAAAACCTAATATCAGCATGGCACTAGCTGCTAAAAAGGATTATCCTGAGATTGATTTTGAACGTGCCATCATGGTCGGTGATACAAAATCAGATATGGAATTTGCACAAAACGCAGGAATGATAGCCGTATTCATCGGTGAGGAGCTGCCGGATACAAAAATTGATTATCACTTCCTTACATTATTTGCATTCTCAAAGTTTTTACTTTCAATACAACGCTAAAACCATGTCCCTACTAATTTTTGCGATATTCATTTTATATACTGCGAGTCTGTTTACGGTCTCTTATATCACCTCACGCAAAACAACAAATAAAGATTATTTTATTGGAAACAGACAATCTCCTTGGATGGTGGTAGCTTACGGTATGATAGGGTCTTCCTTATCCGGAGTAACTTTTATAAGTGTGCCCGGATATGTGGGAAGCTCCGGTTTTTCGTATATGATGGTGGTCTTTGGATATATTTTGGGATATATGGCTATTACATTCATATTACTGCCCATCTACTACAAGTATCGATTGATTTCCATATATAGCTATCTGGATGAGCGCTTTGGGAAATTCAGCTATAAAACCGGTGCTTCATTTTTCATACTTTCCCGAACTATTGGTGCTTCTTTTAGAATGTATCTGGTTATTAATGTGTTACAGATATTTATATTTGATCCATGGGGGATTCCGTTTTGGCTGAATGTATTAGGGTTTATCCTTTTAATCACCTTATATACCTTTAAAGGCGGTATTAAGACAATTGTGTGGACAGATATGCTGCAAACGACATTTATGTTGCTTTCCTTAGTAATTATATTGTTTATTATTACAAACCAAATGGACCTGAGTATCTTTCAGTTGGCATCAAGGGTAAAGGCAGAAGGTTATACCAAAATGATTGTCACTGATTGGCGCGATAATAACTTTTACCTCAAGCAATTTTTAAGTGGGGTATTTATTACTATTGTAATGACAGGCCTTGACCAAGATATGATGCAGAAAAACCTCAGCTGTAGAACATTGGCTGATGCACAAAAGAATACCATGAGTTTAGGCTTATTACTGGTTCCGGTAAATCTTTTATTCATGTTTTTAGGTGCTGCCTTATACAGTTATGCAGGAGAATTTAGTATTCCGCTCCCCGAAATGTCTGATGATTTGTTTCCTATGCTGGCAGTCAACCATTTTGGAACAATTGCTACGGTGGTGTTTTTTATGGGATTAATCGCAGCTGCATATTCCAGCGCCGATGGAGCCATCACTGCATTGACTACTTCATTTATGATTGACATACTTGGAAAAGGCACAAAAGATGATGAATCTTCGAATAAGACACGATACAATATTCACTTTATGATATCCACAGCGGTATTTTTTGTGATTATGCTGTTTCGTGAGATAAACAACGAAGCGGTTATTCAGCAATTATTTACTATTGCTGGTTATACATATGGACCCTTGTTGGGCTTGTACGCCTTTGGGTTGTTTAGTGATAAGCAGCTAAATGATAAATGGGTGCCTGTTATTGCCATTTTAGCACCTGCAATCAGTTATATATTGAGTGCCAACTCGGAGCAATGGCTGTTTGGGTATAGATTTGGCTTTGAAATACTAATTGTCAATGGTTTGTTGATGGTGTTGGGACTTCTTCTAATAAGCAAGAAAGACAAAACAATAGCTGCTAAGTAATACAATTCCTTTCACGGCTTTTTATATACCGGAATATTGCCGGGATTTCTTAAATTTGTACAATACATTTTTAATATATCATCAGCATGAAAAAGTCGTTGTTTTGGATTGGGATTTTACTGTTTATAATTGCTAAAAGCGGTTTTGCCCAACGGGCAGAATGGGAAAATGAACGGATTAATGAGATTAATACCCTCGTTGCTCATGCATCCTATCTACCATATTCCGGGGTTGAACAAGCACTAAATGAGCAAATTATTCAGTCAAAGTATTATTTGAGTTTGAATGGAAGCTGGAAGTTTAATTGGGTAAAGCACCCTGATTTACGTCCCAAAGATTTCTATAAAAATGGATTCGATATAAGCTATTGGGATGATATTCAAGTTCCTTCAAGCTGGCAAATGAAAGGATACGGTATTCCTATTTATACCAATGTCACTTTTCCGCATGCCGCCAATCCACCTTTTATCATGGATGAAGTACCTCCACATTTTACAAAAAATGAATATCCAAACCCTGTTGGCTCCTACAAAAGGAGTTTTGAAATACCCGAAGACTGGGATAATCGACAAATAATATTGCATTTTGCTGGCGTGGAAAGTGCGATGTATGTATGGGTGAACGGTAAAATGCTTGGCTATGCGGAAGATAGCCGCCTACCTTCCGAGTTTGATATTACTTCCTTTGTTAAAAAGGGAACCAATGAGCTTTCGGTAGAAGTGTATCAGTGGAGTGACGGCAGCTATTTGGAAGATCAGGACTTTTGGCGCATGAGCGGAATTTATCGTGATGTATATGTATATAGTGTTCCAAAAATACACTTATTTGATTTTTGGTTTCAGTCTGATTTAAATTCGGATTATACTCAAGCCGAACTAAAGGCAGAGCTTTTATTCAAATCCTATCCAAAAGCAAAGGAACACAGTTTCGAGATTTATCTCTTTGATGAAAAAACGGGAGAGGGGCTAGAAAAGCCTTTATTTACACAGCGTTATACAAGAGCACCAAAGAAAGCGGTAAACCTAAGTGTACAAATTGAAAATCCTAAGCTTTGGTCAGCCGAAACTCCGCATTTATATAAACTGGTGATGCTTACAAAAAATGCTGCCGGACAAATCGAGTTGGTGCAAACCACAGATTTTGGCTTTCGCGAGGTTGTGGTACGAGATAAACAGTTGTGGGTCAATGGAAAAAGCATTAAGATTTTAGGTGTAAATCGTCATGAGATCGATCCCGTTGAAGGCCGTGTCGTGAATTTAAAATCAATGATACATGATATTGAATTGATGAAGCAATTTAATGTGAATACAGTACGCACGGCACATTACCCAAATGACCCGCGCTGGTATGATTTATGTAACCGCTACGGATTATATGTCATTGATGAGGCAAATCTTGAATCACATGGGATGGGCTATGGAGAAAATTCACTTGGGCATGTGGTTTCTTGGCAAGATGCGCATGTTTCACGCATTATGAATATGGTGGAGCGCGACAAAAACCATCCTTCAATTATAATGTGGTCATTGGGAAATGAAGCTGGTCCCGGTGTTAACTTTGAAGTAGCTTCAAAAGTATTGAAACAGCGCGACACTTCAAGACCTATTCATTATGAGCGTTATAGTGAGGTAGCTGATGTGATTTCTGTAATGTATCCATCCGTTTCTTGGGTGCTTTCGGAAGGAAAAAAAGATATTGATAAACCCTTCTTTATTTGCGAATATGCCCATGCTATGGGAAATGCAGTCGGGAATTTACAAGAATATGTGGATGCTTTTCATGAATATCCACGCTTGATTGGTGGTTGTATTTGGGATTGGGTGGACCAAGCCCTTTATAAAGAAATTGAAGGTCGTCCGGGTGAATACTTTCTGGCCTATGGAGGCGATTTTGGCGATCGACCTACCGATTGGAATTTTTGTGCCAACGGACTCATCACCGCTGACCGTAAAATCACCCCCAAGCTGCAAGAAGTAAAAAAAGTGTACCAAACTTTTCATCTCGAGATGCTCGATAAGGATGAAGTACGTATTTCCGTCATAAATCGGAATAGGTTTCTAAATGCAGATACTTACGCCTGGAACTGGGAGCTGGAAGAAAATGGAAGAATCGTTCAATCAGGACCTATAAATGCAATGGATATTGCAGCCGAAGCGAGTAAAACAATACATATTCCACTTGATAAATCCCGCTTTTCGGCTGATAAAGCCTATTTTCTGAAAATTAATGCAGTACTAAAGACTGATGAGCTTTGGGCAAGAAGAAATCATGTGGTTGCATGGGAACAGTTTGAAATTCAAATGCCTGAAAGCTTCAAATCCACAGAAGATTATACTGCTTTTCCTGCTCTTAATCTGCTAGATGATGAAGAAGAGATTCGAATAGGCAATCGTATGTTCGAACTGGTATTTGATAAAAGCTATGGGTCAATTTCACAATATAATTATTTTGGAACAGCATTGATTTCGACCCCTGATTTACGGGTAAAAAAGCCTGAAACAGGATTGATTTCATGGCCTAAAGCCGAGTTAGGACGTTTTGCAGGCCTACGCCCGAATGTGTTTAGAGCCCCGGTGGATAACGATTATATTTTTGGTGGCGGTCCCGGACCTATCTGGCAAAAGGAACAGCTTTGGGACTTGAAGGATGAGCTTAAATCCATTACAATTTCTAAAGAAAATGAGCATGAAATAAAGCTGAGTGTGGAGCTGCTGTCGAAAGCACCAAAAGGCTTTGAGCTGCGCACACAAATTGATTACCGTATTTTTGCCAATGGACATATTGAGGTGGCTGCAGTGTTTAACCCCCAAGAAACCGAATGGCCTTTGGCACGAATTGGCTTTATCATGGAAATGCCGCAAGACTTTGAATATGTACAGTGGTTTGGTGCCGGACCTCATGAAAATTATGTAGACAGGAAAAGTTCTGCCGCAATCGGTTTGTATGAGAATACGGTAACCGGCATGCTGGAAGAATATATTCGTCCGCAGGATATGGCAAACCGTGATGATACTAAATGGTTTACGCTACGTAATAATAATGGATCCGGCTTACGTATTGTAGCTGAAGATGTAGTAAATTTCAGCGCTTTACATCATTTGCCTTATGATTTGGATCAGGCAAACCATCCTTATGAATTGCTACATCGCAACGAAACAATTATTACAATTGATGCGGGACATAACGGTTTGGGCGGCGGAAGCTGCGGTCCCGGGCCTATGGATCGTTATTTGTTGAAAAGCAGGATGTATAGCTTAAACTTCCGGATTGAGCCTATTCCTGCTGAATAATCAGCTTAAGCGCTAGTTTACAGTAGTTTGAGAATCGCCTTTGATTTGTTCAAAGGCATTCTTAATTGCTTTTTCCAAGCTGATACCTGAAGGCACTTGAAATACTTGCAGGTCAAACATGGGAATAATAGCTAGAATATGATCGAAGATATCGCTCTGTAAGTCTTCGTACTCTGTCCAATTTTGACGGTTGCTAAAGAAATACAATTCCACCGGTATCCCTTTGTCGGTAGGCTGCAGATGGCGCGCCATAATGGTCATATCTTTATGAATTCGACCTAATGACTTCAAATATGCCACCACATAAGCCCTGAAAATTCCCAGATTCGTTTGACGACGGCCATTTACCAAGTTAGAGCTGTCAATATTGTGGTCTTTATTATAAGCTGCAATCTCGCTTTCTTTTTCGGCAATATATTCACTTACAAGCTGATATTTACTGTATTTTTCCAGCATTTCGGGTGTGCAAAAGCGAACGCTGTCCATATCGATATTAATTGATCGCTTAATACGGCGACCACCCGACTGTGCCATCCCTCTCCAGTTTATAAAAGAGTCTGAAACCAAAGCATAAGTGGGAATCGTAGTAATGGTTTTATCAAAATTCTGTACTTTTACTGTGGTTAATCCAATCTCCAGCACATCACCGTCAGCATTGTATTTAGGCATGCTAATCCAATCGCCAACAGTAACCATATCATTAAGACTCAGTTGAATACCTCCGGCAAAGCCGAGAATGGGATCTTTAAAAATCAACATTAATACGGCAGAAAGCGTACCAAGTCCTACAAACAGATTGGTGATATCCTTATTAAACATCTGAGCGATAATCAACAAGCCCCCAAGAAAATACACGATGATTTTTAAAACTTGTGCGATACCTTTTGCCGGACGTTTTTTAGAGATTTCTTTGGTATTGTAGTAATCATAAAAAGATGAGATGAACGCGGCAATCAAAATCATCCATACGAAAATGATATAAAGGTTTACAAGATATTGAATCAATGCGACGGTTTTTGGAAAGCTTGGCAGCGTAAATGCAGTAAACTCTCTGATGATATAAGCCGGTACAAAATAGGATGCACGCGAAATCACCTTATTCTTCAACAGCATATCATCAAACTGCGTTTTTGTATGATATATGAAAACCACTAAAGTACGACTGATAATAAAACGCACTAAATAGTAGATTATAACGGAAAACGCAAATAAGCTGATGAATGCAATGCTTTCAGAAACAATCTCCAGAATACTTTCTGAGGCAATTAATCCGGATAAAAGTGCTTTAAAAAATGTAATAATATTTTCAAACATAGTTTTGATTTAATAGCTAGTTTTTAGTAGCGGTTTTAATCGCTAATCTGTTATTTTAACAATTAAAAATTCAGAATGTTGTACAAACAAATGAGTTTATCCAAGTAAAGTTTAGAAAATAATAGCTTGGGAGTAAATAAGCGATTCTTGATTTAGAAATAAAAACTGTCTTTGTTTGCGCTGCAAAATTATGAAATTTCAATCAATTTTTTATCCTGCTTAATTCATGAATTTAATTTTGAAAAATTTTAAGGCATGAGGCGCGAAGCTGTAGCCAACTACTGCGAACAACTCATAACGTAAAAAATGCCAAAATTAAATCAAAGTTCATTTTATAATAAACAGCTTTTTAAGTAACTACTAAAACCCCTATAACGCAATGATTATAGGCTTATTAGGATGAAATTAGATTGACAAGCTTATGAATTGGTGAATTATGCAGGCTATAAAGCCTTCATAGGATAAGTTGAGTTTTCTATCAATATGCCTCTTGTTGAATACATTTGACTACCCGTAATTCATCTTTATTTTGTGAATCATCCGGCAATTGCTAATTTTGCGTGAATTACTAAATTTTGAATTTTTATAAACCATCTCTAATATACACTACATGAAAAAAACGCTTTTTCTTTCATTTTTTTTGATTGCACTTCTTTTTACCCAATCACCACTTCAAGCTTGTACCAACTATTTGGTTACCAAAGGAGCTTCCGTTGATGGCTCCACCATGATTAGTTATGCAGCTGATTCGCATATTCGCTATGGCGAATTGTATTACAGCCCTGCCCGTGATTGGCCCGAGGGAAGCATGCTTACAATTTACGATAGGGGCACAGCGCAGCCTTTGGGTGAGATTCCTCAGGTAGCACATACGTATCAGACTGTAGGCTTTATGAATGAATTTCAAGTTTCTATCGCGGAATCCACTTTTGGTGGTAGAAATGAACTCGTTGACAAAACCGGATTAATGGATTATGGTGCATTGATGTTTATTTCGATTCAACGAGCCAAAAGCGCTCGAGAAGCAATTCAGGTTATTGCCCAATTGGTTAAAGAACACGGTTATGCAAGCTCTGGTGAGTCATTTTCAATAGCTGACCCGCATGAAGTATGGATAATGGAAATTGTTGGAAAAGGCACGGAATTGAAATTCGACAAAAAGAGCAAAAAAGAATATAATGTCGACAAAGGTGCTGCATGGGTTGCCATTCGTATTCCCGATGGATATATTTCGGCACATGCCAATCATGCACGCATCACCAGCTTCCCAAAGGCTGACGGCAAGACCTCCATCACCGATCGTCAGTGGGAATTGTTGAACGAAGAGGATGTACGCGTGATTTATTCACATGATGTAATAAGTTTTGCGCGTAAAAAAGGATATTTCTCAGGTGCTGATGCCGAATTTTCATTCAGTGATGTGTATGCACCTATTGATTTTGAGGCTGCTCGATTTTGTGAATTACGTGTTTGGAGCATGTTTAATCATGTTTCGGACGAGATGGATCAATATTGGGATTATGCCTGCGGATATGATTTGAAGAATCGTATGCCATTGTATATCAAGCCAAAC
>CAZDWA010000057.1:0-14830 GCA_964509065.1 uncultured Lentimicrobiaceae bacterium
TTGTTTTAAGCTGATACCCGGACTGGAAGAGGATGTCATAACTCTTTTTCCTGCGCTGGCTGCTCCATATACCATGTTTATTGCAGCTACTTCGCTTTCGGCCTGAAGCACTACCATTCCGGTACGGTCTTCGGGCTTTTCTGCCATAAGATATTCAATCACCTCCGATTGGGGAGTGATAGGATAACCAAAATAAGCATCTGCACCTGCACGGATAGCCGCCTCGGCCAATGCCTCATTACCCTTCATTAATCTTAATTCACCCATATCTCTTTTTTTAATTATTAAACTTTAAGTCTGTAAACTGTAATAACCCCGTCGGGGCATACAATTGCACAATTCACACAGCCGGTACATTTATCCGGTTGTTCCATATAAGCAAAATGGTATCCTTTACCATTTACGTCTTCAGATAGCGCAATGACATTAGTAGGACATACGGGAACACATACCCCGCAGCCTTTGCATTTCTGCTCGTCAACTACTATCGCTCCTCTTACTTTTGCCATAATATTTTAATATTAATGAATTTTAAGCTTTGCTACAAAATTACGTAAATGAAACCGTAAAATAGGGAAACAGGGCTGTCTTTTTGCCTAAAAACAAGCAATTTATAAAGAGTATAAATAGTCGTTCTGTTTCGAGGGTTTTCATTTCGATTTTTGCGATATTTTAATTATTTAATCGGATGATCTTTGTGGAATTGAATTAAACGTTCTTCCAAATCGCCCATTTGACTGCGCTGAATTAGCGAAGTGCAGGCACGAATACCTTCAAGACGCTCACTTCCCGTAATGCCAAGTGCAATTGCACTGATGCCGTAATACAGCATTTTTTCTAAAAGTTCAACCCCACTGAATCCGGGATAGGAATATGTAAAGTAGAATCCGTCGGCAATGGGTTTGTCAATGTCCATGTCGTACACAATATTGAAGCCGTTGTCGGTAAACAACTTTTTCATGATTTTTGCTTTTTCTCCATATTCTTTTACTTCTTCAACGAAATCAAACTTGCCGTCATTCACTGCTTTGAGCATAGCAATTAAGCCATACTGTGCGGAGTGTGATGTTCCCGAGCTAAGCGGATAAAGGGTTCCAAATATCATGGCGTTCCCAAATAGTTCCGTGCCATAAAATGGTTTTAAATCGGGGAAGCTTCTAGTAAATAACTTATCTCCAATAACCATCATCCCAATACGTTCTCCCGCATAGCTAAATGCTTTTGAACTGGAGATAAACAATATGAAGTTATCCGTATAGTTTGCAACAGTGGGCTGATAAGGAGGTATGCCCGGCTTGCTGTAATCTTGCCTGAAGTCCATTGCAAAATATGCCAAGTCTTCCAAAATAACCACATCATATTTGTTGGCTAAGTCACCAATTATCTTCAATTCTTCATCGGTGAAACAAATCCAAGAAGGATTATTTGGATTGGAGTATAAAATATATGCAATATTTCCTTTGGCTAGTACCTCTTCAAGCTTTGCTCTAAGCTTTTCGCCACGATGGTTGTACACATCAAAAGTTTCATACTTGATGTCTAACACTTTGTGTTGTTGCTTATGTACCGGAAATCCGGGGTCAATAAACAAAGCGGTGTCTTTTTCTTTATTTAGCCTGCTTAATGTCATAAATGCGGCAAAACCTCCCTGCATGGAGCCTACGGTGGGTAAACATCCCTCGGGATTTACATCCACATTCATGAAAAGTTTGACAAATCGGGCTATCTCGGTTTTTAATTCGGGTACTCCCTGTATATCGGGATAAAGGGCTGCAACTCCTTTTTTAAGTGCTTCAATTTGCCCTTCAACGCCCAAACGCACTGCGGGTAAACCGGGAATCCCCATCTCCATCCTGACAAATTTGCTTTCAGTCAGCTCTTCAATAACGTCAACCAGCTTCTTGATTTCTCTAATTGAGGCTTTCCCAATCTCTTTAATGCCGCAAATCTGTGCGGCTTCTTGTACTTTATTAAAGTCGATAGGTGTTTTCTTCATGATTAAAACCTTACTGTTATTAAATCTTTTTATATGTAAAATTCCTATTGTTAAATAATAAACAAAGGTATTGAAAAAAGACTTTTCAGCGGATAAAACAGTGGTTTTTCATGCTAATTTATAATGATTATAGTTAATCGAAGGGCTTTTGCAACTGCATGCTATAAAATTGATTAAAAACTACTAAGGATAATTTTCATTTATAAAAAAAATGCCTCCCTATAAAAATATAGGAAGGCACAGACAAATTTGTAATAAATTATCTTTTAAAAGTGGAAGTCTACTCCTATGGCAATGGATACTGATTTTCTATCGTATGCTTCGCCATATCCGCCCATATTTTTGGTAATTGGGTTATAATATGTACGTAATGCACCAAGATTTAAGTCGATGGCATCAGTGGCTTTATACAGAAAACCTCCTCCAAAGCTGAATGTTGAAAGGCTGTGGTCAAGGTCAGTTTGATAACCAAGGTTTACCCCGGTTTCAGTAACCAAATAACCGGCACTGAACAATAGTTTTTTAGTCAACCAATATTCTAAGCCGAAGGCAAATTCCCAAAGGTTTTTGTCAATTACTTCTTTGTTTGCTACAAGTGCCCCGTCCAATGTCTTTCCGTAATCGGCATTTTTATCAAAGTAGGTATGATAACCGGCGCTGATATTCAAACGATTCGTAGCGTTGAATGAAAAGCCGAGTGATAATAGTGATGGAATATCGCTTGCGACTTCAAGTTTATCGGGGAATAGCCCCACATCATCAACCTTTGTTGAGTTTTTGACTTTTATCGTTGCTTTATGCTCGTATTTAATTCCAAAATTAATACGATGGAAGTTCAGGTTTAATCCTACTACCGGCACAATTCCTGTTCCGGTTTGTATAGCATCCACCTCTTTATCTGAGGTTGCATCTGCGTTGAAGCCCATTGCCATGCTTTTTAATCGAAATTCCGGGCTTGCTTGTCCATACGCACCTTGAATTTGCGCAATATTCAGCAACATGGGGTCGATATTTGGATCAATAAGTGCAAATCCACCTGCTATAGATGCCACTTGCTCGGCTGTAAGAAATCCCATTGCTTGTGCTTGGCTAAGTGTTAAGCCGGCTCCACCACCATCAACCAATGGCTGTAAAGATTCGGCAACACCTGCCAGACCGGTAAACATATCCGCCATGCTGTTAAAGAAGCTTGGGGCTCCTACCATATTACCTGTATAGCCTAATGCAGGAAACATCGGATTGATTTGTATGTTTCGTAAATATCCCTTGTATTGATTATTTATCATTACATAACGTACTCCAAGGCTAAGTGATATCACATCACTTATTTGATATGCCGCCCCGGCTTGAAGCCCGTAGTAAATCGAGCTGCCTTCAAATTCCGATTCAAAGCTGTATTTGTTTGTAGGGATGCCGCCAGCAGTTAAGCTGAGCGGGATTGCTGCTACAGGAGATTCAAAAGATGGGAGCCCGTTTTCATAAGTGGCACTACCACCTCCTCCAATAGGGTTGAAAGCCAATGAGAAAGCGAATTTATTCTTTTTAAATACTGCATAGGCAGATGGGAATAAGGGGGCTGTTACCGTTCCCTTGAATTCGGTGTTGTTTAAAGGTATGATACCCGATTGTTGGGAAAAACCATCCGGGTATTGTACAGAAATAAAACGGGTTTGTTTTACAAACTGATTATTTAAAGAAAGATGAAAACCGTCTTTCAGTTGAGTCATTCCGGCAGGATTATAATAGGCAGAGCTAATTCCTTTGGTGGCATCTTGTGCCGGATTTCGAATAAATGATGCACTTTGGTTCGTGTTAGTTACTATACCACCGGCCATTACAGAAACTGCTGCCAAAGTATATAAAATAGTAAAAATTGTTTTTTTCATGCGATTAAATTTAAAATTCTGCTTGCTAAAGTATATTTAACTTTAATAGAAAGCAATACTTCTGAACGATTTATATTAAATATGGTGTAAATTACTTTGTGTTA
The DNA here is from genome assembly GCA_964509065.1 of uncultured Lentimicrobiaceae bacterium. GTDB lineage: Bacteria > Bacteroidota > Bacteroidia > Bacteroidales > F082 > JALNZU01. The sequence continues at coordinate 3,987 of CAZDWA010000057.1, forward strand.
CGCAATTAACACAGAAACTATTTGGATGCAATATGCGTTGAAATATGCTCCAAAAGTTGATTTATATCTAAGTTTTCACCTTTAATAATAATATCAGCCTTACAATAGTAGTTATTCCGGTATTGCAAATGCATTTTGATGAAATCAAGCAGTTCTGTATGACTTTTATTAAGTACTAAAGGGCGCTTTCGTTTTGAAAGTGTCAAACGGTTAAACAAACTTTCCGCTTTCATATCAATATACACTGTAATTCCATGACGGTTCATCCATTCCATATTGTCAAAAAAGCAGGGAGTTCCTCCGCCTGTGGCAATCACCACATTTTTAAGACTTGAGGTGCTTTTGAGAATTTCACTTTCTAGCTTTCGAAATGATTTCTCATCATATTTAGTAAAAAATGAAGCTATTTCAATCTTGTATTTTTCCTCAAATAGTTGATCTAAATCAACTGCATCAAAACCTAAGCGTCCTGCAATTCTTTTTGATACAGTTGTTTTTCCTGCTCCCATATATCCAATGAGGTAAATACGCATTTTGGTAGTGATTACATGCTTGTTTTACGCTTTAACACGCGTAAAACAGCGTTTTCAACAGCTTTGGCATCCAAATCATATACTTCCAGCAGTTCTTCCGGTTTGCCACTTTGTCCAAACTCATCATTTACTGCTACATACTCATGCGGAACAGGGAAGTTTTCAGCTAAAACCTGGGCAATGCTGTCGCCAAGGCCACCATGTTTTTGATGTTCTTCAGCTGTTACCACACATTTTGTCTTTTGTACTGATTTAAGTACGGCTTCCACATCCAATGGTTTGATTGTATGAATATTTATCAGCTCAACGGAAATCCCTTGTTTCTCAAGCTCTTGGGCAGCAAGATATGACTGCCAAACCAGATGCCCGGTGGCAAATATGGTGATATCGTTTCCTTTTTTAAGGAGGTCAGCTTTTCCAATTATAAATGGATGATCTTCCGGCATGAAGTTAGGCACTTTAGGCCGTCCGAAGCGAAGATACACTGGACCTTCATGCGCTGCAATTGCAATGGTTGCAGCTTTTGTCTGATTATAATCACATGGCACGATGACCGTCATCCCCGGGAGCATTTTCATCAATCCGATATCTTCCAATATCTGATGTGTGGCACCATCTTCACCAAGTGTCAAACCTGCATGAGAAGCACAAATCTTCACATTTTTACCTGAATAAGCAATAGATTGACGAATTTGATCGTATGCTCTTCCTGTTGCAAAATTTGCAAATGTACCGGTATAAGGAATTTTTCCGCCAATTGTTATTCCCGCAGCAACACCAAGCATATTTGCTTCTGCGATACCCATTTGAAAAAAGCGATCGGGGAATGCATGTTTAAAGGCATCCATTTTAAGTGAGCCGGTGAGGTCGGCACAAAGTGCAATGATATTTGGGTTCTTTTTTCCGACTTCAAGTAAACCTGCACCAAAGCCTGAGCGCGTATCTTGTTGATTTATAACTTGTAATTCCATGTTTGACTTTCTTAATAATCACCTAATGTTTCTTCTAACTGCGTTAATGCTGCTTCGAGTTGGGCATCATTGGGAGCTATGCCGTGCCAATGATGTGTTCCTTGCATGAAATCAACTCCAAAGCCCATTTCTGTTTTCATTAACAGCATTTGAGGCTTACCTTTTCCCGCATTTTGCCTTGCAGTTTCAAGTGCTTTAAGGGTTTCTGCCATGTCATTGCCGTTAAAACCACTAACTTCCCAGCCAAAGGCTTTATATTTTGCTCCTAAATCGCCAAGTGATAGCACATCATCTACCGGACCATCGATCTGTTGTCCATTATAGTCTATAATGCCAATAAGATTATCTATTTTTTTACTACCGGCATATAATGCTGCTTCCCATACCTGACCTTCTTGCTGCTCGCCGTCGCCCATTAATACGTAAATAAGTTGTGAATCCTCATTTAATTTCTTGCTGATTGCGGCACCAATGGCTACTGATAAGCCTTGCCCTAAGGAGCCACTCGCTACACGTACACCGGGTAGCCCGTCATGGGTTGTCGGATGCCCTTGAAGGCGGCTGTGAATTTTGCGAAATGTGCTGAGCTCTTGAATGGGAAAATATCCGCGACGAGCCAATACACTATAAAAGACCGGGCTGATATGGCCGATGGATAGAAAAAAAATGTCTTCGCCTTTCCCATCAATAGTGAAATTGTCTGCATCCAATTTAAGATGATCGAAATAAAGGGCTGTAAGTAAATCGGCGCAGCCTAATGAACCACCCGGATGCCCGGATTGATTGGCATGTACCATGCGGACAATGTCGCGCCTTACTTGTGATGCTATTCGAGTTAATTCCTTGACTTTTGTCATATTCAAATTAATGTTTTTGCAATTGAATGCAGCAAAAATAAACAAATTGAAACGTAACTTTAGGACGAATCAATTTTTCTTATGAACAAAAGAAAGAAAAGTAGCCTGCTTAATTCATGAATTTAATTTTAAGAAATTTTCAGGCGTGAGTTGTGAAGCTGTAACAAGCTACTGCGAACAACTCATAACGTAAAAGTTACCAAAATTAAATCAAAATTCATTTTATAATAAACACTTTATAAAAAACACTAGTAAAATATCCTAACACAATGTTCATAAGCTTATTACGATTAAGTTAGATTGACAAGCTTATGAATTGGTAAATTATGCAGGGTAGAAGTAGGTGCTAATTTAAAAGAAGAATGCCCTTGAGGATTGTGCGAATCGTAAAAAACAACAAAAACGACCGGCACCTCAAGGGCATTTAGTTCGAACTTATTTAAAACAACCAACCAATTGAGAGTACAAAAATAATATTGAATTGTGAATTCATTAACGCAAACAAGTTTACGGTTAAAACGAATAAGGGAATGGACAAAGCAAAAGGAATTATTTGTTTTGTAAATTTCATAAAATTATATAAAACATTGAAAATCAGCAATTAACGAATTTACATAAATTAACTTGATCGATTTAGAGAAAAATCGGTTTTTTGTATCAAAAGCCTGGATACAGATATCAATAAATTACGTAATTTTACGGTTTATCTTCTTTCGTATGAAAATATTATTAATAGAAAGTGGAGCTACAAAAACAGTGTGGCAGCTTTTGAATTCCGGAAAAGTTGTGAGTTGGGTTCAAACTCCCGGTTTTAACCCATTTCATAATTCTATTCTTGAGCTTGAAACTGTTTTAAAAGAAACTGTCTTGCCTTCCCTCAGTGGCTTAATACCTGATAAGATTTATTTTTATGGCGCAGGCTGTAGCACAAAAACTAATTGTGCCATGGTTGAAAATGCATTTAAATCCTTGTTTAATCAAGCTGATGTTTCCGTGATGCCCGATATTATGGGGGCGGCACATGCATTGTTTGGTAATAATGCCGGAATAGCTTGTGTATTAGGTACTGGCACGAATGTTTGCGTATTTGATGGAAACGAAATTGTGTTTCAGGTTCCTTCATTGGGATATTTGTTTGCGGATGAGGGGAGTGGTGCGTATATAGGCAAAATGTTTTTAAAATCTTTTTTATACGGGGAAGTGCCTGAATCGCTTGCAGAGAAATTTAATACGGATGGACTGAAAAATAGAGAAGCTATATTAAATAAGGTGTATAAAGAACCAAAAGCTTCGGCATATTTAGCCCAAACAGCACGTTTTGTAGGTGAAAATTTAGATCATCCGTTTTGTATGCAGTTGATAACGAATGCGTTTGATGCGTTTATCGAGCAGTACTTATTCCGAGTTCCTGATTTTAAATCGTATCCCATAGGCTTTGTCGGCTCTGTGGCTTGGCATTTGCAATCAGTTATGAAAGAAAAAATCCAAACTATTGGCCTTGTGGATGTACATTTTGTAGAAGACCCTTCGGTAGAATTAGCAAATTATTATCGGAAAAAGTTTGAATAAGCCGATTTATTCCCTGTTTTTGGAGTCAATCAAAATTGTAACCGGTCCGTCATTTATTAGCTCCACATCCATCATGGCACCAAATTCTCCTGTTTCAACATGTATTCCGGCCTGCCGAAGCTGTTTGATAAATAATTCGTAAAGCGGAATGGCATGTTCGGGGGCTGCTGCTTTGATATAACTCGGACGATTCCCTTTTTTGGTACTTGCATGAAGTGTAAACTGACTTACTACTAAGATAGAGCCATTAATGCTTTGGATATCGAGGTTCATTTTATGCTGCTCATCAGGAAAAATACGTAACGCAATCACTTTTTTTGTAAGCCATTCAATATCTTCTTTGGTATCTTCATGTTCAATACCCACTAATATGAGCATGCCTGCATCAATTTCACCATTTAATCTTCCTTCAATTTTTACAGATGCCTTTTTAACGCGCTGAATTACTAATCTCATCCTAAATTTTTTAGCAAATATCCGATAAAGCAGTGTATTTTAAAAGCATCGATTCTAAATTTAGAATTACCTTTGCGGAAAATCAGTAAATATTATGGTTCGTTTAAGCGTAAATATAAATAAAGTAGCCACAATACGTAATGCTCGTGGTGGTAATGTTCCGGATGTACAAAAGTTTGCAGTGGATTGCGAGCGTTTTGGTGCTGATGGCATCACCATTCATCCACGTCCCGACGAAAGACATATTACGTATAAGGATGTGGCACTACTTCGACCTTTGGTTAAGACCGAATTTAATATAGAGGGGAATCCTACCGAAGATTTCATTCAATTGGTATTGCAAAATAAACCGGAACAAGTGACTTTAGTACCTGATGACCCCGGTCAATTGACTTCTGACCATGGCTGGGACACCAAAAATCATGCTTCTTTTTTGAGAGATACGATTCAGCGGTTTAAAGAAGCAGGGATTCGAGTGTCTATTTTTGTAGATCCTGTTCCGGAAATGGTCACTTACGCAGCTGAAACACTGACAGATAGGATTGAGCTTTATACTGAGTCATTTGCAGTTCAATATGCAGTGAACCCTGAAAAAGCTGCTGCTCCATTTATTGAAGCTGCATTGGAAGCTCAAAAACTTGGGCTTGGACTAAATGCCGGACATGATTTAAGCCTTGAAAATATTGGTTATTTTTCGTCTGTGATTCCCGGACTGTTAGAAGTTTCTATTGGACATGCATTAATCAGTGAATCACTGTATTATGGTATAGAAAATACAATACAAATGTATAAAAGGCAGATGCAGAAAGTTTTAAAATAACAATGTATGTTTATGAATGCAAAGAATTTATAAGTGTGCATGCAAAACATATTCTCTTTATCCATAACACCTTTGTAATTAGTTAAATATAGGTGAAACAGAAGAACAATTTCTTTTATTTTATTGCTAGTGTGTTGATTACTTTTCTTTGTTTTCAGCAGCAGATAGTTTATGCAAATGAATTGAATGAGCAGAGCATTGATTCTTTACAAACTGTCTTACTCGGAGCACATAATGATACTGTCCGTATTCAAACTTTAATGCATCTTTCGGATGCGTGTCGGAAAACCGATTTGGTCCGTTCGCTCGAATATGCTGTACAGTCGATGGAATTTGCTGAAAAGAAAAACAATCAAGCTTTATATGCATACACCTTATTTAACGCCGGTAATGTATATTTTGCGTTGGGTATGTATGAAGATGCATCGCGTGTATTTTTTAAATACTATGAACTAAAAAGAGACGAAGGCAATCAGCAACAAATTGCATTCAGCCTAACAAATATTGGTGCTATTCAGTTGCAGATGGGGCAATTTGACCAGGCAAAACCATATTTTCTTAATGCGTTGGGGATTATTTCGGACTTGGCTGATGAAGTAAATGAAGGGAAACCTGTGCCTGAAATGGTCAGTTTATATAATAATTTAGGGATAATTTACAGGGAGTTAGGGATTCCGGATACAGCTATTTTGTATTATCAGCTTGGTATTCAGATTGCTAAAGAGTTGAAGCAGACAGACGAAACATTAGCTAAGCTATTTAATAATTTAGGTAATTTATATATTGATACAGAGCAGTTCGACAGGGCGTTTGAAGCCCTGAGTACTGCACTTGTTTTGAGAGAGTCAATAAATGATTTGTCGGGTATGGCTGCTTCTCACAGGAACTTGGGAAACTATTATACATCTGTCAATAACTTTCAAGAAGCCGGTATACATTTTTATAAGGCAGTAGATTATGCGACAGGAGTAGGAGGGAAGAGCCTCCTTCAAGGCATTTATAATAATATGTTTGAATATTACGATGTTTTAGGGAATGCTGATTCGGCTTTGAAATATCATATCTTGATGAAAACATATGCTGATGAAGTCAATATTGAAGAAACATTGCGTGAGCTTACAATATTAGAATTGAGTGCACAATTTTCCGAAAAAGAAAAACTTATTCAAGCTGAGCAAAAGCGTAAAGAGCTTTGGTATTATTTTGTTGCGATACTATTGGTATTGATGCTCACATTGATTGCGATGTTGTTTATTTTAACTAAAAATCGTTTAAAGCGAATCAAGCTTGAAAAAGAAAACAGTGATTTTGCAGCAAAAAACCTTGCGTTAGAAAATGATATCTTAGAGAAGAAACTCGAAGTACAAAAGAAAGAAATGGCTACCCAAGTTTTGTATCAAATAAAAAAGAACGAGCTTGTTGACCGCATTGTAAAAAAATTATTAAGTCATAGTACTGATTTTAAGAAAGAAAACCAGTCATTAATTCGCGGCATCATTCGTGATTTGGAACAATCCCAACAAGATGAAGTATGGGATGAATTTGAACTGCGATTTCAAGGAGTTCATAATGAGTTTTATGAAAAGCTTCATCAAATAAATCCGGATTTAACAACCAACGAACGTCGTCTTTGTGCATTTTTAAAATTAAATATGACGACAAAGGAAATAGCATCCATAACCGGACAAAGCCTTAGGAGTATTGAAGTAGCACGTACCAGATTACGTCGAAAACTTGATTTAACAAATTTGGAAATCGGATTAACCGAATATTTGTCCTCGCTTTAAAAAGCTTATAACCAGTCTTTTATTATCATCTGTAGTGCTAATGTAGCAGTGATTTATTTTCCTGTAGCAGTGAAGTGCCGTTAATTAATTTATGGTATAGCTTATATTGCAATAGTTTTGTTGTCAGTTAAAAAAATCCATGCACGAAGAGAATCAAGAATCAAAAAAGAGGGAAGAAATTTCCTTGGAACAGGATTTAAAGAAAATAATCCGTAGAAAACAGCATGAGCGAGAAGCTTTGCTCAAGTTGTTGGATTATATCGAATCTACCGACCAAAAATTAGAATCAAATTCTGAAAAGAATGAAGAGAATAAATAATCCGAAACTCAATTATTAATTAACTAAAACGAAATGTCGATGAATTTTACAAATCTTAGAAGTGCGAAATACGCATTACTATTTCTGCTTCTATTACCTTATTTCGTGGCCACATCGCAGAATGGAAGCTCTCCAAAATCTTTTCCCTTAACGGAGGATTTTGAAGGAGTAGATTTTCCGCCTGCAGGTTGGTCAGTTTATGACGTAGATGGCGAGACTCCCGGATGGACTCACGCCGAAGGCTTTAATCATACCCCCGGTGGGAATCGGTCTGCTTTCCATTCATACGGATGGGGGCAGGATGGTTGGCTTGTAACACCACAAATCAGCCTCCCTTCCAGTGGTACGATGGTACTTTCCTTTTGGAATACGAATTTTGATCCAACTTTTTATGAATCAAACAGTGTGCATATAAGCACTGGCAGTCCAGACCCCGCAGCCAATGATTATGTTGAAATTTGGACGCCTGATGCAGTAGGAGATGATTGGTCACAAGTAGCTTTGAATTTGGCTGCTTTTGCCGGCGAAACCATTTATATTGGATTTAGATATTTTGCCGATTACGGACATTTATGGGTTCTTGATGATATATATGTTGGTGATGACTTTGATACTGATCCTATTATCTCAGTAGCCCCTTCGGAAATAAATGTTACTGTACCGGATAATGCAGTTATTACAAAAAATCTGACAATAAAGAATATTGGTGTTGAAGACTTGGTATATACCATAAGCCATTCTTATCTTGGTACGGTAGAAGGTTGGATGTCAATTGAAAATACATCCGGAAGCCTTGCAGCCGGGCAGACTCAACTTCATGCCATTGCTTTTAATCCTGAAAACATTGAATTTGGAGATTATCAGGCATCAATTCTTATTAATAGTAATGACCCGGAAAATCCTGATGTTTCTGTGATGGTTAATGCTACCTTTATGGAAGGTGCAAGTGCTGAAGTTAGTATTATAATTCCTGAATATACATTCCCCGTAGATATGAGTACAAACGGAGAATATGTGGCTATTGCAGGATTTGGTGGTGATGGTTGGTGGTATTCCAGAACTGATGGCCTAATGGCTATTGGTGGTGAAGAACCAATTATTGAAGGTGTTACAGATGACGGTATTATTGCGGGAACAACTCGTAATCCGGAATATGTAGCGGGTGGCATGCCTGTTACCATGGCCGGATATTGGCATCCACAAACCCAAGAATGGACATATTTAGGAATTAACCCCGATGCGGGTGAGCCCACAATGAGTGATTACAATTCAACATGGGGTGTAACGGCAGACGGTTCAACAATTGTTGGTATGCAGTACTTTCCCGGTTATATTTATAAAGCCTTTAAATGGACTGCTGCCGGTGGTTATGAAATGATAGGTAATCTACATCCTGAAGGCAATCGTCCAAATGGTATCAGTAAAGATGGAAGCGTTGTTTACGGCTGGGCAGATATGCCTATGGCATCACGTTCACCTGTTATTTGGTATGATGGCGAATTGATTGCAATTGATCCGGACGAATATGGCGAAGCCTCAGCTGCTTCACACGATGGGAATTATGTAGCCGGTAATGTAGGTACTGATTTATTCTTATGGGATAAGAGTGGTAATATTGAGTTTATTCCAAATACATATAATTCCGGAGAATTAGCTCCCGTATCTGTTACTGATGACGGAACTATTTTTGGATTTGGTGTTGAAGGTTGGCCACCATTCCCGGATGCAAGAAGAGCATTTGTTAGAAATCCTGATGGTGAGTTCATGACATTTAATCAATACTTAATAGGTAGAGGAATGGTTGAAACCGAAGATTGGATGTTCTTTAGTGTGAATGCTGTTTCTGCTGATAAAATGATATTTACCGGTGCAGCACTCACCCCGGAAAATGAGTATGTAACATTTTATATGGATTTTGGAGCCGAAATTCCTTCTATCCAAATATTGCCTCTTTCACTCGAAGCTACTTTGAACGAAGGAGCAAGTTCACAGCAAAGTTTAAAAATTCAAAATACCGGTAGTGGTATTTTAGATTATGAAACCTATGTACACTTCCTTCAAGGTGGTGCTAAACAAGTTGTACAAGTTGAAGAAGGATTGGTTCATACTCCTACGAATATTGAATTGCAAAAAACTGTATCCAAAGGTGGACAACTTCAAACAGAACGTGCTTCTTCTACTTATACCTTGCATTACGATGGTGAAAATCTAGATGCTATAGGTTTAAATAACGGAGGTACTTTTTATGCTTCTGTAAGATATCCTTCTGAGATTGTTGCCAACCTAGCTGAATCAAAGTTGACAAGTGTTGATTTATTTGTTCATGACATATCTACTGATGCAAAACTGATTATCTGGGGTCCCGGTACTACTACTGCGCCCGGTTCTGTACTTTATGAGCAAGTATTTGTTCCAAATCCGTACTCATGGAATACCGTAAATCTGAATCAACCATTTGAACTTGATGGAACAGATTTATGGGTGGGTGTTATGTATACGCATAACGCAGGAAATTATGTTGCCGGTTTAGATGGCGGACCTTTTGTTGCAAATGGTGGATTTATTTCAATGGATGCAGTAGCATGGGATCGCCTTTATGATGTTGGGTTCAATAATAACTTTAATATCCGCGCTAACCTGCAATTGGGTGATGGTAGCTGGTTGAGCCTTAACCCTGAGCAAGGACAAGTTTCCGGTGGTGAAACAGCTGATATTGCTGTAAACTTTAGTGCGAATGTGGATGCCGGTACGTATCTTGCAAATATTATTGTAGAAAGTAATGACAAACATAATTCTTTGAGTTTTGTATCTGTTACACTTGATGTAATAGGCGGTCAAACCGTAAATGGTTTAAATGAAGACTTTGAAGGAGAAATCCCACCGGCTGGATGGAATATTTATAATGTTGATGGTGCCATGTCTACATGGGAATCCACATCAACTCAAAACCATACCGTCGGAGGTACAACCTCCATGTTCCATATGTACGGTACTCCCGGCATTATGCAAGAAGGATGGTTGGTTACTCCAAGAGTTGCCTTACCGGCTTCCGAAGATCTTGAATTAAGTTTTTGGAGCTATCACGCTTATCCATCTTATTATGGTAAAAACAGCGTACGTATAAGTACTGGTAGCGGCTTGCCCGAAAGTGGTGATTTTGTTGAAGTATGGTCACCTGCCGGAGTGGAAATTCCATGGTCAGAAACTGTATTAGACTTGTCAAGCTACGCAGGTCAGGCAATTTATATTGCTTTTGTTTATGAAGGCGATGATGCCCACTCATGGTACCTTGATGATGTAGTTATTGATGTACCTTCACTTCCCGCAACAATTGTTGTGAACCCCACTGAACTACATGAAACATTAGGTCAAAATCAAACTGCGACACAACAAGTTACCGTAACCAATACAGGTAACGAACCATTGGAATTTGACTTAGAAGTAAATACCGGACGTGCAGTATTAAGCTATGGAAATGTAGATGCTCCTGTTGCTTCAACAGATCAGCCCAAGCTGAATGCAGATATGCTTA
>CAZDWA010000058.1:0-14125 GCA_964509065.1 uncultured Lentimicrobiaceae bacterium
TTAGTATAGTAGTGTTTTTAAATTATTTTTGTTGCACTTCTATATTGAACTTAGCTTGCTGTCAAAGTTAATACTTCTGTTTTTGGAAAGCTTTGCTTGTTTTATTCAAAAAGCATCGCATTTTGATTTGACCTTTTCAAAGTGGCACGGTTTGAACCGAAATCACTGGCACAAATCGAACCGAAATATCCACCACCCCCTTACTAAATCAAATCAAGTCCTAACTCTCTTAGAAATTCATTGTGTTTGTCGGTACTTTCTTTTATTTCTTGATTCACTTCCGCAAGTTGTTTATTGACCTCTTTTAAATCGATTATGGGCTCCGGCTCGGCGGTGCTGACGTAGCGGGTGATGTTTAAATTATATCCATTTTCTGCAATTTCTTCAATGGGCACACGGCGAGAATAGCGTTCTTGCTCACTGCGCTCCTTGTAGGTGGCTACGATGGTATCTATATGTGCCTCGGTGAGTGAGTTTTGTCGTTTATTCTTCTCAAAATGCTCACTGGCGTTGATAAAAAGCACATCATCATGCTTTTTGCACTTTTTCAACACCAAAATACAAACCGGAATTCCGGTAGAGTAGAAGAGGTTGGCGGGCAGCCCAATAACTGTGTCAATATGGTTATCTTTCAGTAGTTTGGTGCGGATACGTTCTTCTGCACCACCACGGAACAGCACGCCATGCGGCAGAATAATTGCCATGGTTCCTTCTTGTGCCAGAAAATGAAATCCATGCAACAAAAAGGCAAAATCAGCTGCCGATTTGGGAGCGAGTCCATGGCTTTTGAAGCGAAAATCGTCTGCAGTTGATTCGGTAGGTTCCCAGCGCAGGCTGAAAGGAGGATTTGCTACAATCGCATCAAACTCCAGCTTTTTGGCGGGATTCATTTCGTTTAGTATATCCCACTGATTTTCTAAGGTGTCGCCATGGAAAATCTCAAACTCGGTGTCTTTCATGCCGTGCAGCAGCATATTCATCCGTGCAAGGTTGTAGGTGGTGATATTGTTTTCCTGTCCATAAATTTTACCAATACTACCACCACTATTTTGCATCCGCTTGCGTACGTTGAGCAGCAAGGAACCGGAGCCGCAGGCAAAGTCGAGCACATTGTCGAGCTTGGATTTTTTGCCAGTTTTGGGTTCTTGACTGTCTAAGGTGACAATTTCTGATAGGATGCTCGAAATTTGTTGAGGCGTATAAAATTCGCCAGCTTTTTTTCCTGAACCGGCGGCAAATTCACCAATAAGGTATTCGTAGGCATCGCCCAAGGTGTCGGAATCGGTGGAGAAATCGGCTATGCCTTCGGCAATTTTTTGAATGATGGTGCAAAGTTTTTTGTTGCGCTCGGCAGATGTTTTGCCAAGCTTCTCCGAGTTGAGATTAATTTCAGAAAACAGCCCTTGAAATGCGCTTTCGAAGGATTCATTTTCGATAAAACGAAATCCGGCTTCGAGCGTTGTCAATAAATCATTGTTTTGAGTACGTGCCAGCTCGGCTATATTGCTCCAAAGGTGGTCCGGTTTGATGACATAATGTATTTTTCGGCGCATCTGCTGCTCAAAATCTTTGGTGTCTTGTGGGTTTTCGGCATACCAGATTGCTAAGGGCAGGCGGCTGTCGTTCGGATTTATCAGAGGGTAGTCGCGCCCCAGCTCTTTTTGTGCTGCTTCTTCGTAATTGGAGGAGAGATAGCGCAAAAACATATAATCCCTGAAATCGTCGGCGTTCATCGAGCCGCGCAGTGCATCTGCTATATCCCACAGGGTTTTACCAAGTTGCTGTTGTTCTTGTTGTGTCATATGTCTATTCGAAAAATTTATCCTCCTGCCATTTGGCCGGATTATTATTAATGTAATTTGAAATATTTTGGAATGATTTATCATCCCGTATGATGCGGTCATGAAAAAGGGTTTGCCAATGAAATTCAAATCCCAGACGACGTGCGTGTTTTGTCACCGCCGATTTATATGATCCGATAATGGATGAAACGGAATTTTTCCCGATATTTTGAAATCGTTTTTGCCCAATGGTTTTTGGGGGTTCGGGCGTTGAATCCGACGATTGTGGTAATGGTTGTTGGTGGTGCAGAGGCAGGGTGTGCGGCAATTGCAGAGGCAGGGCATGCCCTGCCTCTGTCTGTTCCGCATGCCCTGCCTCTGCATCAATATCAATATCCCCCGTCGGATTTTGGGTGATGATTAAAATTCCGTGAATATGATTTGGCATTACGATGAATGATCCCAATTCCACGTTTTTTGCATGGTTTTTGATTTCGTACCATAAAATATCGGCAATGATGCCAATGGGTGACAATTCCATTTTATCGTTTTTGATTTCGCCAAAATAATGTTGGCGGTTATGGGTACAGATGGTGATAAAATAGGCAGCTGCCCATTGGTAATTCCAATTTTGCAAACGCGCAGATTCAATTCGATATTTATTTCTGAATTTTTTCATCTTCTGTGTAATTTATCGCGTAGTTAAGCCGGAAACAAACCCTGCATTAGACCTTTTTTATGTTCTTTCAACAAATCTATTTTGGTGGTTTGTGCCGTGATGATCTTATCTAATGATGATAGTGTATCGGCGATTTTTTGTTGTTCTGAGAGCGATGGTAGAAAAATAGGCATTTCAGTTACCATAGACATTCTAACAGAATCAACTGAATTTTTCGCACTTAATTTCATTACTCGATCATAAAAATGATAAGAAAAATACATAAAAATGAACTGGCCGTTAATTTGTTTGTCAAAATCATATAGACAATAAACTCTTTGATGGAAATCAAATTTACCATTTATATAATGAAAATTTTTACCAACACCAACACCATCACCAGAAGTAAGAATAGCTTCACCATCATATGAATAAGAGTTTATTCGTTCAATATTTTGAGACCGAACAAAAAAGGGATATTTTCCATCATTATTCTTATCTTGGGTATCTTTGTTACCTGTTGTGACTTTTGCAAAATCTTTGATTCTCTTCTTCTCCCACTCTCCTTCGTTTTCAAATTCTTTAAAGCGCAGTTTGGGTACTTTTTCGCCTTCTTGAGGGAAAAGATTTTGCATTAATCCTTTTTTATGGGTTTGAAGCTGTGCTAATTTATCTGTTTCAGCGGTGATTAGTTCATCTAAGGAAGAAAGTATGGATGCGATTTTTTGTTGTTCGTGTTTTGATGGAATAAAACTGACAAAGTTTGATATGCTTTCTTGAGATAAAGTAGGAATTGCACCACCAACCACCGTCTTGCTAATTTGGCTCTGTATCGAATGATTTGTAATAATCAAATACAAAAAGAATGCATTTATTTCTTTTGGTTTGAGTACAACTAACTGCGGATTAATTGTAGCTTTCTTAGGAAGATTTTTTATTATTGTTGCTTTCCCATATGACGAGCCAGTTTTTACTAAAACAGTAAATCCATCTTCAAGCATTATCTCAGGTGATTCATTGTATTTATCCCACGTAATATATGTTGCTTTTTCAAAATTGAGATTAAGCGAATCATCGATATTACTTGGACTCATAGATATTGCTCCTTTCCCTCTTTCTACAATATCATTTGTAGTATAACCTCTATAACCAATACGCCCCTTGATTTCAATCAAGCTCCCCAATCTCTTCTCTTCCCATTCCCCACTGTTTTCAAAGTCCGGGAACCGTAATCGGGGAATTCGTTTATTTTGTTTCATAGTGTCTGCCTATCTTTATGGAACGCTAATGACGCTAATACTTTGTAACGCTGATTTTCGCTGATTTCTTATTCGTGTCAATCCGCGCTGTTTGCATTCGCCTTATCTGTAATCTAATAATTTATCCATCTCTCATATTTTACTCATAAGCCGCCAAACCCGATATCGTACGCCCTTGCGCCAGTTTTTTAAGCTGCGGAATCAAGTCTTCCATGAGTGCCAGCTCTTTGTTTCGGCGTTCACGCCAGCTTAGCCCAAGCGGTTCCAATAAATCGGTCAACTTTTCACCGTCAAAAATCATCCGGCTTAGTATATTGTTTATAAATGTCTTCAGTATTTCAGTTTCCAAACCGTATTTTTTCGCAATGGCGGCAATCTTTTTATTGTATTTATCTTCTTTAAAACGTTCAAAACCAAGATGTAGCTTATCCTCTTCTTGTCCGATATTCCAGTCTAAGCTGTTAATATAGTCTGTCAAATCTTCTTCCTCTTCCATGAGGTTTGAGTAGGATTTCAACAATTGTAAAATCTGATTCTTGCTCATTTTCTCGCGTTTTGGCTTTTGCAGTGTGCTATCTGCAATCAGTTTCATGATATAATCGTAATCAATCACTGCCGATGCGAAAAGTACAAACTCAAAATCGAGTTCCTGCAGAGCTTTTGGTGCAGCTTCACCTTCCTTTTGCTGAATTTCGCGCAGCTGTTTTGCTGTTTCAAGGTAGGAGCTTCGGAACTCCAAAAATGTTACAGTCGGCAAAATGGCTTCAATCTCAGCTTTTTGCGCTTCTTCAATATCGGTATATTGGTCGAGCTGTGTCTTAATACGTTGCACCTCTTTAAAGTTTTGCACAAAGTTGATGCGTGCCGCATCTCCCCGCAGATTGTACACTTCTTGCGGTTCGGCAGCAAGGTTGTGCTCCTGCATGACGTCGTCTAATTTTGCCACCGCAAGCCTATATTGTTCAATCATTTCCGGTGCAGATTCCACCAACCATATTTTACGGGCACGTTCACTATCTTCGCCTGAAAACAGTGTGATAGCTTGATTTACTGATTCTTGCTGCGAGCGAAAATCGAGTATATTTCCATAAGGTTTGCTGTCGTTCAGCACCCTGTTTGTACGCGAAAATGCTTGAATCAAGCCATGAAATTTCAGGTTTTTATCCACATAAAGCGTATTTAAAAACTTGCTGTCAAAACCGGTCAGCAGCATATCCACCACAATAGTCAAATCGATTTTATGCTTGTGTGCCAGTTCTTTATTACTCCATTTTTGGTCTTTAATCCGTTTTTGTACATCTTGATAATAAAGATCGAACTCGTTGATACTGTGATTTGTACCAAATTGCTGATTATAATCTTCAATAATTTCGCTCAATGCCATTTTCTTTTCTTCCGGCATTTGTTTATTGTCTTCACGCTCTTGTGTTAAATCTTCTTGAATCTGTTGGATATCTTTGTTTCCGCCCGCCGGAGGAGAAAAAACGCAGGCAATATTCAAGGGAACGAAGTCGGGAGATTTCTGCTGCTTTTCTTCTTGTATTTCTTTAAAAAGTCGATGATATTCTATGGCGTTATTAATGGAAGCTGTTGCTAAAATTGCGTTGAAGCGCCGTGAATTGGTAGCAGTATCGTGTTTTTCAAGTATGGCTTCTACGATGGCACGCTGGGAATATTGGGGCAGGGCGTTGGGTTGAGCTTGCCCTTCATTCACGGCTTTCTTTTCTTTAAAATAATCGATGTGGAAACGCAGCACATTCTTATCTTCTATGGCATGTGTGATGGTATAAGCATGCAGCTCTTTTTCAAAAATATCATCGGTGGTTTTGTAGGATGCATATTCGCCTTCGCGTATGCTATAAGTAGCATTTTCGTCAAAAATCGGTGTTCCGGTAAACCCAAAAAGCTGTGCATTAGGGAAAAATTCGCGAATTGCCTTGTGGTTTTCACCAAACTGTGAACGGTGGCATTCATCGAAGATAAAAACAACGCGCTTTTTGCTAAGCGGCGCCAAACGTTCTTTGTAATTTCGTTTTTGTGTCCCATCAAGTGCCAGCCCCAGCTTTTGAATGGTAGTTACAATCACTTTATCGGCATAATCGGCCGAAAGCAGCCGCTTGACCAAGCTTTCGATATTGGTGTTTTCTTCTACGCTTTTGGGCTGAAACTTATTAAATTCCTCACGTGTTTGGCGGTCTAAGTCTTTGCGGTCTACCACAAAAAGGCACTTTTCGATATCGGGATTGTCTTTTAGCAGGGTAGAAGCTTTG
Source organism: uncultured Lentimicrobiaceae bacterium (assembly GCA_964509065.1). Classification (GTDB taxonomy): domain Bacteria; phylum Bacteroidota; class Bacteroidia; order Bacteroidales; family F082; genus JALNZU01. The sequence continues at coordinate 5,969 of CAZDWA010000058.1, forward strand.
AAAGAAGTAAGTGTTTTACCGCTTCCGGTGGTGTGCCAGATATAGCCGTTGCCTCGGTTTTGCTGTATGCAATCTACGATTGCTTTTACGGCATAAATCTGGTAAGGACGCATAATTAAAATCTGCTGTTCGCTCTCCACCAGCACCATGTATTTATTTATCATTTCAGCCAGTGTGCATTTGCTCAAAAACTTGTCTGCAAAGGGCTCTAAATGTGTGATTTTCTTATTATCCTCATCCGCTAATTGGTATACGGGCAGGAATTTTTCATCTGCATCGAAATCGAAATGGCGGTCGGTATTATTAGCAAAATAGTAGGTATTGGTTTTATTGCTTACAATAAACAGTTGCATAAAACAGAGGAATGTATTGCCGTAGCCATTTCCTGTTTCTTTTTTGTAATCCACGATTTGCTGCATCGCTTTGCGGGGCGTCACTTCGTTTCTTTTTAGTTCAATCTGCACCAGTGGCAGCCCATTAATCAGTAGAATCACATCGTAGCGCTGATGACTGCTTTCGGTATTGATACGCAGCTGGTTGATTACCTCAAAATCGTTTTTACACCAGTCTTTGATATTTACTAAGGTATAATGCAGTGCGGTGCCGTCATCTCGCTGAAAATACTGCTGTTCGCGCAACAGTTTTGATGCTGCAAACACATCCGGCTTTATAATTTCATCACGTAAGCGTAAAAACTCGGCATCTGTCAGACGTACCTTGTTTAAAGCCTCAAATTTCTTCCTGAAATTATCTTCCAAAGCTTTTCTATTGGTAATATCCGGACGATAAATATATTTCAGCTCTTGTAATTTTTCAATCAGCCCCAGTTCAATTCTATACTCTTTGGTCATGCGCTTTATTGGATTTCGTGTGTTTGGGTCAATCGTATCAGCTTAACAAATTGCTTCCAATCTTAATGGTTTCAAAGGTAGTAAATTTGGGGAAAAGAAAAATTGGGAAAGGTGGAGAAAAGAAGTGAGTATGTTTGATTCACTCAACGAAGGCGGGGCTGTGTGGGTAAACTTATAACCAAAAATGGAATTTTAAAATTAATGCAATACTTCAGATCGAGCTTGTTTCATTGCTTGCCTGATTCAAAGCATATTTTTATTTTCATAACATTTAATATCTTATATTATTTATACCTTAAATAATTTGAGTTATACAGCTTTTTTTAAACATTTTTTCTCTCGAGTAAATACCAGTTTGTACTATTTAGTTTTCAATTCTTATCAATTTATTGTTCCGGTGCTGCAAAAATGTGAGGTAATGCTTCCAAAATATTATGAAATTGAGGTTTATATCTATTATTAATAGCTTTCCCAAGCCCGCTAATGTCAGGGTAAATTGTATGGTAATCTATTCCAATAATTGCAAGTTCATCAAGTATTTTTACCTTGCTTTTTCCATCAACAATGATAGAATCTAGTATTTCTGATTTCTTAGTATTTGAAAGACTTAAACCATTAATCTTGTTACCAAAAATTGTGAAACAAGATTTCTGTGCAACCATTCTTTCATCTAAATATGATGGATATAGTGCCAAAGGATAATATACATTGCTTAAATTGTCTTCTTCATCAAAATCCATTCTTAAATATCTTCTAGTTAACTCATTTAATCTGATTTTGCCTTTATCATCAATTAATTTTTGTTTTTCCTTTTCAACTGTTGTCGGTATTAATAAATAATTAATTTCTGATGAAATTATATTATTTATTGTGTAGTCATTTAAATTGAAAGGGCGTAAAATCCATACTTTGGCATCTTTTGTAGTATTATCAATTACAGAAAAAAATAAAGCTATCAAAGCATTTTCAGTCCAATCTAGCAGACGTGTGTATATATCATAATGCTGCATTAGATAATATCTATTCCATGCTGAGTTTTCTATCCCCTTCGAAACCATATAAGGGAATGCCTTGCGATAAAATTCGGCAGTAATATTTTGTTCAATCTTTTTGATGTCCTCTGACTTGAAAAAGTCATTAATGTTATTGTTGAAGGCTTTAGCAAGCTCTCTATATCCATTTGGCACTAAAGGTGTTTCAAAATCAATATCACTCTCACCTCTAAACCAAAATAAATCAGGTTTATCATCATTATTTGTTTGATTGGCTTTTGTATAGACTGAATTTAAAAATTCAGCTACAGAACCTATTTTTTTAATTTCTGTCATGATTTATTTGATTACTGTTTTTAGTTTTGTTACTATCATCTTTTTCACGCTTTCTTCCTTTCAGTTTACGTCTCCCCTAATCATATTAAAATCCATTGTGTTTTATACTTCCAAAATTAAGCAATTTTCTTTTACAATGATTGGTTACGGACACTACAAATCCTGTTTATTTCAAAAGCTACTTTACGATTTCGCTTCAAATCTCCACATCAAGAAAAAAACAAACAGAAAAACAGAAAAACAAGATATTCCAAGCCCCTACCAAGTCACCACTAACAACCCCATCTTATGGGCGATCCATGTCATGCTGATGGAGAGGATAAACGCTAAAAGTGGGGCTACAATCCATACAACCCAGAACTTTTTGACGCTGCTTTTGCTGAAAATCTCCTTCCATCCGTGCTTGGCACAGCCAATTGCCAAGATGGCTCCCGTATTCAGTTGTACCAATGATGCCGGGATGCCGCGCAGCACCGATACACTCAGCAATAAGCTGGCAGTGATAAACGAAATTAGGGTAGCCGATACCGGTCCAAGCTCCACAATTTCTTTTCCGGTACGCTGAATCACCTTTTTACCCATGAGCGAGCTGCCAATACCGAAGGCGGGGGCAATAACCAAGGTGGATAATACCATTATCAATGCGAAGTTTTCTTCGTTCTCGCCCAAGCCAAGCTCGTGTATAATCATCGAAGCTACCGGACCGCTCGCATTTGCCACATTGTTGGCACCAATGGAAAATGCCACATATAAGGAAGAAAAGATTACCAAAGCTTGCAGCCCGGGATGCTGCCGTAAGGTCTCAAACTCAAGCAGGCTCCAGCGTTTGTTGGGCATAAGTAACAGCTTGGCAGCAAAATATGCAATACCGAATGAAATAAACGGAAGCACAAACCAAGTCGGAATGATTTCTATGAAAAGCTTATTGCTTTCAAAATGTCCGAAATATATTGCCGGACCGCTCAAGGCAAATACGGTCGACTGGCTTGTTGACTGCGGTACGCCAAGCAGGTTTGCCAGCAAAAGTGATAGTGCCACCGCCAATAAAATGATGGAAGTAAGTAAAATACTCATGCTTTCTTGGGGCAGAAAGCCTTGACCCAAGGTGATGGCTACATTTTTTCCGGCTATGATGGCGCCTATAAACACCATGATGCCAAACAAGCCGGGAATAAGGTTTTTCGGAATCAGATTGGCACCGTAGGCAGCAGCAAAAGAAGGGGCAGTTCCGCTTACTCCCATATTGATTGCCAAAAAGGTGGCAATGATAAGGGGCAAAATAAATTGTCCATAAATGGGGTCAATGTACATTGCGTAAGAGTTTACTGTTCAGGGGCTTGCGCTACCAAACACTACAAATGCACTTGGCTTATTCGGTAAGTACTACCAAGAAGTAATTCTTTTTTCCTTTTTGCACCAAGATGTATTTGTTCTGTAAAATATCAGCACGGCTGATTAGTTTATCGTCTTTTACTTTTTCTTTGTTGATGGATACCCCATTGTCTTTCAACATGCGGCGTGCCTCGCCTTTTGAGTCGAAGATGGAGGTATGTGTGCTTAAAAACTCCACGATATCCATTCCTTGATCTACTATTTCTAGGCTTAGCTCCCGTTGTGGAACCCCTTCAAATACGCTGAGTAAGGTAGATTCGTCAATTTTTCGAAGCACCTCCGTAGTCCCTTTGCCAAACAATATCTGACTGGCTTCTTCTGCCGTCTGCAGATCTTCTTCGGAATGGGTGCGTATGGTGATTTCACGTGCCAATGCTTTTTGAAGCAGGCGCAGATGCGGCGCAGCCTGATGCTCTTCCACCAGTTTTTCAATCTCCTCTTTGCTCAGCAGCGTAAAAATTCGGATGTATTTATCGGCATCTTCATCCGAGCAGTTTAGCCAAAACTGATAAAATGCATAAGGCGAAGTTTTTTCGGGATCGAGCCATACATTACCCGATTCTGTTTTACCGAATTTACCGCCATCTGCCTTGGTAATCAATGGACAAGTCAATGCAAACGCCTGATGTTCATAGCCTAGCTTACGACGAATAAGTTCCGTCCCGGTGAGTATATTACCCCATTGGTCGGAGCCCCCCATTTGAAGTTTGCAGTTGTGCTGCTGATATAAATGCAAGAAGTCATATCCCTGCACCAGCTGATAGCTGAATTCGGTAAATGATAAGCCGGTACCGCTTTCGGGTTCAAGGCGTTTTTTCACCGAATCTTTTGCCATCATATAATTGACGGTAGTATGTTTCCCGATATCGCGTATGAAATCCAAGAAGCTGAATTCTTTCATCCAGTCGTAATTGTTCACGATTTCTGCTTTGTTGGAGCTATCGCTTTCGAAATCCAAAAACTTAGCCAGCTGCTTACGTATTGCTTGTTGGTTATGCCGTAAGGTGGCTTCATCCAATAAGTTACGCTCTTGCGATTTCCCTGAAGGGTCGCCTATCATACCGGTTGCACCACCTACCAAGGCAATGGGTTTATGCCCTGCCAGCTGAAAATGTTTCAGCATCATGATGCTTACCAAATGCCCGATATGCAATGAGTCGGCTGTAGGGTCGATGCCCACATAGGCAGCAGTCATTTCCTTCAGCAGTTGTTCTTCAGTTCCCGGGGTCATATCGTGTATCATGCCCCTCCAGCGTAATTCTTCAACAAAGTTTTTCAGCATCTTGAATCAATATTTTTTTGCAAATATAAAACTTATGTAGAAGTTTTCATCTGTGAATGTAGTCTTGACTTTGTTTACTACATTTGCTTTATGATTTTAATTACTGGAGCAAGCGGTATGTTGGGTGCGCACCTCATGGTGGAGCTGCTTAATCAAGGCAAGACCGTGAAAGCCATGCGGCGTGCATCTTCCGATTTGCGGGCGGCTAAACTTATTTTTGATGCCTACGCCAATGCGGAAGCAAGCTGGGAGCGTATTCAATGGGTCACCGCCGATTTGTTGGATATGGGCAGTATTGACGATATGTTGGACGATGTGCGTGAGCTGTATCATTGTGCGGCAATGGTTTCTTTCAATCCGGATGATAAACAGCGCATTATGAAAGTAAATGTGGAGGGTACTGCAAACCTTTTGCATGCGGTCATGGCGAAGGGTGGCATTTCGTTTTGCCATGTAAGCTCTGTTGCGGCGCTGGGCAATAGCGAAAAAGGGGAGGAGGTAACCGAAGAAACACATTGGAAGAAAAGCCCCGATCATTCGGTTTATTCGGTTTCAAAATATTTTTCCGAGCAGGAGGTCTGGCGTGCCATTACGGAAGGATTGGATGCCGTAATCGTAAATCCTTCGATTATTTTAGGTCCGGGCAGCTGGGATGCAGGCAGCAGCGAGTTGTTTTTACAAGTATGGAAAGGATTTCCGTTTTATACCAAAGGCATGACAGGCTATGTAGATGTGCGTGACGTGGTAAAAGCAATGGCTCTGCTAATGGAAAAGAAGCGTTTCGGAGAACGCTATCTGCTTTCAGCTGAAAACCTGAGCTACCGTCAGCTTTTTGATTGGATAGCCGAAGATTTGGGAAAGAAAAAGCCGCATATCCATGTGAAAGCCCCTTTGGCAGAAATTGCTTGGCGTGTATTTTGGCTGATGGGGCGCATACGCGGAAAAATGCCTGCAATAACCAAGGAAACTGCCCGCAGCTCCACAAGGCTATCTTTGTATTCATCGGAGAAAATAAAAAGTGAATTCGGCTTTGAATTTATCCCGATTCGTCAAAGTATTCACGATATTAGCAAGCTGTTTTTAGCGCAGCATTCGTAATTTTTTGATGTTTTCTTATTTAAACACATTCTAAAATCCACATAAAGCTGTTATATGCACTCAATATATTTTAATTTTACAGCAAAAATTTAAAATCCTCATTATGAAGAAGACCGTAATTTTATACTGGGCAACAGGTGGCAGCGTTGAAAAGTCTGCTTTTTTGTTGCGTGACACCATTGGTTCCGACAAAGTTGATTTGTTTGATTTGGGCAGTTTTGACATTTCCGAGCTTGATAAATACAAAAACCTGATTTTGGGTATTGCCACTATTGGTGCAGATGTATGGTATGAAGCTACCGGTACAAACAGGTGGAACGAGTTTTTTGTAAAGCTGTCTGAAAAGGATCTATCGGCTTTCAAGATTGCAGCTTTTGGTTTGGGCGATCAGGTATTATATCCTGACAACTTCATGGATGCCTTAGGCTATCTGCGCGATGAAGTTGCAAATCGTGGCGGCATGCTCATCGGCCGTTGGCCCGTGGAAGGCTATGAGTTTACTGAGTCGGAAGGCGTGGTAGACGGCATGTTCTGCGGCTTGGCATTGGACGAAGACCAGCAGCCCGAACTGACCTCAGAACGCATCAGCGGCTGGGTGGATAAGTTAAACGAAGAAATGAAGTTTTAAGCTTCGATTGACTCTTATTATTCGCTTGGGAGCAGATTGCAATAGTGTTCGTAACGATCTAAAATCTGTTCCACAAAGCGGAATGTTTCTTCACCGCGTACATAGCCGTAATACGCTACCGAATCGTTGTAAAAGGTGGGCTTTGACTTGTTGCGCATGAAGAAATCCACATTGCCCGTCCATTGATTCGGGTCTTTATTGTATTTTTCAGCCAAGCGGCGTGCATCCAACACATGCCCTACGCCGGAATTATATGCCGCTAAGATAAATTTTATCCGTTCGTTTGAATCGGTAACCATTTCGGGTATCAGCCTGTCAAGGTATAAAAGATATTTTGTGCCTGCCGAAATATGTTGTTCGGCTGTGGCGGTGGTGTCTATATTAAATTGTTCCATCACCACGGGCATCAGCTGCATCAACCCATAAGCACCTGCCCAGCTTACTGATTGCGGCTTAAACTCTGATTCCTGATAAATGAGCGATGCAAGCAAGCGCCAGTCCCAGCCGATATTTTTTGCTGCCTTTTTAATAATATCATCATAATCGGACAATTTGCTGCCTTTCAACGAATGAAAATCGCTGCGGCTGCGGTGGCTAATGTTTGGACCAAAGTACTTGGTATACAGCATGCGAGCATCTGTGCTGGAGAAATAATCTCTCAGCCAATAATTCAGCTCTTCCAATAGCTCGTTATGTGCTTCTTTTTTGACTGCCCAAGCAAGCTTCTGCTCAAAGCTGATGGGCGTTTTGATATCGAGATTGTCATGGCTGCGGATAAGCTGCATTGCCAAATATTCATCGGCTACCGTATATTCTATTTTGCCACTTGCTACGGCATCTATCAGCTCTTCCACATCCCGTGCATCTTCAATGATATAGATGGTGTCGGCAATTTCATCCATTAATGTTTCCAAGCGTTTCTTGAAAATGGTACCGGCTTGTACGTGAATGGTTTTGCCTGCCAAATCCAAGGAGTTGCGCAACAATTCGCTTTCAATTTGGTCGTGCGATGGAAATCGTCTCCAGTTTTTGGGGAGGCGCTGCACCAACACCTGCCTTGTGCGTAAAATCGGATCGGTAAAGTCGAAACGCTGCTTTCGTTCTTTGGTAATGGTAAAGCCTAAAGCAATAAGATGCACATCGCCGCGCTCAAGCTTATCCATGGCTTGCTCGAAATTTCGTTCGATATTTAATTCCAATCGGATATCCATATGGTTGCAAAAGGCTTTCAGCATTTCATATTGGTAACCCATTGGTTCGCCTTTGTACACAAAATAGTTGAGGGAGTTATATTCGGTTAGCACCTTGAGCTTGCCAAGGCGTACAACATCTTCCAATACATTCGTTGATATGGAGTCTTGCGCTTCAGCTTCGATATGTTGCGGTATCTCTTTTCGTTGGCATGAAAAAGACAAGAGCAGCATGATTAATGCAGCCAAAAACCCATATGGAATAGCGACCTTGTTATACACTTTTGTAGTTTTCGTGAGACGAAAATAAATAAGTTATGACAAATGCACAAATAACCTGCTTAATTCATGAATTTAATTTTGAGAAATTTTAAGGCATGTGCTGTGA
>CAZDWA010000059.1:0-14122 GCA_964509065.1 uncultured Lentimicrobiaceae bacterium
CGTAGCTTTTTCACTCCGGGGATGGTGGTTTCTACCAACATTTTATATGCGGCAATATGCATTGCGGTAGGGAAGGTGTCGTTTGATGATTGTGATTTATTTACATCATCATTGGGATGTACGCTCTTTTTGGCATCATCCAGCTGACCGCCACCAAGTACATGTGCTCTGTTGGCAATCACCTCGTTCATGTTCATATTGCTTTGTGTGCCGGAGCCCGTTTGCCAAATGACAAGTGGGAAATTGCCGTCCAGTTTGCCTTCCAAGATTTCATCGGCCGCCTGACCTATCAAATCGCTTTTTTCTTTGCTTAATACTCCCAATTCCATATTGGTAATGGCAGCGGCTTTTTTAAGGTATGCAAACGCGTGTATAATTTCTTTGGGCATGGAACCTTCCGGTCCAATGCGGAAATTATTGCGTGAACGTTCGGTTTGGGCACCCCAGTACTTGTCAGCAGCTACTTCTACATTGCCCATAGAGTCTTTTTCGATACGAAATTTCATGGTAATTGTTTTTATATGGTTTAAAAAGTTAAATAGTTTCGACTTCAGTGTAAAACACTAAACATAAATGAATAATAAATTATTTAGAAGGGCGAATTTATGAAAATAATTTCGTTAAATTTTCAATCGGACGCAGTAAAACAGCTTTTGTCTCTGTTTCGGCTATCGGTCGTTGAAGAAGCCTCGGCTCTTTTGCGATTGCTTTGATGAGTTCATCCTCCGAAAGTTCTTTGCCTTTTAATTCTTTTTTAAAATATTCTTCTTTTGTACGAATTAAATCAATGGCTTTTAGTCCGGTTTTTTTAATCAGCTGCCTAATTTCGTCTTCACTAAGCGGATTTTTGAGGTATTCCACTATTTCAAACTCTTTTCCGGTAGCTTTTAATGCTTCCAGCCCTGCCCTTGAGGTGCGGCATCTTGTGTTATGATATATTTTCAACATAATTTTATCTGTTAGTTTCTTCCAAACTCCATTAAGAAGGACTTTAAGAAATCGTTCAGCTCCCCATCCAAAACCCCTTGTGCGTTTGATGTCTCATGTCCGGTACGGTTATCCTTCACCAGCTTATAAGGGTGTAATACATAGGATCGAATCTGAGAGCCCCATTCGATTTTCTTTTTACTGCCTTCTATTTTATCTATTGCTTCCTGCTTTTTTCGTAGCTCAATTTCATACAGCTGTGAGCGCAACATTTGCATTGCTCGCTCGCGATTTTGTTGTTGTGAACGCGTTTCCTGACATTCTACCACTATTCCTGAAGGAGCGTGGTGCAGGCGCACTGCCGTTTCAACTTTATTCACATTTTGTCCTCCCGGTCCGCTTGATCGAAAGGTATCCCAGGATATATCTGCGGGGCTGATAACAATATCGATATTGTCATCAACTACAGGATATACATATACAGAGCAAAAGCTGGTATGGCGGCGGTTTGCCGAGTCGAAGGGCGACAGCCGCACCAAGCGATGTACCCCGTTTTCTCCTTTTAGATAGCCAAAAGCAAAATCGCCTTCCACTTCTATGGAGGCGCTTTTAATACCTGCTACCTCACCTTCTTGTAAATCAAGCTGTTTTGTTTTGTATCCGTTATCTTCTGCCCACATTAAATACATCCTGAGGATCATCGAAGCCCAGTCTTGGCTTTCGGTGCCTCCGGCGCCTGAATTAATATTTATTATGGCAGACAATTTGTCTTCTTCACCGCTGAGCATATTCAGAAACTCAAGGTCTTCAATGGCGTTGATACACGCTGATGCAGCCGCTTTCAAGTCTGATTCGTCGGCATCGTCGCTATCAAAAAATTCACGTGTCAGCTGGAGCTCCTCAAAAAGTTGAAATGCAGTTTCATAGCTGTCAACCCAATGTTTTTTTTCGCTGATGGATTTGAGATGCATTTCGGCTTTGCGGGGCTCGTCCCAAAAGTCGGGAGCTAAGGTCTTTTCTTCTTCTTCTTCGATTTCAATCTTTTTGCGATCTACTTCAAAGATACCTCCTCAGCGCCTCAAGCCGCTTTGCAAGATCTTTAATTTGTTCCGAACTTATCATTGTGTAGGTTTATACGATGGTTTTTAAAATAATCCGTGCGAAATTACGAAAAAAGCATTTATTCATCCCTTGCCTTTTCTATTTCGTTTATGGTTTTCCAGACTAAATCAGCTTCAAAACCTTTTTGCATGGCATATTGTGCCAGCTTCCCCCTTCGTTTGAAGTCATTTGGCTCTTTAATGACTTTTGATGTTAAAACCTTATGCAGTACTGCTTGGTATTCATCCATATCAAGCTCATCCTTACAGCATTGCAAGAGTGATTCGGGGATATTCTTATTTTTTAAGGCATATAAAATCTTGTTCATCCCCCACTGATTATTTCTGAGCTTCCCTTCCATAAATGCACGTACATAGCGTGCTTCATTGATGAAATTTTCTTCTTTCAGCCGATTGATAATTGCATATATTTGTTCGGAATTGGCGTTCCATGCGTGTAGCTTTTCCGTTACATCCTGCACGGCTCGTTCCGAATAACTGCAATAATTCATTGCTTTTTCCAGCAATATATATGTTTCGGCTGTCATATTTATTCTGATAGCAACTGTTCAACGAGTGCAGGTAGTCCGTTTGCGGCTGTTTCACGTATGATGTTCAAATTTGTCATATATGAAGGTGCGCTTGCTTTGGGGTCAACAAGGTAAACCGGGTTTTGAGAAGATACATAATCGAGTAATCCTGCTGCGGGATACACTTGCAATGAAGTACCCACAACGAGGAATATATCTGCTTTTTTGGCATATTGAATTGCTGTGGAAATATTTGGTACTGCTTCACCAAACCACACTATATGTGGACGAAGCTGTGAGCCTTCATCACAGGTGTCGCCCATTTTCAATTCCCAATGCTTCAGCTCATAAACAAGGGATGGATTTGTTGTGCTACGTGCTTTTTTTAATTCCCCGTGCAGATGTAGTACTTTGCTTGAGCCGGCACGTTCATGCAGGTCGTCCACATTTTGGGTGACGATTTGTACATCATATTTTTCTTCTAATTTCACAAGTGCATGATGCCCTGCATTTGGCGCTACTTCAAACAATTGTTTACGGCGTTCGTTATAAAACTCCATTACGAGCTCCGGGTTTCGATGCCAAGCTTGAGGGGTTGCAAGGTCTTCAAAACGATGGCTGCGCCATAAGCCGTCATCGTCACGAAATGTTTTAATGCCACTTTCCGCGCTCATGCCTGCACCGCTTAGTATAACTAGTTTTTTCATGGTTTATATTTTATGCCTTCAAACAAAGATATGAATTTTTGCATGCAGGGGCTGTTTTAAATTTTTCGGGAATTAAATTATAAAAAAACGCAGCTTGCGTGGAACAAACTGCGTTTAAAGAAATGAAAACAAAAATTATAATGGTTTCCTTAGAAAATTTTCATGTCGTCCATGGTTTTCATCAATGATTTCACGGCATCTGCCGAATCATTTAGGAGTTTCTTTTCTTCTTTATTTAAGTCAATTTCGATAATCTCTTCAATTCCTCTTCTTCCGAGCTTTACCGGAACACCCAAATACACATCTTTTAGACCGTATTCGCCTTGCAGGAATGCACAAACGGGGAATACTCTGTTTTGATCATCAACTATTGCTTCAACCATTTGAGCTGCAGCTGCTCCGGGAGCATACCATGCGGAAGTTCCCATGAGATTTACAAGCTCGCCGCCTCCTTTTTTGGTACGTTCCACTATCTTATCCAGCTCTTCTTTTCCTAAAAGCTCCGTCACCGGAATTCCGCTGATAGAAGTATAACGTGGCAGTGGCACCATGGTATCTCCATGACCACCCATCAGCAAGGCATGTACATCCACCGGTGAAACATTCAAAGCGTCTGAAATAAAAGCGCGATATCGTGCAGTATCGAGTGTGCCGGCCATCCCGAATACCTTTCTGGAAGGCTTGTTGCTGGCAAGATATGCCGCATAAGTCATCACGTCGAGTGGATTGGAAACGACGATAATAATAGCGTCGGGCGAATATTTTATGGCTTTTTCTGTAACATCTTTTACAATACTTGCATTGGTTTTTATCAAATCATCGCGTGACATGCCGGGCTTACGAGGAAGTCCGGAAGTAACAACAATTACACCTGAACCTTTGGTCTTCAGATAATCGTTAGTAGAGCCCACAACACGGGTGTTGTAATGATTGATGGGGGCGGTTTGCCAGATATCCAAGGCTTTGCCTTCGGCTATACCTTCTTTGATATCAACCAGCACTACTTCTTTGCATAAATTTTTGTGAGCAATCACATTGGCGCAAGTAGCTCCAACATTTCCGGCTCCGACTACAGTGATTTTTTCCATAACTTTTTATTTAGTATTGTTTGGTTTTTGAATCTTAATTCCATCTGCCAAGGCAATATTTTTCTTTAAAAGAATAGACAAATATACATATCTTGTTTTGAGATAAAAGGAATAAAGCAATTATTTTTATTTTTTTGAAAAAAATTGTTGAAACCTGCTTAATTCTTGAATTTTATTTTGAGAAATTTTAAGGCATGAGCCGTGAAGCTGCAGCCAACTACTGTGAACAACTCATCACGTATAAAATTGCCTAAATTAAATCAAAATTCATTTTATAATAAACGCGTTTTAAAAATCCTACAAAAACATACTAACACAATTATAATAAGCTTATTACGATAAAGTTAGATTGATAATCTTATGGATTGGTGAATTTTGTTGGGAAAAGAAAGAGCTTCCGCGAAGTTTTTGTATTAGTTTTTTCGTCTCGTCTGCTTTTTTGAGCTCGACCTCCGACCTTTTGCTTTTCTTTTTGGCGTATTTTCCATATTTTCGGATTGTTTTCGCTTTGCCTGATGCGGAACAAGTTTTTGCAGCAGGTCTTGCCTGTTTATTGCTTGCAATGTTTTTCTTATCCAAACATGGTTTTCCGGTTTATACCAAAAGAAAAAGCGTTGCTGTGCTGTTTTTTCTTCTTTGGTAAGTGCAGTGAAAACAGGCTTTAAGCTGTAGGGATTATATCCTGAATAATAGATTACGGTAGCAACTGTCATGGGTGTTGGCGTAAAATCTTGCACTTGCTCTAATTTAAATCCCAAGTCTTTTGTATCTGCGGCAAGCTGTGCCATATCTTCGAGCCTGCTTTCAGGGTGGCTTGAAATAAAATAAGGAATCAGCTGTTGCGACATGCCGTATTCTTTATTCATGGCGTCAAATTTCTCTTTTAGCCGGTGAAAAAGCTTGAAACTTGGCTTGCGCATGGCTTTTAGGACACGATCCGAGCTATGTTCGGGCGCAACCTTCAGCCTTCCGCTTACATGACGCTTCACAAGTTGTCGGAGAAACTCTTCATATCCCATGCTGTTGACTTCATCATCTTGTTGTAAAAACAAATCATAGCGTAAGCCGGAAGTAACAAACGCCTTTTTTACTCCCGGGAAATTGTCAACCGTTTTATAAATATCGAGCAAAGGACGATGATTTGTATCGAGGTTGCTGCAGATCGAAGGAAAGATGCAGCTTGGCCTTTTACATGTGGAGCAGATGTGTAAATCTTTGCCGCGCATTTTGTACATATTTGCCGAAGGACCGCCCAAATCACTGATATAACCTTTAAAATCATCCATTTTAGTGATTTGCTCTACTTCTTTCATGATAGACTGCTTGCTGCGGCTGGACACAAATTTACCTTGATGGGCCGAAATGGTGCAAAAGCTGCAGCCTCCAAAGCATCCTCGGTGCAGATTAATGGAGTGGCGTATCATGATATATGCGGGAATATCGCCACGTTTTGCATATTTCGGATGCGGTTTGCGCGTATAAGGCAGCTCGAATGAGGCATCAATTTGTGCTTCGCTAAAAGTAGGGTAGGGCGGGTTGATGAAAATACGCTTGTCGCCGACTTCTTGTATGAGTCGTCGGGCATTTGCGATATTTGATTCTTGTTCAATAATCTTGAAATTCGCAGCATACGACTTTTTGTCTGTCAAACAGTCTTCGTGCGAGGCGAGTACGATATCTTCCCATTTGCTGTCCGTAATAGCCTCATGCTTGCTTTGCACATAAAATGTTTGGGGTATTTGCGTCAACTCTTGAATGGGAATTCCTTTATCCAACAGCTTTAGCACTTCAATAATGGCAAGCTCTCCCATGCCGTAAACGCCCATATCAGCTAAAGAATCGATTAGGATTCCCGCTTTGAGTTCATCCGACCAATAGTCGTAATGTGTCAATCTTCGCAATGATGCCTCCACACCTCCAATGATTAGGTGTACATCCGGATAAATTGATTTGAGAATTTTACTATACACTATGGTGGCATAATCGGGTCGAAATCCTTTTTCGCCTCCGGGCGTATAAGCATCATTGGAGCGTAGGCGTTTGTTGGCTGTATAATGATTTACCATGGAGTCCATATTTCCTGAACTGACAGCAAAACATAGCCTTGGACGACCGAATTTTTTAAAGTCGCGTAAATCATCCTGCCAGTTGGGTTGCGCCACTATTGCAACCCGAAAACCTTCCCTTTCAATGGTACGTCCGATGACGGCAGCACCAAAAGCCGGATGGTCTACATAGGCATCACCGGTAAACAAGACGACATCCATCTCTTCCCACGACCGTAAATCTGCCTCCTTGCGTGTGGTAGGCAGCCAATCTGTTAGTGTGTAGCTTGTTTCTTTCATTGATACCGGATAAGCTGCAAATATAATCTGTTTTTTATTGCCCTATTGGGATAAACTCTGCTTGGAATAGTTAAATTTGTGCAGTTTTTTTAAAATTTAGTTGTGTTATGAATATTATCGATTGGAAAGAACAAGAAATTAAACAAACACCGCATAAGGTAGATGTACGTTCACTTTACGACAAAGAAAATGCCCAAGCAGTTTTAATCAGCTTGCAGCCTGGCGAACAGCTGAAGCCCCATATCACTCCTGTTGATGTATTCTTCTTTATTGTGGAAGGAAGCCCGGAGGTACAGGTAGGCAAAGAAATTGTGCAGGTAGAACAGCATATGCTTGTGGAAAGCCCCAAAGATATTGTACACTGCTTGTTCAATAAGAGCGAAAAGCCTGCTAAGATACTGGTTATCAAAGCTCCGAGACCGACAACTACTACTCGGTTATTGTAAAAAGTTAGTTTGGGAATGTAAAAAGGGGGCAAAACATTTAATTTTTAAATGTTTATCTGCCTAGCATATCCAAAAGCTGATAATCTTCTTCTTCCATTTTAAACTGCACGGCAGCAATATTTTCTGCCAGATGCTCTTTGCTGCTCATTTTTGGGATGCTTAAAGTAAATGGCTTGTTTGCTAGCCAGTTGAGTGCAATTTGGAAAGCCGTTTTGTCGTATTTGACACATAAATCCTGAATAACGGGATGCTGCAACTCTTGGGAAGAGCCTTTTAGCACCGGGCGCCATGCTGTGATGCTGATTCCTTTGCTGAGGCAGTAGGGAATAATAAGCGATTCCACATTTTCATTATAGCGTCCGTTGTTTCTGCAAAATAAATTATACTCCAGCTGATTGGTAACTATCGGCAAATCCGTATAATATTCGATTTCACGCATCAGATTTAGCGGAAAATTACTCAATCCGAACCATTTTATACGTCCTTCTTCGGCAAGCATATTTATGGCGCTTATTGTTTGGCTTATCGGCACAGCCGGATTGGGCCAATGTAACAGCAGCAAGTCGATTTGATCAATATTAAGTCGTTTTAGGCTCGATTCTGCCGAGCGGATAACTTCCGAGAATTGTAATTTATTTCCGGCTACTTTGGTGGTAATAAAAAGCTTTTCCCGATCAAAAGTTTTTATTGCTTCACCTACAAGTCGTTCCGTATGTCCGTTTCCATACATCGCAGCCGTGTCTATATGTGTAATACCCATATCCAATGCATTGCTGATAGCATCTATCCATTGGCGGTCTTGTGTTTTGTCGGCTTGATGGCGCCCACCCATCTCCCAAGTGCCTAAGCCCAAAACGGGCAATGATAATTCGTTATTTAGTTGAATTTGTGGAATCTCGTTCATTGCTTTACTAATTGATTGAGCACGAAAATATCCTTGTCTGTCAAAGCAGTTTGTTTTCCCAGAAACAAGCTCACAAGATGTATTTTCGCCATATTTTCAAGTACTTCAATACGTTCAAATGCTTCCGAAAGGCTGTTGCCGTAGGCGATGACGCCATGGTTTTTCATCAGCATCACCTGCGCATGTTTTGCTGCTGCTGCAACGGCTTCGGCAAGCTCTAAGCTACCCGGAGGGGCATAATCCACTATAAGCGGCTCACCCAAAATCATATGCCCTTCCGCAGTCAGTCGTGTATTGATTAATTTTTCGGCTACGCCAAAAGCGGTAGAAAGGGGTGGATGGGCGTGTATGATGGCAGTAGCTTGGGGGCAAGCTGCATAAACAGCTCGGTGCATACCGCTTTCCATGCTGATGTTTTTCGAGCCCCCTTCGATAGGATTTCCATCTGCATCCAAAATGCAGACCATATCCGATTTTAGCTTTGCCTTATCCGTTTGGGAAGCCGTGATATATATAAATCCATCCTTTTTAAGGCTGATATTTCCGCCAAGCCCCGTCGTAAGCCCGATTTTGTATAGCCTTCGCATGAAAGCTGCCACCTCTTTTTGTCTTACTTTATGATTCATCTTTAAACAATGCTTTTATGGCGATATGATGTGCTTTTATCAGTCCTTTTTCGGTAATAATTCCGCTGATAAGTTTTGCGGGAGTCACATCGAATGAAGGATTATAGGCATCCGAGCCCGGCGATGCTACTCGTATGCGTAAGATATTGTGATTTTGATCAATCCCATCTTGAAACAAGACTTCTTCTGCGTCCCTGTGCTCGATTACAATATCTTTTCCACTTCTACATTCCAAGTCAAAGGTGGAGCGTGGAGCTGCCACATAAAATGGGATATTATGGTAGTTTGCGGCTATTGCCAAGGCATATGTGCCGATTTTATTTGCTACATCTCCATTTCGTGCAATACGGTCAGCGCCCACAATTACCAGGTCAATTTTCTTTTGTGCCATGAGTGATGCAGCGGCATTATCAGGTATAATCACATGCGGAATCTGCTGATTGTGCAGCTCCCATGCCGTAAGCCGTGCACCTTGTCCGCGAGGACGGGTCTCATCCACATACACAAATACTTCTTTTCCGGCTTGCTGCGCCTGATAAACTGGAGACAATGCAGAGCCGTTATCTACAAAAGCAAGCCATCCGGCATTGCAGTGCGTCAATATTCGGGCACGGTTTTTTATGAGCTCATTGCCATAAATTCCTATATACCTTGCATCTTCCGCATCCTGTTGTGCAATCTTATGGGCTTCGGCTACTGCATTTTCGACCGAAACTTGTCCGGCTTTAAATACTTTTTCTGTGGCATAAAACAAATTTCGTGCGGTAGGGCGTGTCGATTCAATATCTTTTCGTGCTTCGATGGTAAAGCTTTCAAAATCATCTTCGGGAGCTTCCAAAAAAGCTTGTGCCATGGCAAATGCTGCTGCCGCACCGATGGCGCCGGCACCACGTACTCGCATTTCGGTGATGGCCATACAGCTGTCCCAATAACTTTTGCACGCATGTATCGAAAATTCGAAAGGAAGCTTATTTTGGTCAATCATTTTTACCGTGCCTTCTTCCATCCATATGGTTTGAAAATGTGTGCCTGTTACTATCATGCTTTTTTATTTGTAGTAAAATGATCTAACAATATCAATGCGGCGGCAGCCATTGCTTTGGTGCCATTAAGCAAGGCGTTTTCGTTTATGTCGAAAGTAGGAGTATGTAATCTGCGGATATCGTTTGGCAACTCGGTGCCCAATCGTAAAAAGCAAGCAGGAATAAGCTGTGAATAGCGCGCAAAATCTTCTGTCGTCATGCGTTTTGGGAGCTCGCTGAGCTCTTCTTCCTTGAAAAATGTTTCAAAGCCTTGCTGCAAAAGCCCCGTAACCTCCGGATTATTTATAAGGACGGGATAACCCTCTTCAATATCCACTTCGGCAGTAGCTCCCATCGAAGCGGCTGTATGTTGTGCAATTTTAGTGATTTGTTCTTTCGCTTGTTTGCGCCACTTTTCATCAAATGTACGTAAAGTGCCCTGTATCAGCACTTCATCGGGTATGATATTATGTGCGCCATCTGCTATAAAACGTCCGAACGACAATACCGTAGGCACCAAGGGAGGCGCCAAGCGGCTTACAATTTGTTGCAGCTGCAACACAATTTGAGCAGCTATTACAACAGTGTCATTTAGTTGATGTGGCATGGCGGCATGCCCTCCTTGTCCTTTTACTTTGATGTTTATCTCATCTCCCGATGCCATAAACGCACCCGAATGAAATCCCACTAATCCGGCTTTCAGTTCAGGTGTGACATGCAGTCCTACAATGGCATCTACCTTCGGATTATGTAAAACTCCTTCTTCAATCATGGCTTTGGCACCGCCCGGTAGATTTTCTTCCGCAGGCTGAAATAGTAATTTTATCGTGCCTTCAAATTGATTGCGAATGCTATTTAAAAGCTTCGCTGTACCAAGTAATACTGCCATATGGGCATCATGTCCGCAGGCATGCATCTTGCCGGAAATCTTGGAGCGATATGCCACTTGATTTTCCTCTTCTATGGGAAGCGCATCCATATCGGCGCGCAATGCGATACAAACTTTACCGGGATTGTTCCCTTGAATAATACCGACAACACCATATCCGCCAACATTTGTTTCATGCGAAATGCCGGCTTGACGAAGTTGTGATGCGATAAAAGCCGCTGTTTCGCTTTCTTCGTAGCTAAGTTCGGGATGGGAATGCAAGTGCCGGCGGATGCTAATCACATCATCCTGCAACTCCTTGGCAAGCCCGTGAATATCAATAAAATTTGAAGCTGCCATAGCATATATTTTACCCTACAAAGTTAATATTTTTGCATTATGGATATCATTTGTTGAAATACTCGTAAAATTATAATACTTAATGCCATCATTTCGAAATTACTCTAATCACAAAATCCCAATTATTTATTTTGCATTAAATGCCTCTATTTCCGTGAGATAAATCAATTTTTTACACGGATTTCACATTATTTCGTACATATCTCTCATACTTCGGTATTCTTCTTGATGTGAAATGATACAATATGTTATTTTTGCATTATGGAATCAAAACGACAATTAAAAATTGGCAGGCTGCTGCAGCGCGATTTAAGTGATATATTCCTGCATGATTTAAGCCATCTTGCTGCGGGCTCACTGCTTACGGTAACTCGTGTAAGTCTTACGCCCGACTTTTCAGTCGCGAAGGTGTATCTGAGTGTATTCGGAGCGAAGGAAAAAGATACGGTGATTGCCGCAATCCGGCAGAATTCGAGTGAAATAAGAGGCTTGCTTGGTAACAAAATTCGTCATCAGCTGCGTTCAGTGCCTGAGCTGCAGTTTTTTCTGGACGATTCGCTGGATTATATCGAACGGATTGACGATTTATTAAAAGGAGATTAAGGTGCAATACGATCCAATAAAACGGAATCTCGGAACGCTTTTTAATCGGCATCCGCTTTTACGCAAGCTTTTTTATCGCTTGCTTGATTTACTGTTGCTGCGTAGCTGGCATATTAAGCGAGAGCTTAAAAGCTGGGCTGCAAAGCGAAGCGAAAAGCAATCGGTAATGGATGCCGGGTCCGGATTTGGGCAATATGTGTACTATATGTCGCGAAAATTTCCCCAATGGGAAATATTGGGACTCGATGTAAAAGAAGAACAAATTGAAGACTGTAACAACTTTTTCGGGAAAATCGGTAAGACTCAAGCTGTTTTTGAAGTTGCCGACCTGACAAAGCTGGATTATGAAAACCAATTTGATTTGGTGCTTTGCGTGGATGTGATGGAGCATATTGAAGAAGATCGCTTGGTGCTGAAAAATTATTTTAACGCACTGAAGCCGGGTGGGGCTGTGCTTATTTCAACCCCTTCAGATCAGGGTGGCTCTGACGTGCAACATCACGAACATAGTGAAGAAGGGGCTGTGGGATTTATTGATGAACATGTACGTGACGGTTATGCAATTGAAGATTTAAAGGAAAAGCTGCTCAGCGCAGGCTTTAGCTCGGCAAAACTGCACTACCAATACGGAAAACCGGGCAGACTTTCTTGGCGATTAAGCATGAAATATCCGATTATGCTATTAAATCGCTCTTCTTGGTTTTTTGTGTTGCTGCCATTTTATTATTTGGTAGTTTTTCCGTTTTGCTTGATATTAAATACAATCGACCTGTATAAAACCCATGCAAGCGGCACCGGACTCATTGCCATAGCATATAAATAAGTTATTTTTTTAACCAAATAACATGAAGCTCCCCTTTTTTATAGCAAAGCGATATCTGCTGGCCAAAAAGAGCCATAACCTCATCAATATCATTACCATTGTTTCGGTAATTGGTGTGGCTGTGGGAGCTTTTGCACTAATTGTAACCTTGTCTGCCTTAAACGGATTTGAAAAGGTGATTATGCAAATGGTGAATGCCGTTTCGCCTGATTTGCTGATTGAACCCGTACAAGGCAAAACTTTTGAAAGCAATGCCCTGCAATTTGAGCAGCTAATGGCACAAAAGGGGGTAGCTTCAGCCGTAGAAGTATTGGAAGAAGATGCATTATTTCGCTATGAGGATCATCAGCATATCGGAAGATTAAAAGGCGTTGGCAGACAATATCAGGAGTTATCAATGGTGGATGATATCATCTACGACGGTGAGTTTATTCTGGAAAAAGATTTATTTCAATTTGCTGTATTAGGTGCCGGTGTGGCTTGGTATTTGGATGTCAATATTCACAATTCCTCAACTGAGCTGCAGGTTTTTGCACCGAGGGCAGGAGCAGGGCAACTTATTTCCCTTGATCAGGGATTTAACAGCCGCAGCATTCGCCCCGTAGGGGTATTCACTTCACAGCAGGAATATGATGCACGCTATGTGTATGCGCCTTTGTCGTGGGTTCAAGATATTTTAGGACAAGAAAATCGGATTAGCAGTGTGGAGGTCTTTTTGGAGAAAAATGCGTCCGTAAAAAGCATAAAACAACAGCTTTCTAAGCTTTATGGACCTGAATTCAGTATTAAAAATAGGATGGAACAACAACAAAGCTTGTATAAAATCATTCGTTCCGAGAAATGGGCTGTATTCATCATCCTCACGTTCATTTTAATCATGGCAACCTTTAATGTCATTGGTTCGCTTACGATTTTAATCGTAGACAAACAAAAAGACCGTGGTATTTTAAAAAGTTTTGGTGCATCCGATTCATTAATTAGTCGTATTTTCCTTTCGGAGGGTTTACTTATTGCGGTAGCCGGCGGTTTAAGCGGCCTTTTTGCCGGAATTATTATTGTGGGCTTACAGCAGCAGTTTGGCTTGCTCAAACTTAGCGGACAATCCGGTGCCTTTGTAATAGATGCATATCCGGTACATCTACTTTTTAGCGATATTTTGGCTGTATTTGCCATTGTTTTGCTGATAGGAGGGCTGTCATCACTTTTTACCGTACGGCAGGCAATGAAGAAAACCAAATCCCAAAGCATTATTCGTGAGCTTTGAGTGGTTTTGTTGTCCATCTTTATTAAGAAGAAGGATGAAAGATGTATGTTTTATGCGTGAAACTGTCACTGGGATGCTGTTTCGTCCCTACAGGACGTGGTAAAAACATACTGCAACAGTTTTTTACACACATTTCGTTCCGCAGGAACGGCATTTGTTCCTGCTTCTAGGTCAATTGAGCATAAACAAACTAAAAACACTTGCTCTTGTAACCGGGCTGTTCCGATATTTGATCGGAAGCGGAGGCTCGCATGAATGAGGGAGCGGCGCCCAGGTGAATCAAGAAAGCACAGTAAATCATACAAGGCAGGCCATCGGAACGGTGGTCTGTTTTGAGGTTACAAGGAGTTAGAAAGATGCAGATTAATGCTGCTTAATCCCATATGCTTAACAAAAGCATAAGATGATATTCCTTATAAGCGACGCAACCTTGCTTAGATTTAAATGCTTTGTCAAGTGCGGGGAGGCCGATTATTCATGCTTGATTTTTGCGTCCTTTTTATCAAGAA
>CAZDWA010000060.1:0-13859 GCA_964509065.1 uncultured Lentimicrobiaceae bacterium
AGTTTTGGTTAAGATGATGAGAAAAGCCGGTCTTCCTTGGAAGCCGGCTTTTTTTGTACGTTTAAAAAGTAAAATGAATCTTGATTATGAAGAGGGGAGGAGAAAAGGATTTGTATATCATCCGATACTAGCTGAAACTATTGACCTAAATAGGCTTTTAATAATCTGCTACGCGCAGTATTCTTTAATCTGCGTATGGCTTTTTCTTTTATTTGACGAACACGTTCTCGTGTAAGGTCAAATTTAGCACCAATTTCTTCCAGGGTATATCCGTGATTCATCCCAATACCATAATACATATTGATAACATCGCGTTCTTTTTCACTTAAAGAAGCAAGTGAGCGTTGAATTTCTTTTCCTAAGGACTCACGCATTAATGCCTCATCAGTTCCTTCTACATTGTCCGGAACAAATTGATCCAAAAAAACTTGATCGTCATCTGCCCTTAAAGGAGCATCCATAGAAATATAACGTGTGTTAATTTTCATGGCGTTTTTAATCTTATGCTCCGGTAAATCAAGCTGCTCGGCTATTTCGTCAGTTGATGGTAGTCTTTCGAATATCTGCTCCAGCCTTGCGGATGTTTTCCTTATTTTATTTATGGAGCCGACTTGATTAAGTGGAAGCCGTATGATTCGGCTTTGCTCTGCCAATGCCTGAAGGATGGACTGCCTAATCCACCATACAGCATATGAAATAAATTTAAAACCTCTGGTTTCGTCAAAGCGCTGCGCCGCCTTAATAAGACCAAGATTCCCTTCATTAATTAAATCGGGAAGGCTGAGTCCCTGATTTTGATATTGTTTGGCTACTGAAACCACGAAACGTAAATTGGCATTTACCAGTCGATCTAAGGCTTGCTGGTCGCCACCTTTGATTTTTCTGGCAAGCTCCACTTCCTCATCTGCCGTAATCATCTCCTCTTTTCCAATATCATGCAGATACTTGTCAAGGGATGCCGTGTCGCGATTTGTAATAGATTTGGTAATTTTTAGCTGCCTCATGTTTGTAGTGTTTTATTGTATAGATATAAATATTAGACTTTTAGAAAAATGATTTTATTCCATTAATTAACAATTAAATGGGATGAAATGTTTTAAACCGACATAAGGAGATGCCCGATTGGACACCTCCTTCCCAAAGTGGAAATCAGTATTTTATGTTATAATTTTAATTTAAAAATTCAAAACTTATTTTCATTCCGTTGGGGTACATTCCTTGAATGCGCACCATACGGGAACGGCTATTTTGTAGCGCTTTACGTACATCATCCTGATCGTCAACACGTTGATTGTTGATTGATAGGATGATGAAATCTTTTGAGATACCTCCTCGACTTAAAAGACCGTCTTTAACTTCTACGACTTTTAATCCGTTTGATACATTATATTTCAGACGATCTTCCGAATTTAATCGTGCTAAACTTACACCCAATTCCTCATTGAAAAATTGGTCCTCTTTTTTAACCACTTGTGTGGTACCGGCTTGATTTCGAAGTGTCACTTCAACATTTTTCTGCTTCTTTTGATGCAATAATAGCACATCCACTTTATCACCCGGTCTGTATTGTCCCACTGCCTCAAGTAGTTGCGATAGTGTATTCACTTCTTTATTGTTGATTGCCAATATCACATCACCCGATTTTACACCGGCTTCAGCTGCACCACCTCCTTCGGTAACACGCACCACATACACGCCTTTAATCTCGTCTTCTTCACCAACTTTACTGGCTAAGTCTTGATCAAGCTCACGTATTTCTACACCAAGATAGGCACGTTGTGGCTCTCCATAGCGTATGATATCATCGGTAACCTTTTTTACGATATTAGAAGGAATGGCAAAGGAATACCCCTCATAAACACCTGTATGTGAGGCAATAGCTGCATTAACGCCAATTAATTCACCGGCTGTATTTACTAAGGCGCCTCCACTGTTTCCTCTGTTTACCGCTGCATCGGTTTGTATAAAAGAATCAATAGCAGAGCGACTTCCCAAAATATTAATGTTTCGGGCTTTAGCACTGACAATACCTGCAGTTACCGTGGAAGTGAGATTAAACGGATTTCCTACGGCTAATACCCATTCTCCGACTTTTACATTGTCAGAGTCTCCAAAAACAAGAAATGGAAGTTCATTTGCTTCCACTTTAATTAAAGCAATATCTGTGTTACTGTCAGTGCCTACAATTGTAGCCTGCATCTTTCTGCGATCATTAAACGTAACTTCTATTTTGTCAGCTCCTTCAACCACATGGTTGTTTGTTACAATATACCCATCATCGGAAAGTATTACACCGGAGCCAAAACCTACCAAACTACGACTGTTTCCATGGTATGGACTGTCAAAAAAGTATTCGCGAAGCGAACCAAAAAAATCATCATAAGAAGATGTACGCTGTTTAATTTCCGTGCGAATGTGGACTACGGCATTTACCGTACTTTCAGCCGCATCAACAAAGCTAATTTGCTGTGGGATAGAAGCATAACGAGCACTGTACAGGTTTAAGCCCTCAGGCTGTACAGTTTGACGTACAACAGTGCCATCCGGAAACCTTCCATCAGCTTTTTTACTCGTACTGAAAATAAAAAAGATGCCTAAGACCAATGCTCCTCCGATAATTCCTAAAAGAAGATTACTGAATTTCTGTTTCATGGCAAATGTATTTAAAACGTATTTTAATAGTTAAATGATGTAATTTTATCGATAATTATGTGTTGGATTAATCACTCATAATGCATTTTTAACGAAATTCGTTGTTTGATTAACGATATGTATTTTTAAAAGTTTTATTTGCATTGTTAATACTTGTTAATGATTTAACCATCCTAATAAAAAGGTCGTTACTTTGACATAATCAGACAAAACACCTAAGTTGACTTTAACTTTATACGTGTTTTACTGTACTTTTGTATGCAAAAATCAAGCCGAAAAATGGGTTTTGTAGTAGATTAACGAATATTAACGTGCTGAAAATGAAGAAAAACATGGAAATTCCTTTTCTAAAGATGCATGGAGCAGGGAATGATTTTATTTTAATCAATAATTTTGATTTACAGTTTCAGGCATCTACAGAGCAAATTGCGCAAATGTGTCACCGACAATATGGCATAGGTGCTGATGGATTAATCCTCATACAGCCTTCAGACTCATATGCTTTTCGTATGATTTATTTTAATGCCGATGGCAAAGAAGGCAGTATGTGCGGAAATGGGGGCAGGGTTGCTGCAGTATTTGCTTATTTAAACTCCATAAGCGGTTTGACGACATCATTTGAAGCATTTGACGGTATTCATCATGCCGAACTAACTGAAATTTCGGATAGATTATTTCAAGTACGCCTTACAATGAATGATGTGCTAGTATTTGAGGAGATTGAAAATGCAGTAATCACAGATACAGGCTCTCCTCATCTGGTTGTGTTTTCTGAAAATGTAAAAGAGATAAATGTTTTTGAAGAAGGACGTAAATTGCGTAATGCTGCACGATTTGCCCCCGCCGGAATAAATGTGAATTTTTTAGAGAAAAGAGATTCCAACTATTTTATGCGAACCTACGAAAGGGGAGTGGAAAACGAAACCTTGTCATGCGGTACGGGAATTACTGCGGCTGCGGTGGCATTAAATAATAAATACGGATTGGAAGAGATACATATTCAAGCAGTTGGAGGTGATTTTAAAGTAGAACTGAGCAAAATAAATAATCGCTTTACCAATATTGTTTTACATGGACCGGTAAGCTTGGTGTATAGTGGGATTTGGCCAGCTTAGGATGAAATATCTATCTTACATGAATATTTTATTTAATTTAGTGCTAAATTAAGGTTGTATGTTTATCCGAAAAGACAATATTCGATTAAGAGCGCTGGAACCCCAAGATGCAGTCTTATTGTATCAATGGGAAAATGATCGTGACATTTGGGAGGTGAGCGAAACATTGGTGCCATTTTCTATGTTTCAAATTGAGCAATTTATATTTGAAGCAGCTGATATTTATAGCGCTAAACAGCTTCGACTGATGATTGACAAAGTGAACGAAGAAAAACTGCAAAAACAGACTATCGGAAGCATCGATTTATACGATTTTGATCCTAAAAATAATCGGGCCGGTGTGGGTGTTTTTATTGATAAACCATTTCGAAAGAAAGGTTTTGCCGCATTAGCTCTTGAATTATGTATTGATTATGCGTTTCATAGCTTATCTTTGCATCAAATATATTGCTATATTGCAGAAAATAATACAGCAAGCATTCGTCTTTTTGAAAAATTAGGCTTTGAGCAATGTGGTATTCAAAAAGATTGGTTACTAATTAAAGATACCTATGTGAATCAGATTCAGTTTCAACTTTTAAATCCCGATCATTGAGTTTATGAGCTATTACCACTCATCATACGGAAATCTTCGAACTCGGAGAAAAAAGAAATGGAACCTGAAAGTTCTACTAATTATTATTTTAATATTACTTCTTTGTGCGTTAGGGCTGGCTTGGTTCTTTTATACTACTACCTTGAAAAACAACGTATATACCGCACAGCAGGAGTATGCCGAAATTTTTATCCCATCCTCTTCAAGCTATGAGGATGTGAAAGAAATTCTTTATTCACAAGGGATTTTAATTAATCGCCAAAGCTTTGAATGGGTTAGTAAATGGCTTAAGTATGAACAGAGTGTGAAAGCCGGACGTTATTTGATAGCTTCGGAAATGAATAATCTGGAACTCGTCAGACTGCTTCGCTCAGGAGCACAAGTCCCGGTAATGGTGACATTTAATAATATTCGAGATATAGATCAGTTGGCAGCGGTTGTTGGACAGCAAATTGAAGCTGATTCAGCTGATATTGCACAGCTTTTACATGATGGTCAGTACTTGGATTATCTTGGTTATGAGCATCATAGCATTCCGGCAATGTTTATTCCGGATTCCTATGAATTTTATTGGACGACAACTGCAGAACAGTTTGTTTCACGCATGTTTGACGAACATCTGAAATTTTGGAATGAAGATCGAAAATCCAAACTGAAAGCATTAAATATGACAGAGCTTGAGGTATCTGTTTTAGCTTCCATCATTGAAAAGGAGACAAATAAAAACGATGAAAAAGCACGAATGGCAGGTGTTTATTTGAATCGGCTTAAAGGTGGATGGCGTTTACAAGCTGATCCTACCTTGGTATTTGCAGTAGGAGATTTTGGTATTCGACGTGTATTGGATGTCCACAAAACGATTGAATCGCCATATAATACCTATAAATATGCCGGTTTGCCACCGGGTCCCATTTGTATTCCATCAATAGCTTCAATTGATGCGGTATTGAATTATGAAACACATCAGTATTATTATTTTTGTGCAAAAGATGACCTTTCCGGCTATCATTCGTTTGCCGAATCATTAAAACAGCATGAATTAAATGCATGGAAATACCGCCGTGCATTGGATCGAATGAATATTAAAAAATAGCAATTAAATGATAAAAGCATTTAAAGCGTATGATATACGCGGTATTTGGGAACAAGATTTGAATCAAGATTTGGTTTATAAAATTGGGTTCTTCTTGCCCGAACTGCTTAATGCACAAAATATACTTGTTGGGCGTGATATACGGCAGTCATCCAACGCCTTATTTGATGCACTTGTTCAAGGAATTACCGATGCCGGAGCAGATGTTACAAATGCCGGGCTAACAACTACCCCAATGATTTATTGGGCAACGGGCAAATATAATTTTGAAGCCTCGGTAATGATTACCGCTTCACATAACCCAAAACATCATAATGGCTTGAAAGTGTCCGGTAAAGGAGTGAAACCCATTGGTTATGAGGATGGTCTAAATATTTTGGAACAGTATGTCGAAACACGGAAAAT
Source organism: uncultured Lentimicrobiaceae bacterium (assembly GCA_964509065.1). Classification (GTDB taxonomy): domain Bacteria; phylum Bacteroidota; class Bacteroidia; order Bacteroidales; family F082; genus JALNZU01. Next base: position 5,861 of record CAZDWA010000060.1, read on the forward strand.
TGAACCGAAAACCCAAAAAGGCAAACTGTTAGATAAGGATATTAAAACCGATTATATCCATTTTTTACGTGATTATCTAACAAATTATGAAAATCTGCAATTTGGTGTGGATTGCAGCAACGGCATGGCTGCACTTTTAATAAAAGACTTGCTGGGAGAAAAACCCATATATATTAATGAAACAATGGATGGTGATTTTCCCGGGCATGAGCCAAATCCCCTTGAACCGCAAAATCAGGAGCAGATAAAGCAAGTTGTAACAGCTAATAATTGTGATTTCGGGATGATTTTTGACGGTGATGCCGATCGCGTAATGTTTATTGATGAACAAGGAAACTTTGTTTCGCCTGATTTAATAATTGCATTGATGGGGCACTACTTTTTTGACTTTAAAAAGCAAAAGGGTGATGTATTACAAGATATTCGAAGCTCACGCTCGGTAAGTGAATATTTGAAACCTTATGACACAAAGGTTCATACTTGGAAAGTTGGTCGCGCATTTGGGGCAGCCAAACTAAAAGAAATTGACGGCTTGTTTGGCGGTGAGCTTGCAGGGCATTATTATTTCAGGGATTTTTATTATTCCGATTCCGGGCTGCTTGCAGCGCTTATTGTTTTGCAGCTGCTTGCGGATTTTAAAGAGAAAGGCGTAACATTTTCGGAATTGATTGACAAGATTCACTCTTATGTGAATACCGGTGAGATTAATTTTAAAATTGAAAATAAATCCGATGCAATGAATGCAGTGGTAAATGCGTTTATATCAGAGAAGAAACCGGATTTGTTTATGGATTTTGACGGCTACCGCCTTGATTATCCTGACTTTTGGTTTAATATTCGCCCGTCAAATACCGAGCCTTATCTGCGATTTATTGCGGAAGCAAAGTCGGCAGATAAACTAAAAGAGGTGAAAAATAAAGTATTAACGATATTAAAAGAGTTTAACTAAGTGAAACAGCGTATTTTTTCAAGATTTTTGATAAGTGGGTTAATCGTTCTATTGTTAGCAATTTATGGCTGTGGACCAAATCCGGCCAAATCGCGATTCCATTTGGAAAACGGCATTGAGATGCTTTATTTTGGGCAGCATAATGAAGCCATGCTTGAGTTGAACAAAGCCTTGAAGTACGATTCGGAATCTTTTGAGGCATACTACTATAGAGGAGCTGCAAAACGTAACTTACAAGATATGGAAGGGGCTTATGATGACTTTCAAAAATCCCTCGAACTAAACCCCAATTATGCGGAGGCTCATTTTGCTTTGGCATTAATTTATGAATATAGAAATGACAAGAGCATGGCTTGCTATTATTATTTAAAAGCTGAAGAATTGGGAATGATAAATATCGAGGATTATACCCGTTGGTGCAAGTAATGCGTGTGAAATAACTCGCTTATTCGTTCTGTAAATTTATTTGTTCAAAGAAAGCTTCCAGTTTTTCTACGGAATTAACCGTTTCCAGCTTACCGCCTTGCGCAATACTCACGCTTCCATTTTCTTCCGATACAATAATTGCTATGGCATCGCTAAGCTCAGTGATACCGAGCCCTGCTCTATGACGCAGCCCGGGCCTGCCGGGGAGGTCTAGCTTTTTGGTCACCGGTAAAATGCAGCCGGCAGCTTTAATGGTCTGGTTATTTACAATCATGGCTCCATCATGCAAAGGACTGTTCTTGAAAAATATGTTTTCAATAAGTGCCTGCGAGAGTATGGCATCAAGTTGTACTCCGGTTTGTTGGTATTCAAATAAATTGTGCTGCCTGGTAATTACAATTAATGCACCCGTGTTCTTTTCGCTGAGTTTAAAACAAGTCTTCGCAATAATATGCTGCCAGTCATGTTGCCTCAAATCAACGACTTTTGACCCTAAGAATGCAAACCGCCTTCTAAACTTAATCATGAATTTAGGCGTTCCTAATGCCAATAAAAACTGACGTATCTCAGGCTGAAAAATAATAATAAGCGCAATAAAACCTACACTTACAAAGGCACCCAATATCTCGCTTAAAAGTGCCATTTGCAGGGCAGTGACAACCTTCCAAATGAGGAAAATAACTACTATTCCAAGAAATATATTGATGGCGGCAGTCCCTCTAAGGAGGTAATATAATACATATAAAAGGCTTGCAACCAGTATGATATCAATCAGGTCGAACAATTTAAGGCTGAGAAAAAGCGTTTCAAATAGTAGCATTATAATTCCATTTAACTAAGATGTACAAATATATACTAATCATTTTGGTTTTCAATAAACATCTTGCACAACGCAATACTTTCTTGGGCAGCTTGCACATCATGCACACGTAATATGTCAGCTCCGGACAATAAAGCAAATGTATTTACAATGCTTGTACCGTTTAATGCATCCTCCGGTTTTAAATCTAATACTTTATAAATCATTGACTTACGTGATACGCCTGCTAGTATTGGATAATTATTTATGCGGATATCATTCATGGCAGCCAGCAAGCGGTAGTTTGCCGGATAAGTCTTTCCAAATCCGAAACCGGGGTCAAGAACAAGCTGACGAGCATTGTATTTTTCGAATAGTTCAACTTGTTTCAAGAAAAAACGCCTTACCTCTTCAACTACTTCATCGTTTTGTAGCGGATCGACTTGCATTGTTTGAGGTTTTCCATGTATATGCATCATGACATAAGGCGCTTTTGCTTTTCCGATAAATACAGGCATATCATTGTCGAATAAACCACCTGAAATATCATTTATCATTGAGGCTCCGGCATTTAAAGCTGCTTCTGCCACCGAAACTCGAAAAGTATCTACCGAAATGAAGGCATTCGGAAAAACGGTTAACAAGCTATTTAATTTGGGAATTAATCGGTCTAATTCTTCTTTGGTAGAAACCTGTTGCGCTCCCGGACGAGTGGAAAAAGCACCTAAATCAAGTATGTCGGCACCGGCCGAAAGCATTTGTTCAGCTTGCTGTAACACAGAGCTTTCATCCTGATATCTACTACCTGAATAAAAGGAATCAGGAGTGATATTAATGATGCCCATGAGGAGTGGTCCCTTTTTATTTATACTTTTACCGTTAAATTCAAATTGAAGTGTACGGGAAAAAGCTGTATTTTTATCCGACCAAATTTTATTGTTACTTGGTTGTAGCATGTATTTGATTTTGAAGCAAAAATAAAAGTATTTTATTTAGTATGTCAGAAAAAGTTACACAACGGCAGTTTTATGTGATTTTCGATCATTGTAAAAAGCTTTTTGAAGCGAAGATGGAAGACTATGGTCCTGCTTGGCGAATTCTAAGAGTGAGTTCACTTACCGATCAAATTTATATCAAAGCCAAACGCATTCGAAGTATCCAGCAAAAGGAATTGCAAATGATTAATGAAAGTATAGAAGATGAGTTTACCGCAATCATCAACTATTCGGCTATGGCAATTATTCAGTTAAGGCTTGGTGTTTCGGAAAAAGCGGATGATAACCCAAAGGAAATAAGCAAGTTGTTTGAAAACACCTTGGAAGAAGCCTACCAACTCATGGAAAAGAAAAACCATGATTATGATGAGGCTTGGCGAAATATGCGTGTCAGTTCACTTACCGATATTATTTTGATGAAGCTGCTACGCGTTAAGCAAATTGAAGATAATGAAGGGATCACCAAAGTTTCGGAAGGAATTGATGCCAATTTCTTTGACATCATAAATTATGCTGTTTTTGCATTGATTTTAATCCTTAAACCTTGAAAAACAGAAAGATGAACAAGTTTTTAATCAACTTTAGCAGGCTATTTACGGGAGCTGTATTTGTTTTTTCCGGTTTTGTAAAAGCAGTTGACCCACTTGGGACTGCATATAAATTGGAAGATTATTTTGCCGCATATAATATGTTGTGGGCAAATGATTTGTCCTTGGTTTTAGCTATTTTTCTTTGCGCGGTTGAACTTTTGGTTGGTGTAGCTCTCCTTTTGAATTTACGGATGCGGTTGACTTCATGGGTGTTGTTGTTAATGATGTCATTCTTTACCGTTCTTACATTTTATGATGCTTTATACGACCCGGTACCCGATTGCGGTTGCTTTGGCGATGCTATCACACTGACAAATTGGGAAACATTTTATAAAAATGTAGTCTTGATGGTCTTTACATTAATCGTATTTGTCAACCGAAAACGCTTTAAAGCCTTTTTAAAGCCTATGGCACAATGGATTGCGGTAGCACTATTGTTCATATTGTTCGTGTTATTTTCATTTTACAACTATATTCACCTGCCAATGCTTGATTTTAGAAGCTGGAAAATTGGAAATCAAATGGCTTCGGCAGCTTCTTCAGAAGAGCGTATTTATTTAAGCTATCAAAGCCATATCACCGGAGAAATTCAGGAATATTTATCTCCTGACTTTCCATGGAATGACAGTTTATGGCTGGCAGAATGGGAATTTGTTGAACAGCGAGTTGAGCGTGATGTACGTGGAGTCGAGCATGATTTAAAAGCGGAAGATGAATTTGCATCCGACTTTACGGATTATCTGCTTGAAAGCCCCGGAATATTTGTGTTTGTTTCATATGATTTGGAAGCAGCATCAGCGAAAGGCATGCAAAAGCTGGCTGAATTGGAACATCAACTGTTTGAAGCAGCATATCCTTCTGTGATACTAACAGCAAGCCTTCCGGAAACAGCTGCTGCAATATTGCAGGAATATGATATTCATTCCGACTTGCTGTTTGCAGATGATATTGTTTTGAAAACTATTGTGAGAGCAAATCCGGGTTTGGTAATGTTTTATAATGGATATGTAGCCGGAAAATGGCACTATAATGATATGCCGAATATAAATGAACTATTGTTGTTGCTGGAGGACATGTCGGCAATGCATCCGTAATTTGTTTTTCGGATAGCTTGTAAATATTCCGGCAATACAGTTTATTATTTGCCTTATCTTGATAATAATTAATACTTTTGTACATCTTCTTGACGGATGTATTATTCCGCACACAAGAATTGATTTATTTAGTTTATTTACTTAAAAACGAATATTATGCGTAAAAAAATCGTCGCAGGAAACTGGAAAATGAACTTGGGATTTAACGAAGCTGATGAATTACTCGAAACCCTTATCGAGCAATTTGAAGACCGTGAAATATCAGCTGAAGTTATTCTATGCCCTCCACATCCCTATTTGGAAATGGCAAGCGATTATGCTCAGGAAAGTAACTTTAAAGTTGGAGCGCAAAATATCAGCTCATTCGGTTCGGGTGCTTATACCGGTGAAGTTTCTGCATCAATGCTACGTTCTATGGAAATAACCCATAGTATTATTGGTCATAGCGAGCGCAGAAAATATTTCCATGAAGACGAGAAAATACTGACTGCCAAGGTGAATCAAGCAATTGCAAATGAGATAATTCCTATCTTCTGCGTAGGCGAATCACTTCCTGAGCGTGAATCGGAAAAACACTTTGAAGTGGTTAGACGTCAGGTTCGCCATGGACTTTTTCACCTTGATACGGATGAATTTGCGCAAGTAGTTATTGCCTATGAACCTGTTTGGGCTATCGGTACAGGCATGACAGCAAGCCCCGAGCAAGCCGCTGAAATGCATGCGTATATACGTACACTTATTGCCGAACGCTATAATGAAGAAGTAGCTGAATCTACACGCATATTATATGGTGGGAGCTGTAATGCCGGAAACGCTGCGGCAATTTTTGCACAGCCTGGTGTTGATGGAGGGCTCATCGGTGGCGCTTCATTAAAAGCAGAGGAATTTCTGTCAATATGCGAAAGCGCAAAATAAATTATGAGCTATATTGAGTTGGTTTTGGCTGTGTCGGATGAGTTGTTGATTAAGGATCTGCTCATCAGTCACTTATTGGATGCCGGTTATGACAGTTTTATGGAAGAACCGGATGAATTAAAAGCATATATCGAAGAAAAGGCTTTTGACTTAAAGGAAGTTGAACGCATCCTAAAAGATGAGCTTTTTAAAACAGTGAAAGTCATTCAAGCTGAACCATTACCCGATATAAACTGGAATGCCGAATGGGAAGCTGCCTACGAAGATGTGCTAATAAATGATCAATGCCGTATCCGAGCTCCTTTTCATGAGCCGGACCTATCTATTGCCTTTGATATTGTCATAGAACCCAAAATGTCGTTCGGGACGGCACATCATGAAACTACTTCACAAATGCTGCAGCTGCTTTTTGAAATTGATTTCGAGAATAAAGCAGTGCTGGATATGGGAAGTGGAACCGGGGTTTTAGCCATCCTAGCCAAAAAACGTGGGGCAACTTCCGTGCTGGCTATTGATGTAGATAACTGGGCTTTTGAAAATGCCAAAGAAAATATCTTACTCAATAATGAACCAAGTATTTTGGTGGAAGAAGGGGACGCAAACTCGATTGGAAATAGGCAGTTTGATGTGGTTTTGGCAAATATCAACAGAAATATCTTACTGAACGATATACCTGCCTATGCTGCTGCCATGAAAAATCAGGCATTGCTGCTTATGAGTGGGTTTTATTTGGAAGATTTAGAAGCGATAAAATATACGGCAGCTGCCAACGGACTGTCCTATCAAAAACATATTGCAAAGAATAATTGGGTTGCAGCCGTTTTTTCTAAACAATCTTGAATTGTTTTGCCATGAAAGCGACGTATCCCATCTTTTGGCTTTTAAGCTGTTTTGTTATACTGCTGTCCTTTAGGTCGTTAGGGCAAAATGATACAAAAGATTACTTGCCTTTTAATGAAGATGTAAAAGCGCGTCTGCTGGATACACCAAACAAGCAATTTATTGCTAAATCACGTGTGTTGTTGTCGGATTTTGAGCATGAATGGAATAAAGCGACCATATTGCAACAAAGGCAAGGGCAGCTGGAAGAGCTTTTACTGCTTTTGGATGAAAACCGCCTAAGAAACTACCCGTATTTATATAATCTTCTTGAACTTATTACCGAATTTTCGATTCAAAATCAAACTGCGGCAAGTTTTGGAAACTGGCTGGATGAATTAGCAACTCAAATCCATGCAAAGCAACCCAAAATTCTGGATGTATTCATTAGCAGAACCGCTGATTTATTGAAAGATCATAAATTAGGCGGCAAAGGAACTACTGCATGGTATTTCAGGAATGGGCAGTTTCGCTTTGTGAAAGATTCGGTGCTTAGTGTGGAACTGAATTCGATTGACTTACTGAGTAAGACCCGGATGGACAGTCTTGTAATTTACCAGACCGATGGCATTATGGATTTTCACTCCATGCAGTTCAAAGCTGAAAAGGGTAGGGTATTGTGGCAACGATTTGGGATGGATGAATCCGAGCGATATGTTGATTTTCAGACTTATTCGATTGATTTTACACGACCACAGATACAAGTAGATTCTGCTTTGTTGAATATGCCGGAATATTTTGATCGACCGGTATTAGGTCAGTTTAATGATCAGGTTTTTCATAGCCCTCCAACTGAAAAAACACCTTATCCGAAATTTCAAATTTATCTGGATGAGATAGAAATATCAGATTTCTTTCCAAATATTGATTATATAGGCGGGTTAAAAATAGAAGGAGAGCGAATTATTGGTGCATCTGCCGAAAATCAGTTGGCGACTTTACTAATAAAACAAAATGGAAAAGCCAAGGCAAAAGTACGATCCAAGAGCTTTACATTTACTGAAACAAGAGTACAGACTGACCAATGTGCCATTAGTTTTTCTTTGGATGGTGATTCCTTATATCATGCCGGTTTATGGATGCGTTATGATAAAGAAACTGCATTGTTGAACCTAAGCCGCGCCATGCAAGGTATAGGTGAGCTTCCTTTCCTCGACAGCTATCACCAAGTAAATATTTTTGTAGAATCATTATATTGGAATGTGCTTGGCGACAAGGTTGAATTTCGCAGCTTGGATGGCATGGCTTCTGAAAGTTCAGCGGTTATTGAGTCCCTTCAATTGTTCTCGGACATTGCGTTTGACCGCATTCAAGCCATGGATGACCGTCATCCGATATATGTAATCAATGAT
>CAZDWA010000061.1:0-13779 GCA_964509065.1 uncultured Lentimicrobiaceae bacterium
CGGACTTTGAACCCCCTGATTAATTACTTACACAGATTGTGGGATACTCCCTTATATCCGTTCTATCCTGCATAATTCACCAATTCATAAACTTGTCAATTAATATTTATTGTAATTAATTCGTAATCAATCTGTTAGAATATTTTTGTTGTGATCTAAAAAATGCTTATTTAAATATGAATTTTGATTTAATTTTGGCAATTTTTACGTTATGAGTTGTTCGCGGTAGTTGGCTACAGCTTCACAGCTCACGCCTTAAAATTTCTCAAAATTAAATTCATGAATTAAGCAGGCTATAAGCTTTAGTAAAACAAGGGGGATAAGTATTTTACTTCACTTATCCCCATTCAATTCTTATAAATTGATTGCTTCAACCGATTTAATTTCGGGTAATGCTCTGCGAATTGTATTTTCTACCCCGTTTTTTAGGGTCATGGTGCTATATGGGCATGAGCCGCAAGCGCCAGTCAATTCAACATTTACCACCAAATCATCGGTAATTTCAACAAAATTAATATCGCCGCCATCCTGTTGCAGATAAGGACGCACTTGTTCAATTAAATTCTTGACTTTGCGAATCAATTCTTCGTTAACTGCCATGATAATTAAGTTTAAATAGTTTATTTGTTTACCAGTCCTTTTATTTTTTGAGCCACTTCCATAAACGCTTTTGCAATGACTGAGTTTTCATCCAACGCAATGGGGCTGCCACTATCACCTGCAGCCGCAATTTCTTCTACTATCGGAATTTGACCAAGTAGCGGAAGTTGTAATGAATTGGCAAAAGCTTCTCCATGTCCTTTTCCAAAGATATGATATTTTTTATCAGGCATATCGGAAGGAGTAAAATAAGCCATATTTTCTATCAGTCCGAGCATCGGGATTGTAAGCTTATCTTGACGGAACATAGCGGCTGCACGTACCACATCGGCAAAAGCAAGCTTTTGAGGTGTTGTAACAACAACTGCTCCGGTGATGGAATACGATTGTGCCAAAGTAAGTTGTATATCGCCTGTCCCCGGAGGAAGGTCAATAATTAAATAATCCAACACACCCCAATCGGCATCGCTCAACAATTGATTTAATGCACTAGTAGCCATTGGTCCACGCCAAACAAGCGGTTTGTCTGTATCCACAAAGAAACCGATTGAAAGCAATTTAATCCCGTGTTTTTCCAAGGGTACTATGAGTGGTTTACCTTCTCGTTCTACCATCCCCGGAGATTCATCAATAACTCCAAACATCATGGGCACGGAAGGACCGTAAATATCGGCATCAATCAAACCAACTTGTGAACCGCTGCGGGCTAGGGCAACCGCCAAATTTGCCGCAACAGTAGATTTTCCTACTCCGCCTTTACCGGAAGCAACAGCAATGATATGGCGCACACCGGCTAAGGGACCACGCCCCTTCTCCTTTTCTAAAATTGGAAGAATCAATAATTCAACCGACTCGCCAAACTCGTCTTTTAATGCTTTCATGGAAGCATTCATTACGATATTTACTGCAGGGTCGTCCAAACGAGGGAAAATCAACCTGAATTGAATTCTATTCTCCGAAACTTCGAGCTCATCTACCATTCCAAGGTTTACAATATTGTCGCCTTTGGCAAAAAAGATGACGCCTTTTAAGACTTCGATGACTTTTGCTTTATTAATTGACATGAGGTATAAATTTGAATTAAATATTTTACAAAATGCAAAGATATATTTTTACCTGCATCAACGTATGTGAATTGATGTTAAGCTTTGTAAAAATTAATCGAAAGGCAAAGCAGTAAGCAGTCTTAACCTGTATAATTCACCAATTCATAAGCTTCTCAATCTAGCTTTTTATAATAAGCTAATGATTATTACCTTAATAGGTTTTAGTAGTAATTAAAAACAATTTATTATAAAATGAATTTTGATTTAAGCAGGTCAAGACAATATTTAAGTCTTCACGAAACAAGCTGATTCAATAACGGTCCGATATTTGCATCCAATTGTAGTGAAGCGGCTCTTGCAGTGAAATGCATTTTAAAAATGTTAAAAAGCCGTGAAATTATTGCAGAAACTTGATTTTTGATGTAAATTAGCATAATCAAAAAAACATAGTGCCATGAGCAGAGAAATTACAACAGTTTATACCGGCTCAATCGTAGAAGCAAGATTCTTGACTGAGCTGTTGGAAGAAAACCAAATTAGTTGCCGTTTGCGCGACTCGCTTGGTGAGAGCGTCATTGCAGGCTGGGGTTCAGGCTCTTCAGACAATGCAGCACGCATTGAAGTTGAGACATCAAATGCCGAAAAAGCAAAAGAGCTGATAGAGGCATATTTAAACAGCAGGTAAGCGCTTTATGGAACACTGCCTGTATGACTATTATATTGAAGATGAACGCTTAATGAGCTGCTCGCAGTTTGATGGCGCTCATCTCAGTTGGACTCATTCCATTTATGAAGTTATTCGAATAGTGGATCAAAAACCGCTGTTCTTCAAGGATCATTTATTACGCCTTAAGGAGTCGGCACTACTTAAAATGCCCGGCACCGAACTTGACTTACACCAAATTTATAATGCACTAAAACAGCTTATTACAGCAAATAAAGCTATTGAAGGAAATATTCGTTTGCAAATGCGCAAAAATGCGCAAAACAGCTTTGATTTTGCCGCATGGTTCACTCAACACAGCTATCCTGCTGAAGAACAATATCGCGAAGGCGTTGCTACAAGCTTGGTAAATCATAGCCGCCCGGAGCCAAATGCAAAAGTGTTTTATGCACAATATAAAAATGAACAAGAGCGCATACGCAAAGAGAAAAATGTATATGAAACTCTGCTAAATAGTGAGAAAGGTATTATGGAAGGCAGTCGCTCCAATCTGTTTTTTATTGCCGACGACAGCATCATCACCGCACCGGATGAAGAAGTGCTGAAAGGCATTACACGGCAAAAGCTGATTGAGCTAATCCATAAAGCCGAGCTGCCACTCGTATATCGCCCCTTGTCTGAAGCTGAAATACCCCATCTGAAAGCTGCTTTTATAAGCGGTACATCTCCAAAAATTTTACCTATACGAAGTATTGACAACTATACCCAACTGAATCCCACTCATCCGTGGATTATGGAATTGCGTGCTGCCTATGACAAGGCAATGAAAGAAGATTGGAACGCTTTTAGTTGGGATCAAGAAGAAGTACACTAAAATCCGATGCCATGAAATCATACAAATCACTCTTACTGTTATTCTTTTTTGCCGCTTTCGTATCCGGCACATCAATGGCACAATCATATACTGTGAGCAATGTATGCCTTTCAGCTGATGAATTAAAATTGGCATCCCAAATAAATCAACTCAGAAAACAACACAAATTACCTGAAATACCGCTTTCAAAATCATTAAGCGTAGTTGCTAAAACACATGTTTGGGACTTACAAACCAATAATCCGGATACCGCATATTGTACTGCCGCAAGCTGGTCGAATATGGGAAAATGGAAAGCTTGCTGCTTTAATCCGCGAGCGCCAAATTACGACTGCATGTGGAACAAGCCAAAAGAATTGACCGCATATCCATTTAGAGGCTATGAACTTGTGTATTACGATGAAGAAACCATCGATGCAGACATTATTCTTTCAATTTTGGAAAGCAGCTATTATACAATTGATATGCTTTTGACGCGTAATGCGCACAAAGACAAAGAATGGCGTGCCATGGGATTGGCAATTAGTGAAAACTATGTTTCCATCTGGTTTGGACAGCGACAAGATGCCGCTGGAGTGCCTCGAATTTGTGCCACGCCAAGTCAAGACGAATTATTGGCTATTCAAAAAGAAGAATCAAAAAAGCCGGAAATAAAAGAAAGCATTAAAGAAGAAATTCAATCTGCAGAAGAAAGCAAAATTCAAAAGGCACCTCAAACCACGGACGAACAGCCGGAAATTAAGCCCACACAAACTGAAGTCACAGCACGTAAGCTGCAGGAATCAGTGGAAAAAGAAGTTCCTGTAATAGCTGAAGAAACCGGCACTTTTCATCTTATTTATGGAAGCTTCAGTAAACGTGCAGATGCAAATGAAGCCTTACGTCGATATAAAAACAGCGGCTTGCCCAAGGCAGGGATTTTAGAAAAAGACGGTCGATTTAGGGTGTCATTAGATCGTTTTGACAATCAGCAAGATGCAATAAATGCACGAAATAAATTGAAGGCAAGCTATCCGGAAATATGGATTTATAAAGAATAAAACAGATATACGCCACTGAGTATCAATTAATAATATGGCATTAGAAATAGAACGCAAGTTTTTGGTTAAAGGCAATTTCCGCCCTTTCATAAGCCGATCAATACAAATCGAACAAGCTTATTTATCTACACATCCGGCTCGAAGCATTCGGATACGTATTTTTGGCGAACAGGCCTTCCTTACAATTAAAGGTGAAACAAAAAAGGAAGGTTTCACACGATTTGAATGGGAAAAAGAAATTCAACCGGAGGAAGCACAGCAATTGTTTAAGCTGTGTGAAAACGGAAGTATTCAAAAAGTACGGCACCAAATCCCGTTTGGAAAACATGTTTTTGAAGTAGATGAATTTCTAGGAAAAAATGAAGGTTTGATTATAGCAGAAATAGAATTGAGCTCGGAAGATGAAGTTTTTGAAAAACCGGATTGGCTTGGTGAAGAAGTGACATTTGATACACGCTATTACAATGCTGCCCTACTAAACCACCCATATACAAAGTGGTAAAGGCATAAAAAAAGTCGGCATTGAACCCTAGCTGCTTAATTCATGAATTAAGCAGGCTAGTATCAAATGCCGACCTAAAATTCAAATCAAATTTATAAATCTTGAAATTATGCGATAACTTCAGCTTTTAAATTTGTAGTGAAAGCCATATTATCAGCTATAGGACAACGTCTTTCAATTTCATGTAAGAAGTTATTCTTTTCTTCCTCGCTCATATCTGAATCGATTTTTACAAAACTGCGAATTTCAGTAAATCCTGCACGACCTTCCGAGGTCATACCCATCAGGAAATCTTTGTCAATATCGCCTTCTACAGTAGCTTCAATACTACGAACATCCAATTTTTGTTGCATTGCAATAATTTTACCAATTGTACAAATGCAAGCACTTAAGCTTGAAAGAAATATTTCCAAAGGATTGGGTCCTTCGTTATTACCACCGCCAGCTTTAGGCTGATCGATTACAAAATTATGGGAAGCTTGAACATCCACGCGAAATGTTGAATTAATTGTCGAATTAACTTTAACTTGTGTAATTGCCATAATGTTAATTATTTTTGAATGAATTAATTAAAAAAACTAGCTTTAGGATAAGCGCCAAAACCGCTTAAATTCCGTTATATTTACATTGTTAGAGCAAGATTTATGCCATCAGCATACAGCTTATGCGATTTTAACATCTTTTTATCCCTAAAACTCAAATAACTGATTGAAGTACAAAGTTTTTCACATGAAATAACCGTAATAAACAAGCTTAATGAATAGTTAAGAGAGCTCGAAAGAAAGAAATCGAGATATATTAAGCTCTAAAATGTATATTATGAGCTACTTACCTATCACGATATAACTTCACAAATTAACTTGGGAAGTTTTCAATTCAAAATGATTTTCACAGCGTAATAGGGGGACGTAAAAACGAATAGCTTCAACAATTGGCAGGTAATTTTTCTAAGCGTGTACTATTGTCAGAAATATTAGACAATATGGCAGAAATCACTACTAAGGCATACTGTCTAATGCCTTTCTTAATCGTTTTAGGGCTGTAATTTTCTCTTCATTTGAAGCAAGATTGTATGTTTCAATCAGCCCGTCAATCATGCGTCGGATAATATCTTGATTCGAGCAAGGCTTAAAATAGCTTTCGTCTTTTTCAAGGCGCATTTGCCTCAAATACAATTCAATTTCATTTCGAGTAAAAACAGCTCCTTTATTAAAAGGATTCAAGTAAAACAAGACCTGATCACTGTTTGCTTCTACAGCCGGCTTAATATGTGATTCCTCTAGGTATGCCAAAACAAAGTGACGAGGCAAGTTTACTCCGTAAATTGGAATATTTATGCTTTTGGCTATCAATATATATAGCATGCCTAAAGACAAGGGATTGCCTTTACGATTATCCAAAAGATTTTTCAGATAAAAATTATCGGGTGATTTAATATTAGAAGTATTTCCACCAAATTTATTAATATCATAGATGACATGATTGAGCACTTTCACTTTTTCAAGTGGAGTAAGATTTTCATTCATTTCCATCCAAACCTGTTGTACGATTGATCCAATTTCATGTGTGAGTGCTTTCATGTCCAAATCGGGATATTGAAAGCGAGTAAGAATGATAAATCCGTTCAGCAAATTATCATATCCAAACAGCGCCCAATTATGCAGCTCTTGAAATAATTGTTTTTGCTGAATCTCGTATATGATATCTATACGCCCTTGAATCTGATTATCAAGCGTTTGCTCCCATGCTTTCTCCAATTCGGGTATGGCATTCATTCCATAGGAATAAATATGCTTCTGCACCTGTTGAAACAATACTTCATCAGGTTCATCAATCAGGCTAATCAATGCTTTTAATTCGCTCACATTTTCCATGTCCGATTCCTCATCTTTCAGTATAAATGATATAACAAATATCTTGCCTAAAAGATTTATCTAAGCTTAAGAAAATATAATTTTTTGGTAAATCTTCAGGAGTTATAGTATCCTTTGGCGATTATTTCTTCATAAACTGCGGGTGGCAGCATAAACCGAATATCTTTCTTGTCCTTCAAGGCTTTTCTGATAAAACTGGAAGAAAGTTCAATTTCAGGTGCTTCTACCGTCTGCACATGTGGATGTTGCATAAGCTCTCCCCCATCCGAGCCTTTGCGCGGATACACCAAAAAATGGTAATATTTCAGAATTTGCTCATAGTTTTTCCATTTGTGCAAGCTTTGCAAGGTGTCGGTGCCGCAAATCAGAAAAAACTCTTTGGAAGGAAACTGTTCGCTCAAACGCACCAAGGTATCAATGGTATAAGAAGGGCGTGGCATAAAAAACTCAATATCTGAAACTTTAAAATAAGAATAGGATCCAATTGCCATTTCCAAGAGGTTAAAACGGTCAAACTCATGGAGTAAGCCTGATTTATCCTTTAATGGATTTTGCGGGCTGACTATAAACCATACTTCATCCAAAGGTGCATAAGCCAGCATATAATTCGCCAAAATCATATGTCCTTGGTGAATCGGATTAAATGAACCAAAAAATAGACCTACTTTCATGGCAGAAGCATTTAAAATCGAATAATTACTTTTCCCTCCGACATATTTCCAAGATATTGTTTAACACCTTGTACCAACTCATCGGCTTTCACTTCAGCCTGCACCTTCGATTCAATTTGTCCATTCAAAAGCATTTCAGTTATTACCGAGCTGGCAAGTTCTTTTTTTTCTGCAGAAGCAGACTTCATCCAGCTATTCAAGTTAAAGCCACGAATATGTATTTCGTTAAAAATGACAGAAAGCGGGTCCATATTACCGATAGTCTTTCCGGATAATCCGCCATACACCACTATGCCCGAGCGTTTTGGCATGGTGTTCACCAATATTCCACTCATATCGCCTCCCACCGCATCAAATGCAATATCGGCTTTTAGTTCATGTACAGCCTTGTACAGCTGTTCTTCAAAGTCTATCGCCGTGCTATTTAGTACAATATCCCAGCCTTGATCCGAGAGTTGTTTCATCATACTTCCTTTACGCACTATGGCAATTGCAGCTATAGAAAACTGTTTGGCAAAAGCCAAGAGCCAAGCGCCCACCACACTTCCGGCTGCATTTACTACTATTGCCTTGCTTTGTCGCTCCAAAGCCAGCTCAAATAGAGCATAAGCCGTAAATGGGTTTACAAAAAAACCGGATGATTGATGCAGGCTCAAGCCTTGGTCATGCAGCAGTATTTCATGCGTGCCTAATAGCAAATACTCAGACCAAGTTCCGTCTGTATCCGATTGCGTAAAACAAGCTACACGCTTACCTATCAATGATTTATCCGCAATCTTTTTACCTACTGCAAGCACTATGCCGCTAGCTTCAAAGCCGGGAATGGCAGGCAATGGTTTTTTTACGGCATAGCCGCCCTGCATAAAAGCAATATCGGAAGGATTACAAGCAGCAGCAACCACCTTTACCAATAGCTGATGCTCGCCAATGGCATCAATGGTTTTTTCGATTTTGTAGACTGACAGCAATGCACGTAATATATTCGGATGATACGCGGGCAATGCATATGCATGATAATGTATTGGAAATTTAAGCATGCCCATTCAGTATAAAGTTTTCAACAATTTCGACTATTGATTTACAGGCTTCATCAAGTTGGTCATTAATTAATATGGTATCAAACTCATTGGCAAATCCCAACTCGAACTTTCCTTTACTCAGCCGCTTATGAATACTTTCCTCGCTATCGGTGGAACGCTTTCTCAGGCGTTGCTCCAACACTTCCAAGCTCGGAGGCTGAACAAAAATACTTATGGCTTGTTCAGGGAATTGCTTTTTTATATTTAATCCTCCAATTACGTCCACATCAAAGATTACATGGTGACCGGCTGATGTAATCCGCCTTACTTCACGTTTTAAAGTGCCATAAAACACGCCATGATATACTTCTTCCCATTCAAGAAAGGCATCTTCATCTATAAGTTTATGGAATTCTTCCACACTCAAGAAATAATAATCCTCCCCATCTTCCTCATTTTGCCTTTTAGTACGCGAGGTAGCAGAAATTGAAAACTGCAAATCAGCCATTTGTGAGAGAAGATGCTTGACAAGTGTTGTTTTTCCTGCCCCCGAAGGAGCCGACACAATTATTAATTTCCCTTTTTCCTTATCCATAATTTACAGCACATTAAAAAGTTGCTCCTTAATCTTCTCCAGCTCATCTTTCATTTGAACCACCAAATGCTGAATAGATGCATCATTGGCTTTGGAGCCCAAAGTATTTATTTCGCGCCCAATTTCTTGGCTGATAAAATTGAGTTTTTTGCCGGCATTTAGTTCCTCCATTGTTTCCAAAAAATAGTTGCAATGTTGTTGAAGACGCGTTTTCTCTTCAGTTATATCAAGCTTCTCAAAATAATAAATCAGCTCTTGCTCAAAGCGATTTTCATCAAAGCGCGTATTTTCGCCCATATCTTGCAGGTTACGCATCAGACGCTGCCTGAGAGTTGCTGTTCTATTCTCCTCAAATTTGCCAACTTCGCTAAGCAATTCCAAGATTATCCGGATACGATTTTCCATATCTTCCTGAAGCACAAGCCCTTCCTGCTGGCGAAATGCGTCAAAAGCTTCAAAAGCAATAAGAGCAAGCTCAATTAAATCTTGTAGAAAATCTTCAGGAAACTCAAGCTCAGAGCTATCAAAAAATCCGGGAAACCGCATTAACAACTCCATGCTGTTATCCGGCACCGGAATTTCGAGTTGTGCACTTAATGCTTTTAACTGCTCAAATGCAACTTCTGCCATAGCCGAATCAATCATGATTTCGGGATGCGCATCTCCTGCTTCACAAGCAATGCTGATTTCTATCTTTCCACGGTGTAGCTTTTCAACCAAGGCATTACGTAATTCGTACTCAAACTGCTTCAAATCGGCAGCCAAACGAAAGTTCAAATCGAGCTGCCTGCTGTTTAATGCCTTAATTTCAACGCTTATCTTTTTGTGGGCAATCAGCTGCTGCGACTTCCCATAACCTGTCATGGATCGTATCATAAATTGAGCTTTTGGCAAAGTACGGAATTTTTTTTCAATCTGCTTAAACCGAATTACCGTCTATTTAAGAGATTTGCAATAAAATCTGTCAACAGAATACTTTTTTCAGGAAATTTATATTTTTACATATACAAATTATGTAATATTGCATTTGAGATGCAAAAAAGATTTTTATTCGCTATAATCGTACTTTTATTTTCCATCCGTATATCCGGGCAGGAAGCCGAACAGTCTATCTCACTAATAGATAGTATTATAAGTGAATTTGATCATTTGGCATCCGAAGAAAAAATTCGTTCTCTTTTAAGTATCTCGGAGGCTTACCGTCCTATTTCATTTGACAAAAGCATTACAACGGGCGAAACAGCTTTAGGAAGCGCAATGACAACCGAAGATTATGAACTTGCCGCCCAAATTCACCGCTCATTAGCTATTAGTGCACGTGAAACGGGAGATTTTCCTATGTCAAACGAGTTTTTCCAAAATGCTGCGGATTTGTACGAGTATTTAGATGACCACAGACAGTTAGGCTATATTTTACAAAATATGGCCGTGAATTTTATTGACTTATCCGAACCTGATAAAGCAGAAGAATTACTGATGCAGGCCGAGCTCATTGCACATCAAACGAAAGACGATACGCTGAAGATGATGGTAACCTCGAACTGGGGGAAAGTACATTTTGAATCGGGCGATTTCCTTAAAGCATTTGAGATGTTTAATCAGGCGACTATAATGGCAGAAGACTTGAAACAAGTACAAGAATATGTAGGCGCCAAACTGAATCAAGCTAGTATCTATTGGCAATGGGATGAAAATGAAAAAGCCATTGGGATTTTCAAAGAAATATATCCAATTGCAGAGGAATATGGATTTACCAGGCAGTTCTCTATGATAAATAATAATCTTGGTTTGGCCTACTTATGGGGAATAGGAATGCCGGATTCAGCATTATATTATTTTGAGATAGCACGTGAAATACGTGAAGCAAAAGGTTGGACAAAGTCGCTTGCAGAAGTGTATGTGAATATTTCGGCCGCACATATGGAGAAAGGAAATTATGATCTTGCCAAAGACTTACTAATAAGTGCACTAAAAGTTTTTGAAACTTCCGGAAACAAAGACCGAGAAATTTTAAGCCAATATTATTTAGGAGAAATATATCTGAGGCAAGAAAATTATAAACAATCCCATTATCATTTGACCCAAAGCTTAGTTTTATCTGACAAATATAACATTGACTTATACCGGCTGTCCATACTCGAATTTTTATTGGAAAATTTTGAAAAATCAAAGGATTTTAATGGCTTTGTCACAGCTTTTCACAGTTATAAAGACCTAATGGATCAAGTATATGAAGAAATGGTTCAATTGCAATTAGCAGATATAGATTGGCAAAACCAAAGCTCGGTGATGGAAACCCGTATTAACGAACAAACAAACGAGTTAACAGAAATAACGACACAATTACGGAACAGTCAACTGATTATGGGTGCATTAACCACCATAGTAGTTGTGCTTTTAATAGCTATCGTATGGTTAAAAATCAGTCAGGCAAAGAAAAAAGCACATCTGATGTCGTCTTTACAAACAAATTCAACAGCAAAACCCTGATTACATCCATTCTGATTTGTTTTATTTATTCCAAACAAAGCGTATTTTTGTATTAAATTCGAAGGACTAAGTCGGCCTCATGCAGGAATTGATTGAACCATATCATTTATTTTCGGATACTGAAAAGTATTATCGGTCCTTGTTTCACGACATTAGGCAGGCAACGGATTATGTACATATTGAATCCTATCGTGTAGGCAATGATGAATTGGGCAAAAGTCTACGAGATTTACTTATACAAAAAGCAAAAGAAGGCTTAGAAATAAAATTACTTATTGATGCATGGGGTGGTTTTGCAGTGATTCGTCATTTTTTTGACGATTTAAAAGAAGCCGGAGGCGATGTACGTTTTTTTGAAAAGTTTCGCCTCAGCTTTGATACATTTACACGTACCCACCGCCGTAATCACCGAAAACTGGTGATTATAGATGATGAAATCACATATATCGGCTCATCAAATCTTACTGCCTATAATATTAATTGGAAAGAATCGATACTCCGGATGAAATCCCCCATCACATTGGATTTCAAGAAGATATTCAAACAACATTTTAATATTTACAACAAATACGTATTTACAAAAACCAATTATATTAAGTTAATCCGCCATGCCCAGTTTGAAATTGTACGCGATATGCCGTCCATATACAAACAACGTATTATGCGGCGATTTATAAGCATGACGAATAAAGCAAAAAAGTCTGTCATCATAGTAACCCCCTATTTTTTACCAGGTTATAAATTACGTAAGGCATTGATGAATGCCGCAAAACGCGGACTTGATGTAAAAGTTTTGATTCCAAAACGTTCGGATGTAGGGCTGGTGGATGTGCTGCGCAACAAATATATGGGACCTATGCATCAGGCAGGTGTACAATTTCTGTTATACCTGCATCATAATCTTCATGCCAAAATGATGCTTGTCGATGCTACTCAATTTGCGATAGGCTCATCAAATTTTGACTATCGCAGCTTTCGCTATATGCACGAAATCATGCTCATCAGCAACGAAGCCTCTATTGCATCTCAAATGAATGATTACATAAACGAATGTCTTCTAACTACCGAAGAGTTTAATTACGAATACTGGAAACGACGTTCGCTTATCAATAAATTCTTTGAATATGTGCTGCTGCCATTCCGGCACTTGCTATAAATGTTTTTCCTAAGCTGCATAATACACCAATTCATAAGCTTATCAATCAAACTTTATCGTAATAAACTTATATTCAATGTGTTATTAAATTTCAGTAGTAGTTAAAAAAAGTATTTATTATAAAATGAATTTTGATTTAAGCAGGCTAACTCAATCCTTGCAAAAACAACTTTCACAGTCAAAAAATAATGTTTATTTTTGTAGTCTTATTGTTAACTTTTTAACACATAATATATACTTAATTATATACGTAATAATATGATCGAAAAAATCACATCTGCAATAGCCATTGAGCTAGAAGAAAAGTATGGTGCACACAACTACAAACCCCTACCGGTAGTATTATCCAAAGGTGAAGGTGCAAAAGTTTGGGATGCCGAAGGAAAAGAATATTTTGATTTCCTTTCTGCTTATTCAGCCGTGAATCAGGGACATTGCCATCCAAAAATCATCGGTGCAATGATTGAGCAAACCAAAACGCTTACACTCACTTCACGTGCTTTTTACAATGATGCATTAGGTGTTTTTGAAAAATATATCACCTCCACTTTCGGATACGACAAGGTATTACCAATGAATACCGGAGCGGAAGGCGTTGAAACGGCTTTAAAACTTGCCCGTCGTTGGGGATATACAAAGAAAGGAATTGCCGACGATCAAGCTAAGATTATTGTTTGTGCCAACAACTTCCATGGCCGTACAATTACTGTTGTAAGCATGTCGACCGATCCGAGTGCACGTTCACAATTTGGTCCTTATACCCCCGGTTTTGTGACCATCCCCTACAATGACCTTGCCGCATTGGAAGAAGCACTTAAAGACCCGACTGTTGCAGGATTCCTTTTGGAGCCAATTCAAGGCGAAGCAGGTGTATTTGTACCCGATGAAGGCTATTTAAAGAAGGCTTTTGAGCTTTGTAAAGCAAATAATGTATTATTTATTGCCGACGAGATCCAAACAGGAATTGCCCGTACCGGAAAACTGCTTGCTTGCGATCACGAAGAGGTACATCCCGATATCCTCATTTTAGGAAAAGCACTTTCAGGTGGTGTATATCCTGTTTCTGCAGTTTTGGCAAATGACGAAATCATGCTTGGCATTAAGCCGGGCGAACATGGCAGTACTTTTGGAGGAAACCCCATTGCCGCACGCGTTGCAATAGCTGCTTTAGAAGTGGTAAAAGAAGAAAAGCTGGCAGAAAGAGCTGAAGAATTAGGAAAAATATTCAGGCATGAAATGACCGAACTT
>CAZDWA010000062.1:0-3788 GCA_964509065.1 uncultured Lentimicrobiaceae bacterium
TTCTTCCTTCACTTTGAGCTTAATGGATTTAATGTGAAGTCCATCAACTACTTCAGCTGTTGGTGAAGCAAATGAGCTGTTCGCATGGTTTACAAATAATATGTTTCCATCGGCAGGAACTTCTTTTATAATTGCCTCAATCACAAGAAGTTCCTCTGTTGAGGAGATGTATTCCGGCATTGAGCCCAGCCAACCAATATTGATTTGTGCATTTTGCATATCATGCTTATACAATGCTGTACTAGTCACTTCTATTATTTCTAATGCGTTTGGATCGTAATTCAAACTGAAATTGTAGGCAGCCAGCTCCGCATCTTCCGATATATATACCGGAATTTCAATACGGTCACCGGGCTGAACTTCTTTTTCATCTACCGCATCGGTATGATGTACTTGTTGCTTTGTGTGTTGTGGCATAAATGAAGCATTCAAATCGCCAACGGGGCTGAGGTAAATATTAAACACATTCAAGCCATCCGATAATTGGGGCACAAAGGCTTCATAATATACTTCACTCGCCTGACTTCCTACTGCATAATTGCCGTGCGTAACAAAAGCTACTTCCGGAGCTTTGGGATAGCTTAAATCTTGATGGCTGTCGAGTAGAGCAGCGGATAGTACAAAATCATGCTTTCCATTCGGGAAGCTTGTTGCATCATCATGTCCAATTACGCGATACATCAGTTGCAATGCATCCAATGAATTGATTTGTCCGTTGTTGTTAACATCAGCCAAATCAAAACCGAAATCAGTGATTGAGCCTTCTCCGGCTATCCATGGGAAGCTTTCAATTATGGGGTTCTCTACTGCCATATAGCTGATTATCAATGCGTCAACAGCGTTTGCGCCTCCCCAGTTGTTCCACATCCAGCCTTTTTCAATACTATTGCTGGTATTTGATTCCCAAATACGTATGCTGTAACTGTGTTCCTTGTCAAGATTGCCGAATGAATAATATGCATCTAAATTCTCTAATGAATTGCGGCTAATTATTTGACGCGGACGTACTGCAATACCGTTTTCAAACAGCTGTATATAAAATATGTTTTCCGGATTTGGTGTAGGAACAGGAGTTTCATTCGCGTTGAATAATTTTAGCTGTCCTGCTATTGTTTCACGCATAATGGAATCGTCCAAATCCAAAATCAGGATTTCATTGATACCTCCTCGCGGATTTGTAGTGCTCACATTATCCCAATACCCATTATTGGAAGTTTTCATACTAACTATTTTACCGGTAGCCAAGTCGCGCTCTTCCACACGTTGTATACCCTTGTTGTTTAGGTTGGGCACTATAGCACCCCAAGAGCCGTTTTGACCGGATACTTCTTCTCTATAAAATGCAGGATAAGCAGTAATTGAAGCAAAATCTATTCCGGTAGTCTCAATACTTGTTCCGTACAATGGTCTGCCACTTCCTCCGGTATTATCATAAATGAACGCGAAGTTGCGAGGTGCTGAAGATGAAACAGCCCGAACTCCTGTACCGGATTTTTCATCTGCATTTTCACTGAAGTTAATGATTTGAACTGCTTCAGATGTTAAATAAGTTGCTACTGTAGTGCCGCCTTTGCCGTCATTTAATCGCAGACGCATCATCACTTGATTGCCGGGAGTAAATCGTGCATTTCCGGTAGGCTCAACTATAAACCATCCGCTATATTCACCATTATTATCACTGACAAACTCTCCATAATGTCCTTCATTCTTTAAGCTTGGACTTGTACTTCTACAGAAGTGATAGCAAGTAGAATAAATCGGATTACCGGCCCCACCTGCTGTAGGACCATCTGTTTGACTAACAACTTGATTAATATATCTATAGCTGCTGTTTGGTAATAAATTACTTATTGTTGCACGGAAAGCATAGGGTAAACGCGTGTTGTTAGTGCCATTTGTTCCTTGCATATATTGCGGTAAAATCACCGTAGTAAGTGTTACCTCTCCCAGGGTTTTGGCGGATGCTTGCGGATAATCACCGTCAGTTTTATACCTAATCTTTTCTGCACTTCCGTTATATGGGAATATGCTGAAATAATAGGTGGTTTCGGGTTCTAATCCGTTGAAGGTGAATTCCTCAACTCCTGCTACGATATTCTTTACAAATACAGCATCTATTTCAGCAATGCCGTCAACCGGAAGGCTGATTTCTTCAAAGCCTATATCGCTAGCCTTAATGAGATAAGCTTCTGCCGCAGGTAATGCGTCAGTCCAGCTCAGGCTTAATGAAGTCATGGAATTTACTGTTGCTATAAAATTAGTGGGATAGCTTTCGGGGGTATAAATTGCCTCTTCAACCGTACCGCTTACCATAAGCTCCAATGATTCTGCTCCTTCAGTACTGACGCTAATCACTTGTTCGTATTCACCTACATCAAGTCCGGCTTTTAAGCGAACAAATAATTGGCTTGGCTCTACAAAACCATTTTCTTTATTAAGAGTAATCTGTGCTCCAAACTC
The DNA here is from genome assembly GCA_964509065.1 of uncultured Lentimicrobiaceae bacterium. Classification (GTDB taxonomy): domain Bacteria; phylum Bacteroidota; class Bacteroidia; order Bacteroidales; family F082; genus JALNZU01. Next base: position 2,461 of record CAZDWA010000062.1, read on the forward strand.
GGTCTGTTCTCCCAAGGCAATTTCAAAGTCTTGCGGTGCTGTAACAACAATATCTGCATTTAAGTAACTGCCTTCCACACTAAATGCTTGTGCTTCGGATGGTCCTTGCCCAAACACATAACCAAAGCCTGATAGCTGCTGAGGATTCACTGCAATCTGTGGCGATTGATCCAACTCAATATGCAATACATTTGCTAATCCACCATTCGGGTTTACGGTATTTGTTTGATACCATTGCCCGTCTTCGGATACTACTGCTTCAATGAGTTGTCCATCGGCATTGCTTCGGTGTTCTATGCGTTGTACTCCATCATTATTTATGTTTGGCACAATGGTACCCCATGCACCTTCCACTCCGCTTACATCATTTTTATAAAATGCTGCATATGCATTTACTGCAGCAAAATCTACTCCTGTTACTTCCACGCTGCTACCTGCTAATGGTCTTTCGTCAGCACCGTAGAGGAATACAAAGTTACCCGACTGGAATGAAGAACTTCCACGCAATGCTGTTCCCATATTTTCATCAGCTTCCGTTCCAAAAGCTAGCATTTGTACCGGCTCGGAAGTAAATATCCAAGCTACTGCATTTCCATCCATTCCGTCATTCAGACGTATGCGCATAAACACTGTTTTTCCTGCTGCAAAGCGTGCATTTGTGGTAGGTTCAATCATAAACCATCCGCTGAAAGCACCTTCCTCGTTTGTGGTAAACTGCCCGTGCTGTGCCGGATTTGCAAAGCTGGCAGAGCTGCTACGGTTGAAACTACCGTCTTCGGCAACAAAAATGGGTACACCTGCACCATTTGTTGTAGGTCCGTCGTTTTCATCCACCACCTGATTAATATATTTATAGGTGGTATTTGCTTGCAATCCGCTGAAAGATGCCCTGAATGCATAAGGTAGACGGTTGTTGTTTGCACCGAAATACAATGGTAAAAGCTCCGTATTCATTTGTGGCTCAGCCAAAGTGGTTGCTGTAGCCTGCGGTAATTCGCCATCAGTCTTGTACAATATATCGCTTTGACTTTGATTGTAGGGGAAAATTTTGAAGAAGTATGAGGTGTTTGCTTCCAGCGCACTAAATGTGTGATTTTCAACGCCTGCCGCTACATTTTGTACCAATCCATCATTATCTTCCACTATTCCGTCTTGCGGATTTTGAATATCTTCAAATCCAATGTTTGACCCTTTAATTAAATATGCATCTGCTTGTGGAATTGCATCCGTCCATGTCAGCTTAATGCTTTGATGGTCTGTTGCTTCCGCTACAAATGCCGTTACATGGCTTTCAGGATGGAAGAAGTCTTCAATCACGCTTCCACTTA
>CAZDWA010000062.1:3888-13513 GCA_964509065.1 uncultured Lentimicrobiaceae bacterium
AATGCCGTTACATGGCTTTCAGGATGGAAGAAGTCTTCAATCACGCTTCCACTTAATGCAATTTCCAAGGCTTGTGCGCCTTCGGTACTGACGCTAATCACTTGTTCGTATTCACCAACAGCAAGCCCGGCTTTTAAGCGAACAAATAATTGGCTTGGCTCTACAATGCCGTCATCTTGCAGAAGTACAAGCTGTGCAGCATATCCATTTTCTTCACTTAGTGAAATTTCAAAGTCTTGTGGTGCTGCAACTATTATATCTGCATTTAAGTAACTGCCTTCCACACTAAATGCTTGTGCTTCGGATGGTCCTTGCCCAAACGAATAAGTGAATCCGGATAACTGCTGAGGATTTACTGCAATCTGTGGCGATTGATCCAATAAAATCATCAAAATATCATCTTTACCGCCATTTGGATTTGTAGTATTTGTTTCACCCCAAACACCATCTTCGGAAGTGATGCTTGTGACAATATTTCCGTTGGCCAAAGCGAACTCTTGAAGTAATCTTACCCCATTTGCATTGATATTTGGTACAATACCGCCCCATGCTCCATTTATTCCGGCTACTTCATTTTTATAGAAGTTTGTCCAAGTGTTTCCACTAAACTCAATACCTGTTGATTCGATTTGTGTACCATATAAAGGTCTTCCTGCTCCGCTTTCATTATCAAAAAGCATCACCATATTATTTGGATTAAAGCCGGTACGTCCTACAATCCCTGTTCCTTCATTTGGTGTGGCTTCGGTGCCAAAGTTGATGACCTGAACTGCATTATTTAAGGTTAAGCGGCTTTGAATAGCTGTTCCATCGGCTCCGTCATTTAAACGAATGCGCATAAAAACCTCATTTCCGGCTGCAAAGCGGGCGTTATTCGTGGGTTCCACCATAAACCAACCGCTAAAGCTTCCATTTTCATCAGTAGTAAACTCACCATAGCTGCCTGGCACTGTAAAAGATGGATTAGCAGTTTGACGAGTAATTGTTCCGTCTTCGTTCACATAAATTACATTTCCGGCACCGTTTACAGTGGAATTATCAGCCCCATCAACAACCTGATTTATATATTTATAGGTCGCATTTGGCAATAAATAATCCAATTTGGCTCTAAATGCGTAAGGAATTCGGTTTCCGTTTGCTCCATTTGCAATATAAAGCGGTATAAGTACTTCTGTTGCTGTGGGCGAATTGGTAATTTCAATAAATGAGCTTTGAGCTCCTGCTAATCCGACTGATGTAGCCTCAAGCTGATATGATCCTTCATTATTGAATACGATATCGCTAAAAGTGGCAATACCTGCAACTGCTGTTTGTGTTAAGGTACCACCTAAGCTTCGTGCACCCATCGCCATGGATAAACTTATTTCTCCTGTGAAGTTAAAATCAACACTTTCATCAGCTCTGCGGGCTTCTACAGTAAAAGTAGTTAACGGATTTCCTGTTTCTCCGGTGGAGGGGAAGTTTACAAAAGCAAGATGGGTAGCAGGATTTACAATATCTTCATAAATGAAAATATCGTCTACCCTCCATCTGGTTGGATTTCCGTTTGAATAATACTTGAACGCAAAATATATACTGGAACCAATTATATGCGAGATATCGATATTTCCCGAATGAGCGGATTGTTCCGTTGTACCAACTTCAGGCTTGTCGAATGTAAGCTCTGTCCATCCTGCCAAACTTATATCACCAAGTCCCGCATAATCAGTAGAATAAAACAGTTTCAGATAATTTTCTTCATCATTTGTTCCATATTGTGCATAAGTAGTAAATGAAAGTATTTCTTGATTGTAATTATCCAAATTAATGCCCGGCAAGATCAGCCAGTGCTCTTCGGGGAAATCGCCTTGATGAGCATTGGCAGTTGCAGAATTATTGTAGAAACACCATGGTTTTGAACCACTTACAGTATATAAGTATACATTATTAAGGTTGTCGTCAAATGTTTCGGAATAGGGTAGAGTGCTTGTTAAAGGATCTTTTACGATATAAGATTGTTCGCTGCTATTGCTGACAGCACCATCATTATCAGTTGCTGAAATGCGATAAAACACTGTAGTCCCGTCAGCTTGAGCACTAATATCGTTCGATGTGACATAGCTGTCTCCACTTTGTAGCTGCATGCTGATTTGGTTCGGATAAACTCCTGCCTGCGTGCCCCAGTTTACTGTGGCAGAGGTAATTGTGCCGTCAGCATCTGTGATATTGGCTTGTACCTTCACTGTGGTAGATGAGGTGATGTCTTCTGCAGGAATTTGTACGATATTACTTATTACCGGAGGTATATTTCCACCCGCGACAAAGTCGCTAAGCGTGATATCGTCAATGTTTAATCTTCTGGTGTCAGTGCCAGTTTCTGTTTCTCTTTTTATGCGAATTCGAGCGGCGCCTTCAATATTAATGGTCTCTTCGAATAATTGCACTTCATCTGATGCAGGAGATGTAAATACTTCTCCAACTTGTATCCAATTTACTCCTCCATCCGCGCTATATTCAACTTTCCAGTCAACTTGTGCATCCGTACCATACCTTCTATAATAAAAGCTGATGGTCCCGATTCCACCCTCTTTGTCTTCAAGCATACTCATTACTGAGCTGCCATAACCGCGCAGTCGTGCTGATTTCGTGCCGTTTTTCCAATCAGCGGCTAAATCTCCGATTAATATATCAGTCATGTCCCAGTCTAAACCGGATAAGTTGACAGTGCCGGAACCATAAGAGGTTTTGGTTTCACCCGGACCTTCAAAATCAACAAAATACTGGCTAAACGCTTGATGGCTTAAACTGAGAAATACCATCAGTAAGCTTGTTAAAATGAAACGTTGCAAATTCATAGTTGTAAAGTTTTATTCATGTAAAAATTCTATTAATTCTTGACTGCCTGACAGTATCTTTAATACAGATAAACCTATAAAAGATAGATTTATATAGCTTGAATCTGCCCTTTGACGGGCTACCTCTTGCTGATATTGTCAAATAAGTTATCCTACACCAACATATAATGCTTGCTGATGAACAATAACTCATAGGCTTTCAAATTTAGAAAATATTCAGTGATAAAAAAACAAATTATCTACTGTAAATAGAGAAAATTTACAATGCTTTGATGGAATGCAATGGTAAATCGTTTAAAATAGATGTAATCGCAAATTCACTCTTGTTAATTCCTTGTTGATAACAAAAATTTAAGTGTCATATTGCTGACTTCCCAATCTCGGGGCGATACAGCATATTTCGTGAAGAAATAGCAAATATATGCGACTTTATCAATTGGTTGTTCCCAAAATCAACCACAAAACGAAAGCGAAATAAATTGATTTCATTTCTGCGTATTGCTTGATAAAGCTCTTTTTTAAGAAACTGAATCGTACATTCTTTATTATCATTCAAAAATTCAGCATGAATAGAATTTATTTCTAACTCAGTCGTTCCAAATTTTTGAATCTCTTTCTTTTTACTGATAAACTCCACAAAAACTTGAGGAAATTCTTCAATGGCTTGGGTAGCTTGGATATTTAATTCAATTTGCGCGTTTTCGTGTCTTGCATCAATTTCGGTTACGGTTAACTTACGACCGGCAGAATACTGTTCCGAAACCTTATAAGTTTTAGCAAGACTTAAATACCATCTGCGGAACAAAATACCGGCTCCCAAAAGGATTCCGGCAACAATTATTAGGATAGTATCTTGTGACATCTTTTATCTTTTATTGCAAATATACATATCATGACTAACCAAACAATCTAAACCTGCATAATTCATGAATTATGCAGGTAAAATTCGGTTAATAGGGTAGGACAGGCCTGAAAATCCAATGCCTTGTCGTACAATTCAGAAATAAATTAGAGGCTATTCAACAACTTATTATGCCGAAGAGGTAAATTAAGCTGTTAGATGTATTTTATTGCTTCAATATACTTTTCGCGTATATGCATTAACTTTCCTTGGCAGCAATCTTCGTCGTAAATACGTACAAAATCAAGTACGCCATCCTCTGAATACATGGTAGTTAAAGCAGCATCAAAATTGTTGTCTTCAATATTGTGTTTAATGCTCATGGTGATTTTCTCGAAATCTTTCCATTTTAAACCCACAGGTAATTGCAGATAATACATGCCTTTCCAATAGGTATCGTTATAAATTCCTTCCGAACTCGGTTGTAACTTAAAATATTTGGTAATTTTAATGATGGAAGGATATTGTGAAATTCGTTTATCACTTTGAAATTTAATGCCGTTATCTTCAAATGCTTTTACAAGGCTATTGATTTTATCGTAAGCTAAATATTTGATTCTAACAACTTTACTTGGTATATTATAAAGTTCAATAATACCTGGTGTTCCATCAAAATGATGTGAAAAGTCTTTTTTCACATTGCGAATTGCGCGAATGATTTCATCGTCTTTATACTCTTTCTCCGTAACGAAAAAAAGCGAACGCGGATCTGTACGATCCGGTACTGTAGTGCCATTATATCCGGGAAAGGGAAACAGGGATTCCATGACCAAAGCCGATGATTTGGTGTCATACTCAACAGAAGCTAGATCTTCTTTTTTGGCTACATAACCAATTGATTTTAAGATTTCCGTACTCATGGTTTCAATGCGTTTTGTGATTTTGTTTTTGCGAATATACAGAAAACTAAATATGAAAAGCAAATGATTTTATTTAATAATTGTAAAATTTAATAAAATCCTCCAACTAAAAGAAGAATTATTCAGTATGGAATCTCATATTTTACGCACAAAGATAAGGAGGAAGCTACTTTTTTGTAAGCTTGAAAAATATTTTAATTTACAACACCGCCATAAGATTATCCTCCCGAAAACTTGGCTTTATAGCCTTCTTTGATAAGATATTGTAAGATGCGCTCCCTGAAATCACCTTGGATGATAACCTGATTATCTTTTACGGAACCACCTGTGCCACAAAGGTTTTTTAACTTTTTACCCAGCTGTTGCAAATCCTCGTTTGCACCAATAAATCCGGTAACCAAGGTAACTTTTTTGCCGGCTCGTTGTTTTTTGTCGAGCATTACACGCAATTGTTGCTGATTATTTGGCAAGGTTTCAATATGTTCCTCTTCTTCATATTGAAAATTCGGATTTGTTGAGTAAACTATATTTCCACTACGCTTTTTCATTGCTCTGTAAATTAAATTCGTTTTACCAGCTATTTTTGGGTATTTTTAGGAACAGCCACTTGCAAACTTAAAGGATTTACTTCAATATTTAAAGGTGATTGCATTTTAATAGGCTCTCCATCTAAATTGATGAAACCGTGTTTGTCAAATTCAACTTTTAGTTTGTTTGCTTGTAAGATATTGATATATCGTGATTTATGTATTTTATGTGTAAACACATATCGAATAATTCGTGGTATTGCGCCTAGGGGAGGCTTCTGAGCTATACAAATATCCACAAATCCGTCGCTAATATCTGCTTCGGGTGAAATCACCGTATTAAATCCAAACTGTCCGGAATTGGCAAAGCTAATAAATAAAGCCTTGGTTTCTAGCTCTTTATCTTCAAAGTGAATTCGATAACTACCGGGTTTATATCCTAAATATTGCTTGACCACAATCGAAAAGTAGGAGAGGAATCCCCTGATTTTTGATTTCGCGAAGTAGTCCGATACCAAGGCATCAAAGCCAACTCCCGCGATACTTACAAAATATTCAGCATTGAGTTTTACTGTATCAATATGTATGAGATGATTTTCATTGATGCATTGGATTGCTTTTTCTGCAGAAAGCGGAATCTCTAAATGCCTTGCTAATCCATTTCCCGAACCACTTGGGATAATACCCAAAGCAGTTGAACTGTCGATCAAACTTCTGCTAACTTCATGGATAGTGCCGTCACCACCAACTGCAACTACCATATGTCGTCCATTGTTTAAAGCTTGCTTTGACAATTCTACGGCATGTCCGGCTCTTTCGGTATAAATAATCTCATATTCAAATAATTGACGATCAAGTAAACGCTCGACAAGCTTCGGAAAACTTTCCTTGCTTCGAATACCGGCAAAAGGGTTTACAATAAATGTCAATTTCTTTTTCATTTTACCTTATCGAACTGTTTTGATTGTGCGCTTTTAGTAAATAGCTGATTATCAATCATTCTGTTATTATATTGTTGTACTACCGCAGGTATAAATTGCTGTAAATCTTTGCTTTGACTTGCGTGGCTGTGTATCAGATTATTTTCTAAATCGGGGTCTTCGCCCAATGCATATAATTCAAATATGGAGTCTCCATTACTTATCGCCAATGTATCGTTGCACATAATATGGTACATCCCACTCATATAATTCAACACAAAAACATCTTCCTCAGTTTGGGGAGAAAATACATTACTGCCAAATGAGAAAACAGCTTGTTCAGATTGCAACAGCCACATCAATGAGGGCAAAATATCAATATGCTGTGCGGTTTTTCTTTCAACCTCAATCTGTTGCCCGGGGATATAAAATACTATGGGTACGGCATATAGCTTTTCAAAATGAGAGCCGGAGTTTAGATGTGTTTTTTCAGGTGTATGGTCTGCAGTGAATATAAAAATACTGTTCTCGAACCAGTGTTGCTGTTTTGCCGTTCCAAAAAATTGCTTGAGCGAATAATCTACATACGCAAAAGTGGCTTCCATCTCATTTTTGGCATGTGGGAAGGAGTGCTTGTATTCAGCTGGCAAAGTATATGGATGATGGGAAGATAAAGTGAAAATCACTGAAGCAAAAGGAGTTTCAAACTTATTCAGCTCTGCTGCAGTGTATTGAAGAAATGCTTCATCAAAAATACCCCATTTCCCATCAAAATGCTCGTTGGAACCGTATTCGTTTCTTCCAAAATAATGGTCAAATCCTGCCATGGCAGAAAAATAATCAAAACCCATGGTGCCATTATTTCCGCCATGAAAGAATGCTGTGGTATATCCCTCGTTTTTAAGTAGTTGTCCCATGCCTTCCAATTGATTATTGATGAAGTTTGAGCTTGGATAATCGGCTGGCATTAGCGAGGGAATTCCAGCCAGAATAGAAGGCAAGGCTTCGATGGAACGCTTTCCGTTGGCATAGCCCTGAAAACTCGTGCCTTTATTAAATAAACTATCCAAAAAAGGACTTAATGACGCATCGCGATCCGTATAATAACCAATGTATTCCCTGCCAAAGCTTTCCAATATAATCAAGACCACATTATAATCTTTCAAGTTCAATCTGTCAGGTTCAGCTTCCTCATAATTAAAATGATGTTCGGGTGTGTAAATTTGATTTAGCTCTTCTTCCGTGAAATAGGATTTCCTTTCTAATGATTTGGAACCCATTGTTTTAATAATCGAAAAAGGGGTATTGATTAACAAAGGAATATTTCTGCTTTCAGTATATTGGGCAGCACTAAGTAATCCAATCGGCTTGAGTTGAAAACCGCCGCGTGCAGCAATAACTGTCATAAATATAAAAAATAGAAATAAAAATGCCTGAAAGCTATACCAACGCCATCTACGTATGGGAGATGGGCTTTTAGTGATAAAATATTGGGTAAAACGTAAAATAAGAACTGTTAAAACTATTAAAATCAATACGATATACCAAAAATCCAAAATAAACTGCCACAATAAGCCACTGGTATTTTCTGCAGGATTAAAAAAGAATTCCTCAATTTCAGTTGTCGTTCGCTTGGAAATATAGCGATAAAACACCAAGTCAACCAAATTTACACCTATTAATATGGTGTTGGTAATCACAAATAAAATATTCAGTACAAGCTGATATATGCGATGATAACGAAAAGCGAAAGGGATTAACGCCAAAACAATATACGGCAGATTAAAATATGCAATGACACTCGCATCATAACGTAAGCCTATAAATAGAATCCTGCTTAGCTCAAATAAATTCAGATGCGCGAAACTGCTTATATTAAACAGGTAAAACAAAAACCTGCAAAAAGCCATGAGCAGGAGAATAAATGCCAATCGGATTACTACAAGCATAGGTTGACTTAAGCGTCTGTTTAATCGAAAAGCTATCTTCATGGCTATATATTGACAAGATTATTGTTGATGAATTGTAAAATGAGCGTATTTATAAATGGTTCAATGTGTTAATAATCAATCGTATATGAATTCATTCGATACTGTCTCTAATTTTTACAACCAGAAAACAAATTTAATAAGAATGCCTGATGTTTGAAAAAGAATTTATCCGGCACTGGACTATATGTCGTTTTCAAGTGAAATCTAGCCTGCTTAATTCATGAATTTAATTTTGAGAAATTTTCAGGCATGAGCTGTGAAGCTGTAGCATACTACCGCGAACAGCTTATAACGTAAAAAGTGCCAGAATTTAATCAAAATTCATTTTATAATAAACAGTTTTTAATCATTACTAAAACATTTTAAGGTATTGATCATAAGTTTATTACGATTAAGTTAGATTGATGAGTTTATGAATTGGTGAATTATGCAGGCTAGTAAAACAAAGCTGATTTCCGTCAATATTGTTAGCCTATTGATTCAAATCTTGGGGCAGTAAGGTAAATTTCACTAATTTTGGCTTTTCAAATCGATTAAAGGAATAAAATTACATTCACCCTATAAAATAGATGAATATGGCTGATAGTATGAAAGCTTGTCCCCAATGTAATTCCCCATATGGTTATTCGATGGGACCGGATTTATATGCGTGCCCTGAATGTGGCAATGAATGGAATCCCGCTGAATTGTTACAGCAGGAAGAAGACGCACTTAAGGTCTTGGATTCTAACGGAAATGAATTAAATGACGGTGATGCCGTCATAGTTATCAAAGATTTGCCGGTAAAAGGAGCTCCAAAGCCACTGAAAGCCGGTACCAAAGTTAAAAACATCCGACTTACGGACGGCGATCACAATATCAGCTGCAAAATTGATGGTTTTGGGCAGATGGCACTAAAATCTGAATTTGTTAAAAAAGCTTGATTTATAGTAAGTTGTGCATTTATTTTACCTAATTAGGGATATATATAGAGCATTATCTTGCTCTATAAGCTTAAATTATTGATAAGAAAAGCTAGCTGGCAATGAATGATAAAAACCATGAGCAGTATGCTATGGTTTTGTTGAGAAATTAATCACTTGGCAGCTGATTTTATAGCTAAAAAGAAAGGAGCCACCTTTTCTCGGTAGCTCCTTTACTGTAAATATCCTAAAGGCCAGTAGTGTTATAAGTAAAAAAATCAATCGTATTTGGAATGGTATTTTACAGCATACCATATTGCTACAAACTCTACTATGCTTACATTTCCATTAATTGTAAACATGATATCGTTTGAAAAAATCGAGTTGCCTGTATAAACTTTTCCGTTCTTAATTGTTGCAATCACATCATTGGAAAAGGTGGTTGTGCCTTTATAAAGCTTTCCATCTTTTATGGTCATAATGATATCGTTGGAAAATGTGGATGTTCCTTTGTAGACTTTGTTGTCCGTGACATTATAAAGGATTTGACTTGAAAAAGAGCTTGAGCCTTTATATACTTTGTTTCCGCGTACTGTATAAATCACATCATTAGAAAAGCTGGATAATTTTTTATATGACACTATCCCATTAAGTGTGTAAGTTTTAATCAGAGGGTCTTGCTTTACAGTT
>CAZDWA010000063.1:0-13432 GCA_964509065.1 uncultured Lentimicrobiaceae bacterium
CAGCTCACGCCTTAAAATTTCTCAAAATTAAATTCATGAATTAAGCAGGCTAAATCGTTTTTTACGAGATAATACAGTTTTATAATCTGTTATCATTATTCATATTCCAGCACTTCTCTTTCACCTTTTATCACACAAATTGCGTTCATGGCATGTGCTTCCAAGTCGTTAATTGTTGGATAAAGCGCGATGGGAGCTAATTTACCCACACGTTTTTTCACATTATCCAAGAATAATTCGCTGTTAAAAATGTTTCCTGTTAAAATGATGGCATCAACTTCACCTTCGAGTGTAGCATAATGGGATGCAATTTCTTTACTAACCTGATATGAGCATGCTTCGGAAATAAAGAGTGCACGTTCATTTTTTTCAGCCAACATCGCATTAATTTGATTGATATTGTCGGTTCCCAAATAAGCCGAGTAGCCTCCTTTGGAGTTCACCATTTCACGCACTTCTTCTTGTGTATATTTACCGCTATAGCAAAGGTCGATAAGTTGTCCTACCGGAAGTGTTCCCGTGCGTGTAATCGAGAAGGGTCCTCCTCCGTCAAAAGCCTGATTTACATCTACAACCTGCCCTTTGAGATGTGCACCGATGGAAATACCTCCCAGCCCGACATGGCATACAATCAAATTGAGTTCATCATACACCCTGTTGATGCTTTTGGCATATTTTCTGGCAAAATACTTATGACTTAATGCGTGAAAAATGGATTTCCGTACAAATAGAGGATGCCCTGTAATACGAGCAAGGTCGGAAAGTTCGTCCACCACTACCGGGTCCGCCATATAGGCATCGGCTTTTGTCATTTCCGCAATATCAAATGCTACTAAACCACCTAAATTTGTTTCATGCATTCCCATCACGCCTTTGCGTAAATCTTCAACCATGCGGTTGTTGATGCGGTAAACACCTGATTTTAGGGGTTTTATCAAACCACTGCGCGCCATAATGAACTCCACCTTTTGGATATCAAAATCGTTGCGCTTCATTTCGGTTATAATTGCATCGCGACGGTATGCCGTTTGATCCGGAATAAAGTTGAAACGCTCCAAATCTTCTTCAGGATGTTTGATGGTTTTTAAAAACATTGGCTCGGTATTGCGGTAGATAGCAATACGAGTGGCACGGGTTTCGGGGTAAATTACCAAGATTTTTTTCTGACGCATGGCTTTTGATTTTTAACCTGACAAAGTTAAAAAGTTCTTTTAACACTTGCCCAATTCTTTTGCTTCTTGTTATAAATAAGCTGTGAAGAATCAGTGTTCAGGAAAATAAAAGTCAAAAATAATCTTGCATTAATACATTAAACCAATTGTAAATCAATGTGATATAAATTTGTAATAAGAATTTCACATGAAACTGCAAATTCGTAAATGTGCAAGCTTAGATTATAAGCATATTGAGTTTCAAACCCATATGGAGTCGTCCAATACTGCATTTTCCTAAACAGTAAACACACTATTGCACCAGCTTCTGGGAGTTTTCATGAGCAAATACCTTATTTTTGCATAGCCAAGATGAGCTAAATCTCTTCAAAATTAATTAATGATAAAGCATTACAATATCCCTGTTTTTCTGCCGGAGCTGGCATGCCCTTTTCGCTGTATCTATTGCAATCAGGCGACTATAAGCGGACATAAACAAGCTCCTACTGTTACGCAGATGCAACAGATTATTGAACGCCATCTTACTAGCATCCCTTCCGGGCAGTCTTGGATTGAAATAGCATTTTTTGGCGGCAATTTCACCGGACTTCCAATGGATTATCAAGCCGAATGCCTGCGTTTGGCGCATCGTTATGTTAAATCGGGGCAAGTACATGGCATACGATTTAGTACACGACCGGACTATATTGATGAAGAAAAGCTGAAATTCATAGCCGATTTTGGCGTAACAACAATTGAACTTGGGGCGCAATCGCTTGATGAGGAAGTATTGCTGAAATCCGGGAGGGGACATACGGCTGTTGAAGTATTGGATGCTTCAGCATTGATACGAAAGCATGGTTTTCGCCTTGGGCTGCAGATGATGATTGGCCTGCCGGGCGACACGCTCGAAAAAGCTCTTTTTACCGCCCAAAGCATTATCGAGGCAGGAGCAGATGAAACCCGTATCTATCCCTGCCTTGTAATTCATGACACCTATCTGGAAAAAGCGTATCAGCAAGCTAAATATCTGCCTTTGTCCTTGGATGAAGCAGTCGATTGGACAGCACAGCTGACACTTCTTTTTGAAAAGGCAGGAGTTAAAATTATCCGCATGGGACTTTTTCCTTCAGAGGAGCTACTCGCAGATGGATATGTAGCAGGTCCTTTTCATCCTGCTTTTAAAGAGCTGGTAATGACGCAGATATGGAAGCAGCTGTTCGATCAAGCAATTTGGCCCGATGCAAAAGTACTGCGTATTGAAGTGCCACAACATGAACGTAATTTTGCCATTGGCTATAAAGCAGTCAATAAAAAGCACTTATTGAAGCGATATGAAAAAGTCAGCTTTGACGGAATGCCATTTTCTCGGCGCAATGAGTTTCGAATAATCAGTGAAATCCTATGATAAGCATTATTGACCATCGGATGCCCGAAGCAGCAAAACGGAGCTTGCAGAAGCTTGGTCCGCTGATAGAAATTCCTTCCATGCCCCGGCTGTATGATGCTATTGCTGCGCATCCCGACATCTTTTTTTGTCAAACTCCTTTCGGACTTGTGTACGCTCCCCAACTGCCTTCCACAATCATCGAAAGACTTACAAACCTTGGAGTAAACTGTGTTAAAGGCGAAGAAAGCGTATTTGCTCCTTATCCGACCACAGCAAAATATAATGCAGTGGCAACAGAAAAATTGCTTATTCATAAATTATCGGTAACCGATGCACGCATAAAAGCATTTTATAAGCTTGATCAACAAGTAAATATCGCACAAGCATACAGCCGTTGCAATCTTTTGGAGCTTGGTGGAGATGCATTTATTACATCCGATCACGGCATTTATAAAAGCCTGATCCAAAAGCAGATAGAAGTATTGCTATGCAGTACGGATATGGTGCAGCTTCAAGGTTTTCGGAATGGGTTTTTTCCGGGATGTTGCGGATTATACGAAGATACGGTTTATGTATGCGGAAATCCTGAACTTTTGCCCGACTTTGATGAAGTGGAACGCTTTTGCAATAAGCATGGAAAACACCTAAAAGCATTGTACGATGGGGCTTTAGTGGATGTGGGCGGCATATTGATATTAGATGAGAATTGATTGCAGGTCCTTTTATTTTTTCGAATCCGATACATATGTGTAATTTTACTGAAAATTGAAGATTATGCAAACACGAGTTCCCTTATTGGTTTTTATGTTCTTGGTGTTTCCGTTTGTTGCACTTTTATCGCAGCCCAATTTTGTTCATTCGTTTCAAACTTCGGCTTTGAGCGATTCATTGGATGCGCTACATTATCGAATTCATATCCAAGAAATTGATTTCGCTCAAAAAAGCATACGGGCACATTGTCAAATTGAGCTGGTCCCGAAACAAAACCTGGAAACCATTACTTTGGAACTGAAAGCACTTACGGTCGATAGTGTGAGCATATATTCGCAGCCAAAAAACTTTAGCCAACAAGCTGATTATCTTTATATTATAACTGAAGCATCCTATATGCCCACTGATACACTTCTGCTTGATGTGTATTATCACGGGCAGCCGTTTAGTGAGCAATGGGGCGGCTTTCATTTCAGCGGGAATTATGCCTTTAATTTGGGGGTTGGTTTTGAAAGTATCCCACATAATCTGGGGAAGGCTTGGTTTCCTTGTATTGATGATTTTCAAGACAGGGCGACCTATGAAGTGCTTATAAGTCTTCCCGAAGGAATGACCGGTATTTCCGGAGGTATCTTGGCAGATACCATCCACCACGACAATCAAATTACATGGCATTGGAAGATAAATCAAGCCATTCCCACTTATTTAATTTCTGTTGCGGCAGGAGAATACGCCCTGACGGCTTCCAATTTTTCAGGCATAGAAGCGGATGTACCTATTTTGATATATACGCGTCCATCGGATACTGCCAAGGTTGCAGGCACTTTTTTACATTTAGTCGATATCTTGGATATATACGAAAACCGTTTCGGACCATATCCTTTTGACCGTATAGGCTATACCGGCACTGCCGTGGGTGCCATGGAGCATGTGGGAAATATCGCATATCCGCATTCGGTAATCAACGGTAATATTTCAAATGAATATTTGCTTGCACACGAGTTGTCGCATATGTGGTTTGGCAATCAAGTAACCTGTGCCACAGCCGAAGATATGTGGTTAAACGAAGGCTGGGCTACATTTTGTCATCATTTTTATCAGCATGATTTATACAGTCCCGAGCGTTATTTTCAGGAGATTTTTGAAACGCAATATGATGTATTGCGTAACGCACATATTCGCGACGGCGGCTATCATCCTTTGAGCAATATTCCCATTACGCATACCTATGGCAATACAGCTTATGATAAGGGTGCAATTGTGGTGCATACAATGATGAATTATATGGGAGAAGAGTTGTTTTTTGAAACGGTAAAGGCATTTCTTGCCGCGTTTAAGTTTCAGCATGCAAGCTCTGACGATATGCGTGAATTCTTTACAACCTATAGCGGCATGGACATGAATGCTTTTTTTGATGCATGGGTATTTACACCGGGCACTCCCCATTTTTCTATTGATTCGGTGCAAATAATTGAACAAGGCGGTAGCTGGCAAAATACCGTATATCTAAAACAAAAATATAGGGGAGCCGATTTTTTGGCAGACAACAATCGATTCGAGATCGGGTTCTTAAGCCCGGATTATGAATGGATTACAGATGTGGTGGAATTTAGCGGAAAGCATGGTCAGCTGATTACTACCACCGATTTTTATCCCTTGATGGTTGTGGTTGACCCACATAATAAAATGGCAGATGCAGTTACTGATCAGCATGGATGGATATCCGGCAATGCCCCGCAAAGCTTTTCAAAATTTGGTTTGACGCTTTATCCCGAAACCGTTTTGGATTCCGTTTTTTATCATTTCAGCCATCATTGGGCAGCCCCTGACAGCATGTTTCAAAAGCCGGAAGGACTGTGCTTGTCGCCTTCACGCTACTGGGAGTTGAACATGTTGGCAGATGTGATGCCGGAGATACAAGCACGGTTTTCGTATAATAATGACTTGGCGCTTGATGCAGAGCTCATACTCACAGAAAATGATTCGGTGGTTATCTTATATCGACCGAATGCAGGCAGTGAATGGCTGGAAATACCGAGTGAATCCATGGGACTGTGGTCTGTAGGCTATCTGTATGTGGATAATATACAGCCGGGACAGTATACACTTGCCGTATGGGATAAAACTTTGGTTGGCATGAACGAGCAAAATCATTTATCCGATATAGGGATGAGGCTTTATCCAAATCCGGTATTCGATCAAGTGCGAATTGAATTGGATGAACAAATTGATGATGCCATAGTAGTAATTTGCGATATATGGGGCAGGCAATTGCATCAGCAAAGTATAGCCGGTAGGAATAGCTTATCTATTGATACAAGAAATTATGCATCAGGTATTTATTTCGTTGAATTAAAGGATGTTAGTGGTGTTTCACTTGCAAAGTCAAAGCTTATTGTGCGCTAGGGCGTCCTAGGAGGTTAATGCGATAAATCCCATTTTTCTTCTAAGTCCCAGTTGGAGCGAATTTCGATTTCTTTTTCAAATACACTCACTTTCTCAGGCTGCTGCCATTTGTTTAGTATTCCTGTATCCCAAACTTTGTTTCTGTTGCTGTCGTGAATGGCTTTTATGCTGTACACGCCCGGCTTCAAAAGCTCCCAAGTTTGTTTCCCCGATTCGGTCAAATAAGCTTCTTTTACCAAGTCTTTTTTTGCATTGAGTAATTGCAAAATCACGGCTTCACCGGGAGGTAGTTCGATATCCATAATTAAATTCCCGAAATCACTTAAAGCAGGTATTTTAAAGCCGGTTGCAATGCTGTCATTCGTTGCGCCACTTAAGCCAAAAAAGACTGAATCCGGGATTGAAATCCCATAAATCATTTCAGGCTCCAAAGTTTTGTAATCCAGTGCGTACCGTAGCCCGATACTATCATGTTTTTTAAATGATACAGCATTCAGCAAGCTGTCCGAGCCTACGATTAAATAATTTGTATCACGCATGGCATAATGCACCACAGGCTCTTGAAAAATCAATAAAAAATCCTGCCCGATTTCAAAGCTCTGATTTTGAAAATTCGTTATAAAGTTGAGGTATTTTGGGGTATCATCTTTCTGCGCACGCTGTTGTGCAGGTGTGAGCCTTGGCTTGAGTGCCAAATTCAAGGTGTCATCAATAATGGTATCCAAGCTGACACGCAAATGCAAAGAATCCAAGATATCGGGCGGATAATGCCACCAAATGGTATCGGATGATTTACTGTATTGTTTTATAATTTGAAATGCATCCGGAATGCTGTCAAGCGTTTCAATTTGTACATTATTGGCACTGTAACGAAATGCAAAACGAAGCAGCCCTTCTCGAAGCAATTCCGTGCGTAACAAGCGTTGTGTGGAATCGACTTCATAAAATAGACTTAAACTTTGCAAATTGTGTTTCTGATAAAACAGTGAATCCGATAGTTTATCCGATACAGCTGCTTCCATTTCTTTGGTTTGCAAGCTATCCGTTGCCAGTTGAATTTTCACGCGATCGGCCGATTGTATGGCTGTGCTGTCAACTCCCTCTTCTTCAGTAGGATAGCTGGTGATATATTGGGGATACACCAAAGAGTCAACAAATCCGATGGCTTCTCCTCCTTTGTCGTAAAGGAAGTTGCTGTTTTTATCTTCTAAGGCAAAAATGCGGTAGGCTTCATTTCGGAGGTTCCGAAATTGAAATTTCCCTTCTTTGTTTGCACGTGTCACATAATAAGGCTTCACCAAATATGGGAGCGAATCGCCGGGGATGCTGTCATGTTCATCACGATACAACATTACCACTGCTTCGGCAGGGCTGTTGTCGAATGCAAAATTTAAAGTTCCTGCAAGCGACATGGAATCGAGCACGGGACCGGTAGAGAAAACAAAATTAAATGATTCCAAGGGATTATTTTCGTTTAAATCCACGATGGCATTGCCGAAATACAAATTATAGGTGGTGTTTTCGTGTAAATCTTCAGAAAAAATAATTTGTAATGATTTCCCTCTCAGGCGGTATTCGGGATTTTCTTTTAATGGAGGAGAAATAAGCGCTTGCTGTGATATTTTATCCAGTTTGATAAATTCGTCAAAACTTATGGTGATGATTTTTTTATCAAAGTTAACAGCATAGTTTTCCGGTACGCTTTGTAGCACACGCGGAGGCGTGATATCTTTTTCGCCACCCAAGGGCATTACCGGATTGGCACAGCGAATCAATGCAAAAAGCATAAAAAAGGCAACCAAACGGAACAGAAAAAATAACTGTTTTCTTTTCATATTGCAAAGATGCAAAATAAACTGCTGTATTAAATTAAAATTCACATGGGGAATGTGAAATTTCGTTGATTATTCCACATCAAGGCGTTCAAAACTAAAGCCTTGATCGCTATACACTTTGAGGGTGTGTTCCAAGGTCGGCAGCATATTTTTTACTGCCTTTTCACTGTCGTGAAATACAATTATCGCACCATCGCTTGTATGATTTGTTACCTTGTCGATGCAGCTTTTTACATCCATTTCAGCTGCATAATCGTAGCTTAAAACCGTCCACATCACTATGGTGAATTCTGATTTTAATGTTTGGATTTGTACCGGCCTGATACGTCCGTAAGGAGGGCGAAACCATTTAGAATCAACATATTCGGTACACTTTAATACATTTTCGTAATATGATTTATTATCTGTTTTCCAGCCATTTATGTGGTTATGGCTGTGGTTTCCAACAAGATGTCCTTTTCGTTGAATTTCTTCAAACAGGAGTGGATATCGTACTACATTTTCGCCTACGCAGAAGAACGTAGCTTTTGCATTATAAGCTTCGAGCATTTCCATCACAGCTGCGGTGATTTCGGGATGTGGACCGTCATCAAAAGTTAGGTATAAGCGGTTGTTCCCTTCAGGCATTTTCCAAAGCAGTGAAGGATAAAACATGCGCAAATAAACCGGTATGTTTGCATATTTCATATAGCAAATATACATTAAATCAATACGGATTTCAATGCCTAAAGTGATATTTTTTCAATCAAACAGGAATAATTTGAGGGTTTATCTTGTTAAAAATATGGTGGAAATTCTGTAGTACAGACTGTTTTAATTTGTAACAAGCATGAGATTTTTATATACTTTTGTGCAAAGCTTGTCGTTTTACAAGCGGATATTGTTGCAGCTTAACAAAAATCAAATACAAATTAAATTTCGGAACAATGAAAAGACTGGTTTTAATGCGTCATGGCGAGAGTGTGTGGAATAAATTAAATGTATTTACCGGCTGGACTGATGTACAGCTTTCTGAAAAGGGTGTTGAAGAAGCTATTAAAGGAGGCAAGGTGCTTAAGGAGCACGGCTTTCGTTTTAAAATGGCATATACTTCATATCTGACCCGTGCCATAAAAACACTTTGGCTTGCGCTGGAAGAAATGGATTTGATGTATATCCCCGTGGTAAAATCTTGGCGTTTGAATGAAAAACATTATGGCGAATTGCAAGGCTTAAACAAGGCTGAAACAGCGGCAAAATATGGCGATGATATGGTGCTTATGTGGCGCCGTAGCTTTGATGTGCCCCCGCAGCCTATGGCAAAGGATGATGAGCGTAGTGTTTTTAACGATAAACGTTATGAAGGCATCGATCCGAGCTTATTGCCCTTAACCGAATCACTGAAAGAAGTGATAGAACGTATTTTGCCTTTCTGGGAAAGCGATATGAAGCCTTCATTGGAAAAACATGGTGAAATAATTATTTCTGCTCATGGTAATAGCCTGAGAGCCTTGGTGATGCATCTCAAAAACATGAGTCAAGATGAAATATTGCAGTTTAATATTCCCACAGGAATTCCATATGTGTTTGAGTTTGACGATCAGTTAAATCTTGTGAAAGATTATTTCTTGGGCGATCCTGAAGAAATTAAAAAACTAATGGAAGCTGTGGCAAATCAAGCCAAGAAAAAATAATGAATTAACCCATCGGAGCGGAAAAGCGAATAGATTTTCCGCCCCGATTATTTTTTTGATAAGTTTTTAAAACGAATGACTATAAACAAGCCCCCCCTTCGGATACTTTTTGTCTGCCTCGGAAATATTTGCCGTTCACCTGCTGCCGAAGCCGTATTTGCACAGTTTGCTGCCAACAACAATTTGAATGTGGAACTCGATTCTGCCGGCTTGTCGGATTGGCACGAAGGCGAAAAAGCAGATAAAAGGACACGCCAAACGGCTCGTGAGAGAGGCTATGAGGTAACAAGTCTTTCACGTCCCTTCAAGCCACAAGATTTTGAGCGTTTCGATATGATTATTGCCATGGATGATAAAAATTTCAGTGATCTGAAAGCATTGGCAGCTAGCGAACAACATGCAAAAAAACTATATAAAATGAGTGATTTTTTGCGTCAGCACAAAATAGACCATATTCCGGACCCATATTATGGTGAACAACAAGACTTTTATTATGTAATTGATCTCTTGGAAGATGCTTCGGAAGGGCTTTTGAATTACCTTCGTAAATAAATCAATGAAAAAGAAACACCATGAAGCGTATACAAAATAGTTTAATACGTCAAGGCCTTGCTGCTGTGGCATTTGTGTTTTTGATGTTTAGTTCATTTGCGCCTTCTGCCACGGCACAAAAGAAGTGGACATTGGAAGAATGTATTGCGTATGCCTTGGAAAATAACATCCAAGTGAAGCAAAGCCGTTTGGATATGGAAGTGAATGAAGTTCGGGAGCTGGAGAGTAAATTAAGCCTTCTTCCGGGGCTAAATGCCGGGCTTTCGCATTCCTTTGGATGGGGGCGTTCGGTGGATATGGCGACCTATCAATATGTGAATACCCAAACCCAATCCAGTTATTTTAACTTAAGCAGTGATGTGACGCTTTTTGGCGGATTTCAAAAGCTGAATACGATTAAGCAGCGACGAGCAAACTACCTGGCTTCAAAATATACGAGCGACAAAATACAAAACGATATTTCGTTAACTGTTGCCGGCGCCTTTCTTCAAATATTGTTTAGCCGCGAACTGTTGAATAATGCGGAAGAGCAAGCTGCCGTGACCCAGCAGCAGATTGACCGCACACGTAAATTGGTGGAGGCAGGCACTTTGGCACATGGCAGTTTATTGGAAATTCAAGCCCAAGGAGCAAATGAAGACGTATTGGTAATTCAGGCAGAAAACCAATACAAATTGGCATATCTTGACTTGCTTCAGCTGCTGGAACTGAAAGGCGATACACCCTTTGAGATTGAAATCCCCGAGCTGGAAATCGGGATTGAAGCGGTATTACTGCCAGTACAGCAGATTTATTCGCATGCCTTGGGCGTGATGCCGGAGATAAAAAGTGCGGAGATGAATCTGCAAAGCAGCGACAGGGCATTGGCAATTGCAAGAGGAAGCCGTAGCCCGAGCTTGAGTATGTCGGCAGCATTGGGAACAAATTATTCTGACCAGATACGCATGAGCAATAATCCGTATGACCCGGAATATGACCGTGTTAAACCATTTGAGGATCAGTGGAGAAACAATCGCAGTGCTACCTTGTCAATCAGGCTGAATATTCCCATTTTTAACGGATATCAAATCAGCTCATATATAGCGCAGTCGCGCCTTGGATTGGAAAGTGCATCCCACAGCTTGGAGCAGGCAAAAAACACCCTCCGTAAAAGCGTTGAGCTAGCCTATGCAGATGCCTTGGCAGCACATTCCAGCTTTCAAGCGCGTGAAAAATCACTAATTAATCTGCTTGAATCTTTTAAATATACCGAACAACGATTTAATCTGGGGATGGTGAATGCAGTAGATTACAATATTGCTAAAAATTTATTGAGTAAAGCAGAATCGGAATTACTTTCATCCAAGTATGATTATATATTTAAGCTTAAAATACTCGATTTTTATCTTGGTAAGGAGTTGAGTTTGGCAGATATTCAAAAGTAAACGAAATAAGAAAAAACATTGCGGCAGATTCGGTTTATTGAAATATGGATTTGCAACACACCCAAATAAATCACGGAAATGGCAAAAAAGAATAAAAAAACGAACCGCTGGCTTTATTATGCCTCTGCCTTTTTATTGCTGATTATCATTGTCATGCTCTTTGCCAAAAACAAAAAGCAGCCTGCAGTGGAGGTAAGTGTCGAAAAAGCAGCTTTACGAACTTTAGTGGAAACGGTGGCTGCCAATGGCAAGATACAACCTGTGTTGGAAGTGAAAATCAGCCCATTTATTTCCGGTGAAGTGGTGGAGCTTTATGTCCGTGAAGGTGAATATATCACCAAGGACGCCATCTTGGCAAAGATTGACCCGACCTTTTATCAATCAAGCTTTGAGCAGGTTGAGGCTTCACTGAACAGTGCAAAGGCAAATATGGCAAATACACGTGCCAGGGTGGCACAAATGGAAGCCCAGTATACCAAGGCAAAGCTCGACCTCGACCGAAACGAACAGCTGTTTCAACAAAATGTAATTTCACAAGCTGATATGGATAATATACGTGCGAATTATCAGGTGACAAAGGCCGAGCTGGATGCATCAAAAGAAAGCTTGCGTGCTACACAGTTTCAGGTGCAAAATGCGGAAGCCAGCCTGCGCGAAGCACGTGAAAACCTACGCCGTACAAGTATTTACGCCCCATCGGATGGTACTGTTTCAAAGCTGAATGTAGAAGTAGGGGAGCGGGTGTCGGGAGCATCACAGTTTTCGAGCGGAACAGAAATAATGAGGCTGGCAAACCTCAATGATATGGAGGTGAAAGTAGAAGTAAGCGAAAACGAAATACCACGCGTGAAACTGAACGACACCTGTATCATTGAAGTAGATGCCTATCTGGGAAGAAAATTTAAAGGATATGTCACCGAAATAGCTACTTCAGCAAATACCCAAGGTGTTTCGGCAGATCAGGTGACAAATTTTGATGTGAAAATAAGATTATTGAAAGAATCTTATGCCGATTTGATTAAAGCAGAAGATAATATTGCTTCACCTTTTCGTCCGGGCATGTCGGCTACCGTAGATATTCAAACACAGGTTGAAGAAAATGTGCTCAGCGTAGCTATTCAAGCTGTGACCACACGTGAAGATACCACATCAAGCAGACGCCGGCAGATTAAAACGGCGGAGGATGAAGCAAAGCCAAAAGAGCTGAAGGAATATGTGTTTATAGCCGAAGACGGAAAAGCTCATATTCGAGCAGTAAAAACCGGAATCCAAGATAATACCTATATACAGATTTTGGAGGGCGTAAAAGAAGATGAAGAAGTCATTACCGGTCCGTATAGAGTAGTGTCGAAAAGTTTGAGAAATGCTGAAGAAATTAAAAAGGTAGATAAAGACAAACTTTTTGAGCGTAAATAAGTGATGCCAATTTAAAAATTATGGGAACCCTTTTACTGATTGAAACGGCAACAGTGGTTTGTTCAGTGGCTATTGCACGGCAAGGAAATATTCTCAGCTTGCGCGAAAGCCATGAGCAGCGTTCGCATGCCGAGCTGATTACAATTTTTATTCAGGAATGCCTTGATGAAGCCCAACTAAATTTCGATCAGCTTGATGCCGTTGCCGTAAGCCGTGGTCCCGGCTCATATACCGGATTGCGTATTGGTGTTTCCACCGCAAAAGGAATTTGCTATGCGAAAGATATTCCGCTCATTGCCACGGATACCTTGCAAGCAATGGCAGCCGGATTTGCCGAACAATATACTGACTTGCTTCAGCCGACAGATTTACTTATTCCAATGATAGATGCCCGTCGCATGGAAGTATATACTGCCACATTCAAGCCTGATATTGAAAGGATTGAAGAAACAACAGCGCGTATCATTGATGAAAACAGCTATGCAGACTTGGCACAAAATCATCGACTTTGGTTTTTTGGTGACGGTGCCGACAAATGTAATCCGGTTCTCCATAATCCCGAACAAAT
Source organism: uncultured Lentimicrobiaceae bacterium (assembly GCA_964509065.1). Classification (GTDB taxonomy): domain Bacteria; phylum Bacteroidota; class Bacteroidia; order Bacteroidales; family F082; genus JALNZU01. Next base: position 13,127 of record CAZDWA010000063.1, read on the forward strand.
GAATATTGTTAGCGGATTTACACCTTCGGCAAAACCAATGGCAGGGCTTGCACAGCAAGCTTTTGAGGCAAAACAATTTGAGGATTTGGCTTATTTTGAGCCTTTTTACCTCAAAGATTTTGTTGCCGGCATACCAAAGGTGAAGGGGTTGAAGTAGGGTGTTTTTTTTAAGTGGTTTATCTTATGTTTTTACTTCGTCCTGTAGGAACGAAACACCCTTCCAGCGACAATTTCACACGCAAAAGACACATTTCTTTCGTCCTTTTTATCAAGAAAAAGGACGCAAAAATCAAGCATGAATAATCG
>CAZDWA010000064.1:0-12639 GCA_964509065.1 uncultured Lentimicrobiaceae bacterium
GCTTCACAACTCACGCCTGAAAATTTCTCAAAATTAAATTCATGAATTAAGCAGGATAAATCCGTAAAAACTTTGTTTGAATTTCTAATTGGCTTTGCCATTACAACTCCAAATTGATTCAATTTGCCAATAAATTCTCAAAAAATATTTGCTTTATAAGATTACATGCTGTAATTTTATAGTCGAATAGAGTTGGTGTTATTTGTATTATCAAGTAATACCATAAAATACGTAAAACAAATCAAAAGAATACCGAATGAGACAATGCTGTTTACAGCAATAAATATAAACAATCATTTGGACTGAAACAGAACAAGAACAGTAGTAAGCATTTGCCGGTAAATTCCGACACAAGCATGGAGAAGCTTTACTGTTTGAGCCCAAGGAGCTGATGAAATAAGATAGATTAACCGGAGAAGTACTTTCATCAGTAAATTAAAAACGAATCATGGAAAGCATACATTGTCTTTTCAAGTTTTTAAGTGGGATACATAGATCTGCAAATAAATCTGCAGATACCATAAGCTATTTTCAAGTTTTCAGCATTTTTATAACACGACCTTTGTCATTAAAGAAGCGAATCTTATCATTCTATTCGTTGAATTTGAATTTATTATTTTCTATTAACAACCAATAAAACAATGTATTATGAAGAAAGTATTTACAATTTTACTATCAGTGTTTGTGTGGGTGTCCATCGTGAACGGACAAGTTGAACAAAAAAGCTTATCCGGGCTGGGACTCACAAGTTGTTCGGCTTTTTCACTTCCTTTTTTTGAGGATTTCGAACCCGGTAGTGCATCTCTAAACTGTTGGACTACTTATGATGTAGACGGCTATTCTCCGAACTGGGGACTGCAAGGGTATAACCACACCCCCGGAGGCTCACAAGCGGCTAATCATTGGTATGGTCCTAATTTGCAAGATGGATGGCTGGTTAGTCCGGCAATTGAATTACCCCAAGAGCTTGCCTATTTATCATTTTGGTCATTAAATGAATCAGTTCTGGACTACGGAAGAAACTATGTACTCATTTCAAAAGAGTCGGGGCATCCGTCAAGTGGTGATTTTGTAGAAGTTTGGAGCCCGGATTCTGTAAAAGAAACATGGGAGGAAACTCTTGTTTTTCTCAACGATTTTATTGGAGAGACAATTTATATTGCATTTCGGTATACGGGTAACTTTGCTCATATGTGGAATTTGGATGATGTGCTGGTTGAAATAGTGCCTTCTTGTTTCCCGCCTAAAGACTTGAGTGTGTCCGGATTAAGTTCAAACAGTGCAACAATAGACTGGATAGCCATGAATGATGAAAGTCAATGGGAGCTGGTTGTTGGTGAAGAGGGTTTTAATCCCGAAACCGTCACACCCATTATTGTTACTGATGGAAACAAACCATTTCAGTTAATTGATTTAAATCCAAATACCTCATATGAAGTATATGTACGAGCAGTATGTTCAATAGATGATAAAAGTAATTGGAGCACAGCCATGCATTTTACTACAAGCTGCCTTCCCATTGGGTTGCCATTATTCGAGGATTTTGAAGGCGATGATTTTCCACCTGACTGTTGGAGAGTTTATGTTGAAGGGGAGGTTTGGGATTATTGGGAGTTAAATAATCATTACAACCACACGCCCGGGGGAAATCAGTGCGCCTATCATGAGGAACTTTATATGCAAGAATCGTGGCTTGTTAGCCCGGCTATTCAGTTGCCTGAAGAGGCAGTTGCCTATCTTTCATTTTGGTCTCTATTTGATGAACCGATGTTTAGCTTCAAACATGAAGTTCTAATATCAAAGGGGTCATCCTTACCCGCTGATGGTGATTATGAGGTGGTGTACCAACATCATCCGAAAACAACTTCTTGGGAGGAGACTATTTTGTATCTACATAATTATAAAGGGGATGTAATAAATATAGCTTTCAAATTTAGCAGTGATGAACATATTGCCAGTAGTTGGTATTTAGATGATATTCTCGTTGATTTGGTATCTGATTGTCCATTCCCATTCGATCTTGTCGCTTATGAAATTGGCATTAATGATGCGTCTATTGATTGGTCTACAATTGGCACGGAAAATAACTGGGAGTTGGTTTATGGCGAAAGAGGATTCGATCCAAATGAAGTAGCTCCCATTTTGCTTGGTCTTACCGATAAACCTTTTTATTTAGATAATTTGAGACAAGGCACACAATATGAGGTATATATGCGTGCAGTATGTAATTCCTCTGGAACTAGTAATTGGAGCCTCCCTTTAGGTTTTACAACTTTATGTGCGCCATTTGAGGTGCCATATTTTGAAGATTTTGAGGGTTTAGAAACATTGAATTTTAACTGCCCCCCTTGTTGGAATAACGTCAATGAATTATTTGGAGTACCCTCTTGGGAAATCAGCCCGATTTTCAATCATACACCGGGTGGTGAGCAATCAGTATTTCACTTCAGTTATGATTTTCACCAAGATGCTTGGCTTATTAGTCCGCCAATTCAAATGCCTGAAAGCGATTTGGTAGAGCTTAGTTTTTGGTCAAATACTGAGTTTAGTTATTTGGATTATTATACAAATTCCGTACTTGTTTCAAAAGGCTCAAACAATCCATCTGAAGGTGATTTTGAAGTTGTTTGGCGGCCTGAAGGATGGACTGATTATGGCTGGGTAAAAACCACTGTATATTTACCGGATTATAAAGGAGAGCAAATTTATATTGCGTTCAGATATTCCGGCGAAGATGCAAATGTTTGGATTTTAGATGATGTTTTACTGGATTATGCGCCAAGTTGTGCTCCTCCACAAAATTTAGCTGTATCGGAAATCACTTCCGCAAGTGCACTAATTGATTGGAGACCTCTAACTAATGAAACCAGCTGGGAAATAGTTGTAGGTGAATGGATATTTGATCCCAATGAAGAGCCTTCCATCATTATCAATGATTCAGAAAAGCCTTATTTATTGGAGGGCTTATCAGGAAATACAGATTATGAAGTGTATATACGTGCAATCTGTGGTGCTGATGAGTTTAGCGACTGGGCAGGTCCCTTATTTTTTCAAACATTATGTGCTACTGAAAGCCTGCCTTTTGTGGAATATTTTGAAGGTGGTTTTCCGCCAAACTGCTGGAACACTTATTCAGAATCTGATTTTGGAGACAATTGGAGAAGGATGTATGGCTATAATATGTCTCCTAATGGTTATTCCTGTGCCAGTCATGAAAACTGGGATTTGGGTGATAGCTGGCTGATTACACCTCAAATTGAGCTGCCTGCCACGCACTCGAGCTTTCTTTCGTTTTGGACCTTTAGTGAATTTATTGAAGATTATGGAAGAAATTATGTGATGGTATCAAGAGGGTCTTCCAATCCGGAGGATAATGACTTTGAAATTATCTGGAGCCCTGATTCAGTAACGGAAGAATGGGAGGAAATCGTCCTCTCGCTAGATGACTATTTGGGTGAAATAATAACGATAGCATTCATATATAGTGGCGATAATGCACATAATTGGTATATTGATGATGTGGTAGTAGATTATATACCAAGCTGTTATACGCCTCAAAATCTTGAAGTGTCCAATATAACAGCATATACCGCCCAAATTGATTGGTTGCCTATGAATGAGGAAAACAAATGGGAGTTGGCATATGGTTTTCCCGACTTTAATATTAATAATGCAACATATATTACTATTACGGAAAGCGAAAAACCATTTATACTTAAAAATTTACTTCCGGGTGATACATATGAAGTATATGTACGGGCTGTTTGTTCTGAAGACGATCGCAGCAGATGGACTGAGCCAATTATATTTTCTGTTTTATGCGATCTAACATATCTTCCGTTTTTTGATGATTTTGAAGATGCATATTCAGCCTTAAATTGTTGGGAAGTTTATGATTCGGAAAGCTATGGTTATTCATGGTTCCATCAAATGTACAGCTACAACCATAGCCCGGGAGGGGAAGGTTCCGTAGCATGTTTTTCAAGTTTCAATATGGAAGCATGGCTCGTTAGTCCGGAAATTCACTTATCTAATCATGAACCCAATACACTTTCATTTTGGTCGTATAACTTACAGCCAGCAAAATATGGTAAAAATTCAGTTCATATTTCTACAGGCTCAAAAGACCCTTTGGATGGGGACTATGTGGAAATATGGAGCCCTACTTCAGTAAGTGCATCATGGGTGGAAACAATCTTGGATTTGGATGCTTATAAAGGTGAAAATATTTATATCGCTTTTAAATATTCCGGACATTTGGCTCATAGCTGGATTTTGGATGATGTTTCAGTATCCGGAAATCCATCTTTTGGAAATTTGATTGGGAATGTAAAAGTGGGTAATGAAATACTAGAAGGGGCTAGGGTTTTTACCAACGGATTTGAAGCATTTAGTGATCAATTTGGAAATTATGCACTGTTGGATTTGCCTGAAGGACAGTATGATATAGGCTGTGAAGCAGATGGTTATCCTACAAAAACACTTGAAAGTTTTGAAATTATTGGCGGTCAACTTAAAATTTTGGATTTTATATTAGGTGCCGGACAAATCCACGTGAATCCGGATGAAATTGTTAAAACCATGCCTGCAAATAAGCAAGAAACGGAGGGGATAACAATTAAGAATTTGGACCTTGCAGCAAGTTTGGATTGGCATGCTGAGATTGAATTTGCTGCAATGGAAATGTCAGTTCAAAATCTTTCTATGCTAAAAGGAATCGAATGGCTGAGCCTTGGAGCTGAGTTTGGCAGTATTGCCGCTGGTGAAAGTCAAGAAATTGATGTGTTGTTTAATACTGACGGATTGGAAGATGGGGTTTATGAAGCAAACATAATCATTCGAAAAGCTGATAATCCCTCAAGAGAGGAAGTGCGGGTAGCTGTAAGCTTAACTGTAGAAACACCATTTGTTGCCGGAACTATTATAGGAAATCAAACTATATGCTACAATAGCATACCTGCAGTATTACAAGGGACTCCTCCCAGTGGCGGTAGCCAGCCATACAGCTATCAATGGCAAAAGAAAGCAGGGCAAGTATGGCAAGATATTGACGGAGCAAATGAACTTACATATTTACCTGATGCCTTGGCTGAAACAACATCTTATCGACTTGCACAAACTTCCTCGGGAACAAACGCCACAGTATACACAAATGTGGTCACAATCATTGTTTATGACGAATTTGATGCCGGAGCTATTGTAGAAGGTGGTGAAACAATTTATTTTGGCGAAAGCCCTTCCATAATTGCTAATTCAAGGGCTGCATCAGGAGGAGACGGGACAATAATTTATTCTTGGCGCTCATCTGCAGATGGCTTTATGAATGAAATTGAAGCTGCAGATATGATTACGTATACGCCGCCTGCTACTTTAGAAACTACCACCAGCTTCCGCAGGTATGCAAAAGATACAAAATGCCAAACAACGCCCTTGCAAGCTGAAGGAGAATGGACAGTAAATATATTGCCGCTCATAGCCACTTATACTATTTCTGCAACTGTAAATCCGCTAAATGCCGGACAAATTAACGGTTTGCTTCCCGAATATGAAGCCGGAGAAATGGTTTCGCTTACTGCTGTTGCCAATAGCGGATATGTATTTACACATTGGACTGCAATTGGCCTAAGCCTTGAAGACAATACATCAGCAAGCATCAGTTTTGAAATGCCTGAAAATGATGTAGAATTGACCGCATATTTTAGCTCAACTGATAATGAGTTAAGTGGAATGATTCGCTACTTTAACAGTGCCGGCAGTTTGATACCGGATGAAGCAGCAATTAAAATTGCTCTTTATAAAAATGATGCGCTGGTTGCAGGTCCGATTTCTCCGAACCAAGGAAATTATACATTCACCGAAGGTGTCGTAGCCGATGAATCGTATACAATTCGTCTATGGGAGGATGCAGTGGTTGGCGAAAGCTGGAGCTGGAACAACTTTAAAGCTGTGAATGCTACGGATGCTTTGATTATTCAATTTATGAATATTCAGCATACGACTTTGCTTAACTTCCCATGGATAGCACCAATAAGCCCTGCCGAGCAAACTGATTATGCAAGGGCTCTTGCCGATTTGAACAGCAATGCAAGCATCGGCAGCATTGATGCATTATTGGCTGTACAGCGATTTGTGGGATTAATTGATCGCTTCCCGCAAAATACACCAAACTTCCGATTATTTGGCTCCGGTTTAAAATATCCGCATGCTCCCGAAATAGTGTTCTCAGAACATGGTACTTACACAGAAGCTACAGCTGCCGGTGATTTTTATTATACAGCAGATATTGTGTGTAATTCCGGAAATACTCAATTCAATATTTATTATGTGGCTAGTGGCGATTTGAATAGCTCTTACGAACTGAACCCGGGCGAAAAATCGCAAAAACCCATCGATTATGCTTTCATGAAAAAAGCGTTGGCAGGAGAGCAAATTGAAATACCATTGCGAATTAGTACGATGAATGATTTGGGCGCATTTAGCTTGGATTTATCTTATGACAATAGTATTATTGAGGTTGTTTCCGTAGAAAATGTATTAGCCGGTATCAGTTCGATAAATATTGATGCCGGACAGGGCAATATTCAGTTTGCATGGTTTAATATGGAAGGGGTAAACTTGGAAGAGCAAGATGTATTTCTAGTTCTTCATGCCCATTTGTTAAAGCCGGTTTCAATGTGTACGGACTACCTTGTGTTGGACGGTTCCAGCGAATTTGTTGATGTGGATGCAAAACCCCTTGAAGCACGGATTACAAGCCCGATTTTAGATAGCAAGCATGATGAATCACAAGGGAATGAACTGCTTGAACTTAAGGCATATCCAAATCCTTTTACAAATGAGAGCACTTTAGTGTACAATTTACCCGAAAGTGGTAAAGTACAGCTGATTGTATACAATTCACTTGGTCAGGAGGTAGTAAAACTTGTTGAAGAAGCCCAAGAAGCCGGTCGATACAGCGTGAGACTTTATGATAACATGCTGACAGGCAGTGGGCTTTATTTTTACAAACTAAATTTTGAAGGTTCGAATCGAACTCAAAGCCTTAATGGCAGACTCATTCACCTTCAGAAATAATTGAACTTACGGCTGCTAGAAGGCTCTAGGGCAAAGCAGCATGAAATAGCACAAAAGCGGGCTAAAAAAAATAGTCCGCTTTCGTTTTATCAAGCAGTTCAGGCACTTCGAGAGCCTCAGTGCCCGATTTGCTGGTACTGCTCGAAGCCCTATTCATTCTTGATTTTTCCCGTCCTTTTATCAAAACAAAAGGACAAACGAAGTGTTTTTTGCATGTGAAACTGTCGCTGGAAGTGTATTTCATCACTTACAGAACGAAATATTAAACTTGCTGAAACAGCTTTTGCAAGAATTGAGTTCCTCCGGCACGAGCTTTACTTACAATAATACCTCCACCTTCAAAACATCACGCATAAAGACTTATATATCAGAAAATATCTTTAATTTCGAAGCCTGAACAAAATAGAATCCAAACATATGATGAAAAGAAGTCTACAACTCCTATTTTTAGCTGCTGCAGCACTAATTACCTCATGCAGCGCACCCAAGAAGAACGAATTACCGGCAAATGTCATTGGCCCTGCCGAAGTAAAAATCGAAGACGGTCGCCTTACTCCCGAAGCCCTGTGGGCTATGGGGCGCATAGGTGAAATTGCCGTATCGCCGGATGGAACGCAGCTGCTGTTTACAATTACGTATTACAGCATTGAAGAAAATAAAGGCAATTCCGATTTGTATCTGATGAACATTGACGGCACTGAGCTCAAGCAGCTGACGCATACGAGCGCCGGTGAATATAATCCACGCTGGCGCCCCGATGGCAAAGCCATTGCCTACCTAAGTAACGAAAGCGGAAGTATGCAGCTTTGGGAAATGAATACGCAAGGCAGCGGACGAATTCAAATATCTGATATTGAAGGGGGTATAAGCGGATTTGATTATTCGCCCGACCAAACAAAGCTGATGTATTTGGCTGATGTAAAAATCAAAGAAACCGTGGCTGACATCTATCCCGACCTGCCTAAATCCTCCGGACGCATTAATAACGATTTGATGTATCGACATTGGGATCATTGGGTGGATGATTTGACACATATCTTTATTGCCGATTACAACGGGAAAATCTTGTCCAACAGCATAGACATTTTGGAAGGCGAACCATGGGAAGCGCCATTGCGTCCTTTTGGAGGCATGGAACAAATTAGCTGGCATCCGGATAGCAAGTCCGTGGTGTATACCTCACGTAAAAAGACCGGAATGGAGTATGCTGTATCTACCAATAGCGACCTTTATCAATACGATTTGGAAAGCGGTAAAACCATTAATCTTACCAGTGGTATGATGGGTTACGACATAAATCCCATTTTCTCGCCCGATGGCAGATATTTAGCCTGGGAAAGCATGGAACGTGATGGTTATGAGGCAGATAAGCTGCGTTTATTTTTGATGGATATGGAAAGCGGTGAGAAGCGATATCTTACCGAACATTTTGATCAAGATGCCGAAGGACTCAGCTGGGATGCGGAAGGAAGTAAGATTTATTTCGTCAGCAATCGTCATGCCTTGGATCAAATTTACAGCATTACTATCTCAGATGCCGAAATCACAAAAATCACGGATGGGGTACACAGTTATACGGCAGTATATCCTGCTGCGGGCAGACTCATAGGAAGTCGCATGTCGATGTCATCACCGGTAGAACTCTTCAGCATACAAGAAATGACAGGCGAAGAGCAACAAATTAGCTTTGTTAACAAGCCAATCTTAGATCAGCTTGAAATGGGTAGGGTAGAAGAGCGCTGGATTCCTACTACTGATGGAAAACAAATGCTGACGTGGGTGATTTACCCTCCGGGCTTCGACCCAAGCAAAAAATATCCTGCCTTGTTATATTGTCAAGGGGGTCCGCAAAGCACCGTGAGTCAATTTTGGTCATACCGCTGGAATTTCCAGATGATGGCAGCCAACGATTATATCATTGTAGCACCTAACAGAAGGGGCTTACCCGGCTTCGGGATGGAATGGCTGGAACAAATCAGCGGCGATTATGGCGGACAAAATATGCGCGACTACTTATCAGCTATTGATGCTGTAAAAACTGAACCGTTCATTGATGAGACACGCCTTGGAGCAGTAGGTGCAAGCTATGGTGGGTTTTCTATCTTCTGGCTTGCCGGACATCACGAAAAGCGTTTTAAAGCATTTATTGCACACGACGGCATGTTTAATTTTGAGCAGCAGTATCTGGAAACGGAAGAAATGTGGTTCGTAAACTGGGATTTGGGTGGTCCTTTCTGGGATAAAACCAATAAAAAGGCTCAATGGTCTTACGAGAATTCACCGCATAAGTTCGTTCAAAACTGGGATACCCCCATACTTGTAATCCATAGTGAAAAAGACTACCGAATTGTAGCATCGCAGGGAATGGCAGCTTTTAATGCCGCAATATTGCGTGGCATTCCTGCTGAATATCTTTATTTCCCGGATGAAAACCATTGGGTGCTGAAGCCGCAGAACGGTATTTTATGGCAGCGTACCTTCTACAACTGGCTGGACCGCTGGCTGAAATAGAAATTCAGTAATGGTAAAAATATAAACAAAGCTCCTTCATAAATTGAGGGGGCTTTTTTTAAATACCGATGGTAACCTGCATAATTCACCAATTCATAAGCTTGTCAATCTAATTTAACCGTAATAAGCTCCTGATCATTGCTTTAGGAGATTTTACTAGTTATTTTATAAAGTGTTTATTATAAAATGAATTTTGATTTAATTTTGGCAATTTTTACGTTATGAGCTGTTCGCAGTAGTTTACTACAGCTTCACAGCTCACGCCTGAAAATTCCTCAAAATTAAATTCATGAATTAAGCAGGGTAAAGCTTGTTTAAACTTTGTGATTCTTTTTGATTAAAGTCCGATAAGGAAGCCTTTTGAATTGAAAGGACTTTTCGTTGCAAGAACACAGTCAAGCTAATGGAAAACATCCCGGATTACAGCAATCATCAGTGCTTGACATCTCAAAAAACATTATTATTTTTCTGAAATACAGTCTTTTAAGCCAATAAATTTTACAGCTTTTGATAATTAATAACACAATATATTAATATTTAAGTTGCTGAATTATAATAGTTTATTAAGCTATAGAGAAGTGTAATTAAATTTTAAAGATACATTAACAGTATTGCTTTTCGATATTTTGAAACTTATTAAGTAATTTTGAATGAGTTTTAATAATTTTGCCGCTGCATTGTACAGCGATAAACCAGTAATAAAAAACGGGCTTTAGCTTTTTTGAGGTAACAAACACTGTTGGATGAATTTTGTCTAATTTAAAGTATTTTGATTGTCAAAATATTTTATGAGCATTGCTAATAGACAAAATATGAAAATTGAGCATTTGTAGGCTTCAAAGAAAAAAAATCACGAAACATTATATTCATAATCCGGAACAAAATATCAATTTATGAAAAAGAATTTTACTTTTTACCTTTTCAACTTATTTGCCTTTATAGTATTAAGCATAACAACTACTCATGCACAGATTCTTGCATGGGATTTTACTGGAAATAGTGGTGGTGAATCAATAGTCAGTGCCACAACCAAGGATGCAAATTTATTGACTTCTGTGATTTCTAGAGGAAACGGCATCAATCCTTCTGATTTACAAAATGCCTTTTCCTCCAAGAATTTTAATGTCATTGGAACATTCGCTGAGGCTGTAAGTAATAACGAATACTTGGAGTTTACGATTAGTCCTGAAAGCGGCTATTTTGTTTCTTTGTCAACTTTGGATGCAACTTTCAGAAGATCCGGAACTGGTCCTGATAACTTTCAATGGCAATATAGCTTGGATGCTTTTGCTACAACAGGAATAAATATAGGCTCTGCAATTAATTATACTGGCACTCCCAGCAATGGAACTCAACAACTTACAATTGATTTATCATCACTGGCAGCGCTTCAGAATATAGCTTATCCTAATGAAATTACTATAAGATTATTTACTTGGGGAGCTACCGGCTCAGCTGGAACTTTCGCTCTGGGTAAATCAACCACAACCAATCCAAATGCATTGGCAATTGGAGGCACAGTATCTCCTTTTCCTGTAGAAGTTTGGAGAAACGGGAATCTGGAATCTGTCCATTCTACCATACAGCAGGGTATTGATGCAGTAAATTCCGGTGATATTGTCAAAGTTTCATCAGGAACCTATAACGAAGCAGTAACGATTGATGCCGACAAAGGTGGTATTCAATTAATCGGTTCGGTAGATGGTGATGGCAAGCCTTCTTCCATTATTAATCCTGGAAGTTTGGGTGATGGGATTAGCACAAATGGTGCAACAAATCTTACTGTCAAGAATTTTGAAATAACTGGATCTACATCTCGAGGAATCATTACTAAAAATGCCGATGGTGTTCTTTTGGATAATTTGAATGTGCATCATAACGCTACTGATGGCATACGTGTTGATAAAGCAATAAATGCAACTGTTCAAAACTGTATCTCTGATTTTAATAGGGTTGGCCTTATCTTTTATGCTTTAGGTGAGGTAAAAGACAATGTGGTAAGCAATGCCGGTTATAGAGGGGTATTTATTGTTCCCGGAACAGATGGCGGTTTTACATCAGGTGATGTGTTAGTATCCGGTAACACGGTTTATGGAAACTGGACTAATCACAGCTTTACTGAATGGAGAGTAGGTGGCATCATTTATTATGACAATGGAAAAGTATTTAACGGCAATGTAACTATTGAAAACAATACTTCTTATGGTAACTTTGGACCCGGTATCAATGTATATAAACTGAATGAAAGTGAAACTACCGGCTTGACGCTGAAAGTATCAGGGAATACTGTGTTTGGAAATAAAGATGCATTGAATCGTGGAGTAGGAGATGGTATTGTTCTGTATCTGTCTAACGATGTAGATGTAGAGAACAATACTGTTTATGAAAATGAGAATGCAGGAATCAGAATAAGTAATGATTATCATTACAATTCTTATTTTCCTACATCCAATAACACATTAGTCGGTAACTTTATTTATGATAACGAAAGAGGAGTTTATATTCAGGGAAATAACTCCAATAAAATTGCCGGCATAGTTATCAATGAAAACTCAATTACCAATAATACTTTAGCTGCGCTTGAAGTAAGCAATAATGGTGCTGAAGATGTGAATGCAGAATGTAACTGGTGGGGGCAGGCAAGCGGCCCCGGCAGCGGAGATATTGTTTTATCTAATGGAAGTTCAGGAATAATAAGTGCAGTTCCATTTCTAAATGAAGGAAATGATAACTCGGGAGCCCCAGGCTTTCAGCCTGTACCCGGTGTTTGTTCATGCCCTGATGGATCAGTGACAAACCAAAATACAGGCTATATTTATTGCAGTATTCAGGAGGCAATAGATAGCCCTGATACAGAAGATGGTCATATGCTTATAGTAAGTGAAGGAAGCTTTACTGAAAATGTCAATATTACTAAGTCACTAATAGTTCGCGGACCAAATTACCAAAAAAACGGTAATGATAGTAGCCGTGATACCGAAGCTGTTATAGTTGGAAATGCTTAGTACATGACAAAAATTATAACGCATTGACAATCAGGGTAATATGTTAATA
>CAZDWA010000065.1:0-12590 GCA_964509065.1 uncultured Lentimicrobiaceae bacterium
AGTTATGTGGTTTTTTTAAATTTTCTATTCCCTATTTCTTAGGGTTTGGGCTTAAGCTTAATTAATAAAGAATCTTGGTTGTCGGCATATTTTCTAGCCGGCCACAACAACTCTTTCAATTAAAACAACACAGAACCGGATTGGTTCAATTCAAGAATGATTTTACACTATGCCGGTAAATCCCATAAAAGCCAATGCCAAAATCCCGGCAGTTACGAGGGCTATTGGCACCCCTTTCATTCCGGATGGCACTTCCATTAAATCAAGATGTTCGCGTATCCCAGCAAAAATAACCAAAGCGAGTCCGAAGCCCACGGCAGTAGCACTGGCAAATACAACACCTTGCAATAAATTATAATCTTTCTGTATTGTTAAGATTGCCACACCAAGTACGGCACAATTTGTAGAAATTAAAGGAAGAAACACGCCCAAAGCCGAATATAATGCCGGACTCACCTTTTTCAAAATAATTTCAACCATTTGCACTAGGGAGGCAATCACCACAATAAATGCGATTGTCTGCAAGAAGTGAAGTCCAAGCGGATTTAAGATATAAGTTTGTAGCAGCCAAGTTACAATGGTTGATAAGGTAATTACAAACAATACGGCACCGCCCATACCTACCGAAGTAGATATTCGATTGGAAACACCAACAAAAGGGCAAATCCCTAAAAATTGTGCCAACACAATATTGTTGACAAATATGGCTGATATAATAATTATAATGTATTCCATAACTCAGTTGTGTTAGCCTATTTATCAAATTTTCTTTTTAACGCAATCAAATATCCCAGTCCGAGGAAGGCTCCCGGAGCAAGTACAAACACCAGTATCATTTCACCGGGTATAAATTTATATCCGAAGAAAGCACCACTACCTAAAATTTCACGTACGGTACCTAGCAGGGTAAGGGCAAAAGTAAAGCCGAGTCCCATTCCCAGTCCGTCAATAACTGAAGATCCAATGGTATTTTTGGATGCAAAGGCTTCAGCACGCCCCAACACAATACAGTTTACCACAATAAGCGGGATAAACAGTCCCAATTGATCGAACAATGCAGGCACAAATCCCTGCATCACCAATTCTACCACCGTTACAAAGGAGGCAATAATTACAATAAACGAAGGGATACGAACCTTATCCGGGATAAAGTTTTTAACCAACGACACTACTAAGTTTGAAGCCACCAATACAAAGGTCGTTGCCAATCCCATACCCAGTCCATTCGATGCTGAGGTGGTTACGCCTAAGGTAGGACACAATCCCAACAGCTGGACCAAAACCGGGTTTTCTTTTAGGAAACCTTTAGTTAAATTTTGCAATTGACTCATAATTATTTCCCTTCCTGATAATTTTTATAGGTATCGAAAGCATGTGCTACCGCATCTGTAAAAGCCCTAGAGCTAATTGTTGCAGCTGTAATCGCATCAACATTACCTCCATCCTTCGTCACTTTAAGCTTATAACTGTCCGGTTGTTGGCCGTTAAACTGATTGCTCCAGTCTGATTTGTTCTTTTGCATTTTATCGCCAAGTCCCGGAGTTTCTTTATGCTCCAGAACAGAAGTATTATAAATGCTGCCATCCGGCAAGAAACTTACCATGATACGAACCAACCCCGAAAAGCCTTTGTTAGAATAGGTATCTACCGCAACTCCAACTACTTCATCGGCTTTATAGCCAATAAAGAACTCCAAAGAGTCATTTTCATATGCCGAACGCACCTTTACTGACTCAATTCTGTCGAAATCCGGTAATACTTGCCGTATTGCTTCTTCCAATTTTTTCTGCTTTGCTATGGCGATAGGCTCTTTAGTGAGATTATACACACTTCCCAACGTAAAAGCCGCTATCAGTGTTACCAATAACAAAGTAGTGAACATATTTATAAAATTCGATTCTCTTTTTGCTGCCATGACTAGGAGTATATTAGCGTTTAGATGCTTATTTCACAATTTTACCGAAACGTTTGGGTTTAAATCCTCTATTGATAAGAGGCGTAAAAGCATTCATTATCAAAATAGCAAAGGAAATACCTTCCGGGTATGCCCCCCACAATCTGATAATAATGGTAAGTAGTCCGATTGAAACCCCGTATACGATTTTTCCGGACATATTCATAGGTGAAGTAACCATATCGGTCGCCATGAAAATAGCCCCCAGCATCAATCCACCGGTAAACAAATGGAAGCTTGGTTCTACGTAATATTGCGGATCGATAAGATGGAATATACCTGCAAAAACAAACACTGTCAAAAGTATGGAAACAGGTAGCTGCCAATCAATTACCTTTTTTATAACCATGTAGATACCGCCTAATATAAGGGCAATAGCCGATATTTCACCCATCGAGCCTCCCATATTTCCCAATAGCCTGTCAAGGTAATCCGGCATGGCAGGATCTGCCATTATCTGATCAACTGACTGCCCTGTTCCAAGGCTTTCTTTAAGCACGCCCAAAGGTGTGGGACCGGTTATGGCGTCAGTAAGTCCGGAAGCAAACAAAGGTTTCGGCAAGGGCCAAGTAGTCATTTGAACCGGGAAGGATATCAAAAGAAACACACGCCCTACCAAGGCTGGATTAAAAGGGTTTTTTCCCAATCCGCCAAATGACATTTTTGCCACTCCGATGGTAACCAGTGCACCAAGAATTAAAATAATTGTCGGCAGGTTAGATGGCACGTTAAATGCCAGTAAGATACCGGCTATTACCGCAGAACCATCCGTAATGCTTATCGGTCCTTTTATAAGGTATTTTTGTATTACCCACTCAAAAAACAAGCAGGCAAGCACAGAAATCAATAATACGCGCACAGCATCCAGCCCAAAATAATAAATTGAAACCAGTATGGCAGGTATCAGCGCGTAGATTACCGTAAACATGATTTTCTTTACACTTTCATCTCCATGTATGTGGGGAGATCCTGAAATCGTCAACCTATTCATAAATTTAGCTTTTTCTGGTTCGGATTAAATGACCTACCTTTTGTTTTCCAAGCCTCAAATAATCGAGCAATGGCAAGTTGGCAGGGCAGGTAAACTGACAAGAACCGCATTCGATACAGTCCATTATTTTTTCTGATTCGGCACGTTCAAACAGATCTAATTTAGCAAGTTTATAGAGCAGATAAGGCTCAAGCCCCATCGGGCATGCCACGACACATTTGGAACAACGAATACAGTTATTCGATTCCTTACGCTTGCTTTCATCGGAGGGCATTAACAAAATACCGGATGAGCCTTTCATCACAGGTATATCGGCTGTACTCACCGCTTTACCCATCATGGGACCACCATTAATGATTTTTCCGGTATCGTCCGGCAAACCTTCTACGGCATCAAGCAATAAAGAAACCGGAGTTCCAACCCGTACCATAAAGTTGGAAGGTTTTTTAATCGATTTGCCTGTTACCGTAACTACTCTTTCGATAAGCGGTTTATTTTTTTGCACAGCTTCATAAACTGCAAATGCAGTGCCCACATTCGATACTACACAACCTACTTCAAGCGGCAGTTTACCTGAAGGCACCTCCCTGTTCACCAAGGCTTTAATAAGCTGTTTTTCACCTCCTTGCGGATATTTTACCTGTAAAGCTTGTACACTTATGCCGGGATATGCCGAAGCCAATTGCTTGATATTGGAGATGGCATCAGCTTTATTATTCTCAATGCCAATTATTGCTTTCTCCACGTCCAAAGCCTTCATTAAAACCTTTATGCCTATGAGAATTTGTTCTCCCTTTTCAAGCATTAAACGATGGTCGGAAGTAAGATAAGGCTCACATTCCACTCCATTTATAATAAGGTATTCCGCAGCTCTGCCTTCGGGTATCATCAATTTTACATGCGTTGGAAAGGTTGCACCTCCAAGCCCAACAATACCACAATCTTTGATGCGATCAATAATCTGTTTCTTTTCAAGCGTGATTTCGCGGATGATATCCTCCGAACGATCGATCCCTTCTTCCCATTCGTCTCCTTCAACCTTAATAAATATGGCTTTCCGTTTATATCCGCTCGAATCCATTGCATCATCGATCTTTAGTACCGTACCGGAAGCCGGTGAATGCAGATTAGCTGAAATAAAGGCTTCGCCCTTTGCTATCAGCTGCCCCACTTTTACGGTATCGCCTTTTTTTACTAATGGTTTTGAGGGTACGCCAAGGTTTTGACCCAGCGGAACAATAAGCTGTTCCGGCAATGGAATCGGGCTGATTGCTTCTGCAGCTGAAAATTTATTCTCTGCCGGGTGCACCCCCCCTAATCGAAAAGTTTTTAACGCCTTCATACTTAATTTATGCTATTGGATCCCTAGGTTTATCATTTTCATCTTTTGCTGCCTCTTCCGATTTAACCGCTGCCGGCTCTTCTGCAATCACAGCTTTTTCTTTCGCGGCTTTGGCAGGCTCCCGAGCAGGCTTTTCAGCGACTGGCTTAGGCTTCCTCAAGGGGAAGTTAATCTCATGAATGGCATCAGTCGGGCACACTTCCACACATTTGCGGCAAAGCCTACATGCAACAAAATCAATATAGGCTAAGTTATTCGCCATGGTAATGGCATCAAACGGGCATACCTGAAAACATTTGGAGCAGCCAATACATGCCACACTACAGTTTCTTTTGGCAGGACCGCCCTTTTCTTCATTGATACAAGAAACAAATATTCGCCTATCCTTTGGTCCTTTTTTACGCAGTTCAATAATTCCCCTAGGACAAGCTTTTACACATGCTCCGCAAGCCGTACATTTATCGTTTACCTCGGGCAAGCCTGTTTCGGGATTCATATGAATTGCATCAAAATCGCACGAAGCCACGCAATCGCCCAAGCCAAGGCAGCCAAATGGACAACCACCTTCACCTGAATATAAATTATGTGCAAATGCACAAGAAGCCGGACCATCGTATTGGATTTTGGCAGGTGAATTCGCTAAGGAGCCATTACAACGAACAACAGCAATTAATGGGTCTTGCTCCGAAACCTCCAAATTTAATATAGCGGCAACCTCCTTCATTACTTCATTGCCGCCAACCGGACAATTGAATCCGTCAATATTTTGTACCGCATCCGCCTGCTTTACCAAAGTTTCAGCGAAATTTCGACAACCCGGAAAACCGCAGCCTCCACAATTTGCCTTTGGCAATACATCTTCCACTAAATCTATTTTGGGGTCTTCTACTACCTTAAACTTCTGAGCCACAATATATAATATCACCGCCATGACGGCACCCAAAAGCCCCAAAGTAAGAAGCGCAAAAAGTAATATATCGTTCATCTTAAAAACAGCTTTTATGTTAAAACACTGTGTTACAATTAGTTCGTAAAATGTTTGTTAGGTGGAAATCCCTACGGGCTTTCCACCTAACGCCTCGGGCGGTTTGCCGTGTCCAGCCCTGCGGGACTGTCCACTAACAAGCGATTTGCAAAATGCAAATCACTTCGCAAACCGCCCGAGGCGTTAAAAAACATTAACACAAAATTAAAATAATTGAATACATAAAACAGCATGTATCAATTAGAAAATATTTAGCGTAACACGCTTACCCTCAATCAATTAGAACGTTATACCAAAATTTGAAAATTATTTTGACTCGGCAAACACACTGATAATCAGATAGGTTCGTAAGTTGTTTAGAATCTTTCTAAATTAACAGATAATCAGTAATTTAGAACATATATAAATATGGAGAGATGTCAATGCATCAATTTAGTCTTTAATAAAAAACTGAAATTGTTTGCTTAATTTATGACGTAAAAGATAGACTATCAAGTAATACACAACCAAGACGCCCAGCGCTACAAGACCTGCAAAACCTTCACTACGTCCCAAAACAATTACAAAAACCAAACTTGCAACAACTAATAGAAAAGGCAATATATAACCAAAGAAAACAGCTTTAAAACCCAAATTTCGGTCCATAAGCAGCATCACCTCTTGACCGATACTGAAAGATGCTTGCTCAGGTTTCTTTACATTTACGATTTTTTCTTCCATTTCGGATACATTGCACACTCCCTTAGCAGAGCAAGCAGCGCAGGCGGAAGCAGATAAAATCATTACTTCAATTACTTCCTCGCCTATATTTGTTATCCTTCCGGGATGCTCAATAACTTCAGTATGTTGCGTCATGACAGTCTAATAGTTTCCAATGACAAAAGTACAAATATAGTTTCAGTTGGAACAAAATTTAAAAAAACCACAGCATTTAATAAAATCACTACGGCTTCACAGCTCATGTCTGAAAATTTCTCAAGCTTAATTTCATGAATTAAGCAAGATTAATGGTAAATTCGGTGGATGTTCCAAGCTCAGCAAGTAAATTTCCGGGTTTTATAGTTGTTTGCAATCATAAGTCGGCATGAATTTTGTATTATTTTTGAGTGTTCTTAGTAATAAAACTTTAATGTCAGTCAAAGCTGCTGCCAAATTATTCGCATTGAGCTTTTATGAAAAGCAGTATCTTTGAGGGCTAATTATATTGTATAATGCGATTTTTAATACAAACGAATTTGTTCGTATTGCTTTTTTTAGTTTGCAGCATTTCAATTTCGGCTGCTACACCTCAGCAAGAAGCTGATTCTCCTTGGTTTGAGTATATTCTTAAATCGGATGCAAAAAAAATGGGCAATTATTTTGCCCCAATGATTAAGCTTGAGCTTCCCACCGAAAAAGGGGATTATAATAAGAGCCAAGCCGTAATGATTTTATCTGCGTTTTTTGAAAAATATCCTGCTAAGACAGCTTCTATACAAAAGAGCGGTAAAAGTTCACAGTCAAACAATTTTTTCATCGGGGAGTACAAACATGCAAATCAGGTTTTTCGATTGTATATACACACTCACGAGATAAACAATAAGCAAGTCATTCATTCATTGAGCATTACAAAAAAATGACAGAAAAAGAACATATCATTTCTATTATAAAGGAAGCCTTAGCCGAAGATTTGGGCACCGGTGGCGATCACACTTCCAAATCAACCATTCCGGAGCAAACGCAAGGAAAAGCACATCTTTTAATCAAAGAATCGGGTATTATATCCGGCATTGAGGTGGCTCAGCTTGTATTTCAACTTCTTGACCCGGAAATGCGTTTCACTCCCTTTTTAGCTGATGGGGCTAAAATCAAAGTCGGCGATATTGCATTTGAGGTAGAAGGAAATGTGATTTCCATCCTCAGTGCCGAGCGTTTGGCTTTAAATTTTTTACAACGAATGAGCGGCATTGCCACTCAAACCTCCGAAATGGTGGAAATTATCGGGGATTTACAATGTAAGCTGCTTGATACCCGCAAAACCACTCCAAATATGCGCATTTTTGAAAAAATGGCTGTTCGTGCAGGTGGAGGCTACAACCACCGCTTTGGATTATTTGATATGATCTTAATAAAAGATAATCATGTGGATTTTGCCGGAGGAGTAGCCCCTGCCATTTCAAAAGCCATTGAATATCAGAAGATAAACGGACTGTCTATACCCATAGAAATTGAAGTAAGGGATTTTGATGAACTTGAAGAAGCCCTTCAAACAGGAGGTTTTCAGCGTATTATGTTAGACAATTTCACAACTGAAGATATGCAAAAAGCGGTTCAAATAATCGATGGAAGGTTTGAGACCGAAGCTTCGGGCGGCATCACAAAAGACACATTGAGAAAATACGCCGAAACCGGAATCGATTTTATCTCGGTAGGAGCGCTCACGCATCAGATAAAAAGCTTGGACATGAGCCTGCGAGCAATCACTTAATCAATATATATGCCTCTCATAAAGCGTAAGCGCCTGCGTCAATACGTCCAATTACGGAATAAAATTACCAAATTCCTTCGCCTGCTTGTACTGCCGGGTTTCAACGGAGTGCCGCTTTATGATGTATTGGTCTTTTTCGTGAAAGGATTGTTTAAAGGCGCAGTCTCCATACGTGCTTCCGCAGTGGCTTTTAACTTCTTTTTGGCAATTTTTCCGTTTATTTTATTTCTGTTTACGCTTATACCCTATATCCCTATTGAAAATTTTCAAATTCAACTTTTCGACTTCTTCAAGGATATTATTCCGCCTGAAACTTTTGGCATGGTAGAAAAAACGATTTATGAAATCGTCATGAAACAAAATACGGGATTGATGTCGTTAAGCTTCGTACTTACATTTATCTTTAGCACCAACGGAATAAACGCAATTATTGAAGGCTTTAACAGTACTTGGCATGAAATCCCCACCAAAACATGGGTTCAACAGCGATTGATGGCAATATTTCTAATGCTGGTTTTATCTGTGCTTGTAATTGTTTCCATCGCCCTGCTGACAATCGGCAACTCGGTGATTGATTATCTGGTGGAACATCATTGGATAGGCGGTAGATTTACTTTCTATATTTTAGTGTTTTTAAAATGGTTTATTGCCATTACACTCGGCTTTATCGGTGTTTCCTTTTTATATTATTATGGTCCGCGCCATCGCAAGGCATATCGATTCTTCAGCCCCGGCTCCATATTAGCCACCACCCTATTTATTGCCGGAATTCTTGGATTTAACTTTTATATCGCTAATTTTTCCAGATACAATGCCTTATATGGCTCCATAGGCACACTGATTATCTTCCTTTTATGGCTGTTTTTAAATGCGTTTATTTTATTGATCGGCTTCGAACTCAACACAAGCATTATGCTTGCAAGTGAAGAAAAAAAAGAACACGCATTGAAAGACTAAATCAGGCTTCAAGCTAATTTTCAATTATAATTTTTAGTACTAACGGATTTGGTTTTAAACCAGCATAATTCACCAATTCATAAGCTTGTCAATCTATATTTATTGTAATAAGCTTATGAATTGGTGAATTAATCAGGTAAAGCTGAAAAAGAAGGGATTTTTTATCATAGATTTCATCGACAATCAATTTATTTAACCGAATAAGCGCTATAAATGAACCAGGCTAGCGGCAAAAAGCGTATTTTCGCATTTGTAATTAATTTTACGATTTATGAGCAAGACAAATTTGATTGCCGAAACAAAAACAAAGGTGGTTTTCATTGGTAGTGGTGCCATTGCTACTGCATTGGGCAATGTGCTGGCGAAAAATAATGCACTTGAAGTGATGCTTTTGTCAATTGAAGAGGATGTGGTTCAATCGATTTCTTTAGAGCACACGAACACCAAATATTTTCCGAATTTCAAATTAGAGCCCCGGCTAAAAGCCACTCAAGATACGACTGTAATAGCTGAAGCCGATATCATTTTCCTGGCATTACCTTCTACTGCTGTTGTAGATTATCTTGAAGCTAATCGGGAGCTAATTCCTGCCGATGCGCTTTTAGTGAATCTGGCTAAAGGTTTCGGTAGAGCAAACAGCCTTATCCCTGAAACACTTAACAAGCTATTGCCCAACATAATAGCTGTAATGAAAGGACCTTCATTTGCACGAGAAATCATTTATGGGCAGCCAACGGCTTTTACTATTTCAGCAAGTGAAAACAACTGTTTTGAAAGCTTTAAACAGCTTTTTAGCAACAGCAGTATTTATCTTGATTTTACCGATGATTTGATTGGAGTGGAATATGCCAGCATTTTAAAAAATATTTATGCAATCTTAATAGGTATAGTCGATGCTAACTTCGACTCATCCAACCTTCGTTCGCTGGTTTTATCAAAGTCAATCAATGAAATGCGCAGCTTGATTAGCTTTTTTGGAGGTCGGGAAGAAACTATTTTCAATTATTGCGGATTTGGCGATTTTTCGCTTACAGCCTTGAATGATTTAAGTCGCAATCGCACCTTAGGATTATTAATTGGAAAAGGTTTTTTCACCCAAGGTATATCGGATAAAGTTGTGCTTGAAGGACGGATAGCCGTAAATGTATTTTACGAATTGTTGACGGCTTGTTGTGAGCCCGACACAAACTATCCCCTAATGGCTGAGCTGTATAAGGTGTTCAAGCAAGATTATGACATTAAACATTTTGTGAGCCGTATATTAAAGGAGTAGTCTTGAGCCTGCTAAATTTTCATAATCTAGTATCCTAATGAGAAAAACCGTTTATATTTTCATACTTCTTTTGTTAACTCAATTAAGCCCTCATTTTCTTTTTTCACAAACGAGGATTACGGCAGATGAATATATAGCCCGCTATAAAGATATTGCCATTTCGAAGATGAAAGAATATAAAATTCCGGCATCTATCACACTGGCACAAGGATTGTTAGAATCGGGCAGCGGCAATTCACGTTTAGCCAAAGAAGGCAATAATCATTTTGGCATCAAATGCCATAAAGGCTGGACAGGGAAAACAATATATATGGATGATGACGAAAAAAATGAATGTTTTCGAAAGTATAAAAACCCTGAACAATCATTTCACGACCATTCACTATTTCTTACCGAGCGTGCACGTTATGCATTTTTATTCGATTTGGATATCATGGACTACAAAGCCTGGGCTCGCGGTTTAAGCAAAGCCGGTTATGCCACAAACCCACGCTATCCGGAGCTGCTAATTTCACTTATAGAACGAAATAATCTTCATTCGTATGATTTGGAATATCATGGCAGCCAAAAGCCACAGATAGTGGTTATAGAAGAAGATTTTGAGTTTATTCCGATAAATGTTTCCAGCTTTGAGGTAGTGGCAAAATCAGATTCCGGGCGTTTTGTACACCAAAATAACGGCAGAAAATTAATCTTTGCCCGCGAAGAGGATAATATCGGAGCCTTGGCTGCCGAATTTAATATCTACAGTTGGCAAATTGTTAAATACAATGAATTTTCAAAGAAAGAAGAGCTGTCACAAAATCAAATTGTGTATTTGGAAAAGAAAAGGAGGAAATCAAAAAGCCATAAATTACATATTTTGCAGGAAGGAGAAAATTTACATACAGTAAGTCAACTTTATGGAATAAGGCTAAAACGCTTGTATAAAATCAACCATTTGGAAGAAAATATTGAGCTTCCGGAAGGCACGACCATTTTACTGCGTTAGCAATATTAAATGCTAAAATTCATGTCGAACAGCACTAATTTTTTGAGGTATAAGCTAACAAAACAAAGATGTAAATAGACAAAACTCAGGCAATTTGGGCATAAATTCGTATGATTATTCAATTAATGCCTGAAATATTGCTTGTTGTCAAATATTATTCTAATTTTGCACCCTCAAAAAAAAATTGTAACAAAGAATAGTTAATCTAATAATCTAATCACATTTAGAAATGCAAAACAAAGGAGCTATTAAAGTCTTCGCAATTGCACTGGCAATTGTTTCACTTTACCAGCTTTCGTTCACATTTGTATCAGGACGTGTGGAGCGTAAAGCTAAAAAATATGCTACGAGTGAAATATCTGCCAATCTTGCCGAAGAACTTGCAAAGGGTGACGAATTGCTGAATAAATACCTTTATGACTCAATCGTTGAAGCAAGGGAAACCTATTATCTCGATTCCATGGATAACGAGATTGTGTATAATCTTTTAATTGATAAATACACCTATCGTAAAGCCAAAGAGCGTGAAATCAACTTGGGTCTCGACCTCAAAGGTGGGATGAACGTCGTACTGGAAGTATCTGTCCAAGATATTATTCAAGCCCTTTCAGGCAACAGTCAAGATCCTGTTTTCGTTCAAGCAATGGAACAGGCAGTCATCAATCAAAGAAGCAGTCAAAAAGACTTTGTAACCCTTTTTGGTGAAGCTTTTGAACAAGCAGATCCAAATGCACGTTTGGCTTCCATCTTTTTGTTTGAATTCAAAGACAAAGGTATTACAACCAATTCAACAAATGCTGAAGTATTGGCTGTAATTCGTAAAGAAGCTGAAGCTGCCATTGACCGCTCCTTCCAGATTTTGCGTACACGTATTGACCGTTTTGGTGTTACCCAGCCAAATATCCAAAAGCTGGCCACTTCCGGAAGAATCTTGATAGAGCTGCCCGGAATTAAAGACCCCAAGCGCGTACGTAAACTGTTACAAGGTACTGCACAACTCGAATTTTGGGAAACCTATAACTTCTCAGAGGTATATACCTATTTCGAACAAGCAAACGAACGCCTTGCAGAGCAAAATTCTTCCACAGGCCTAACCGAAGAAGCAGCAGTTGAAGAAGATGAGATTATCGAAGGACTTGAAGAAGAGGTTACCGAAGTAATCGAAGAAATAACCGAAACAATTGAAGATTTAACCGAAGCTGTTGCCGATTCATTGGAAGCCTTAGTAGGTGAAGAAGAAAGCAGCTTGCTCGATCAGTTAGATGCAGATGAAACAGCTGAAGATCAAAGCTTTGAAGAATATGCAAAGAACAATCCACTCTATGCATATCTGATGCCTTCTTATGTCCAAGACGAGCAAGGCAGATTCTTCCCCGCCAACTCTGCACGTGTAGGTAGTGCCCTTGTTAAAGACACTGCTCGCGTAAACAATATGCTCCGTAGAGTTGAAAGTATCTTCCCACGAAATATGAAGCTGGTTTGGACAGTAAAACCCAGAGGTACTACTCCCGGTCAACCCGGCGTATTGGAATTGGTAGCATTGAAAACATCACGCGACAGCAAAGCTGCTTTAGGCGGTGAAGTAATCGTTGATGCACGTCAAGATTATGATGCAAACGGACGCGTAGAG
>CAZDWA010000066.1:0-12519 GCA_964509065.1 uncultured Lentimicrobiaceae bacterium
GAAAATGGGATGATTAGAAAGAAAATTGTAGGTTTGTGAATTAAACAGGATAAATGCTTTTCAATGGCTTTTTCAAAAAATCCGATAGGTTTTATGCCAATAATTTGTTCTACTATTTCACCATTTTTAAAAATCAATAAGCTTGGAATGGACCGTATTCCATATTTCCCTGCAGTAGCTTGATTTTCATCCACATTTAGCTTGCCTATCTTGGCTCTACCGTCGAAGCTATCGGCTAGTTCGCTTACAATTGGCGCAATCATGCGGCAGGGGGTACACCATGCAGCCCAAAAATCAACCAAAATCACGCCTTTCTTAATATGTGAAGCGAAATTGGCATCCGTTAGCGTAATTAGTTTAGCGCTTTCTTGCTCGGCGGTAAAACTTGACATCTTTTTGTATTGCCTTACTCCTTTAAAAATGAAATAGAAAAAGAATAAAGCAAGTGCAATCCATATTATATTCCACATAAATCCTTAATTTATTTTTGAATTGGCAAAAGTAAGCAAAAACCAATAGTATTTGAATTTGACGGAGCTATCAAGTCGTAAATAGCTTAAACTCAACAATATAATTTATTTGGATTATTTTGTGCAAGAGGCAAATTCATATAATTATGTGGAGTTGTCACATAAGGACTTAGCTCAGTAAGGAGCAACAGCCCGGCTTTTCACTGAAATAATAAGATTGATTGGAGATAATAAAAAGAAACAATTTTTTTGTGAAACACGCAAAATTAGTTGTTGGAGGGGCAAATTGTTTCAACAAAAAAAGCGCTCAACACTTTACTATTGAACGCTTTATTGTCGGAGCGGCCCGACTCGAACGGGCGACCGCTTGCACCCCATGCAAGAATGCTAGCCAACTGCACCACGCCCCGATTGCAAAATTGCGCTGCAAATATATAAAAAGATGATGACTTGAAGCAATACTTTCAAAATAAAATCTTTTTTTGAGGAATTTATGTGCGTTCATTTTAATATTTACATCGTCTGATACGCTATATTATGTCATAATGTCATAAATTTTGCGAAATTTGCACGCTAAAAGAAATATTTAACAAAAAATACATTGTGGCATCATTTTCGATGATACTGAAACAAACCTTAAAGTACTATGGATAAAAATATTGAAAAAGTTGAGTGTTTGATTATCGGCTCGGGTCCTGCCGGTTACACTGCGGCTATTTATGCTGCTCGTGCGGATTTAAAACCTGTAATGTATCAAGGCATGCAGCCCGGAGGTCAGCTGACCACCACAACCGAAGTGGAGAATTTCCCCGGATATCCTGCCGGAATTACCGGAACAGAAATGATGGAAGACCTTAAATCGCAAGCGGAACGCTTTGGCACGGATGTGCGTTGGGGTGTTGTAACTTCCGTTGATACAAGCAGCAGACCCTTCAAAGTAACTGCCGACGATGGAGCTGAGTTGTTGGCTGAAACCCTGATTATTTCAACGGGTGCCACTGCCAAGTATTTAGGCCTTGAGTCTGAAGAAAAGTTTAAAGGTGGTGGTGTTTCGGCTTGTGCCACTTGTGACGGCTTTTTCTATAAAGGAAAAAATGTGGCTGTAGTGGGTGGTGGAGATACCGCAGCTGAAGAAGCAACCTATTTGGCAAAACTGTGTAATAAGGTGTATATGATTGTTCGTCGTGATGAGCTTCGTGCATCAAAAGCCATGCAAAACAGGGTGTTCAATACGCCTAATATAGAAGTGCTGTGGAACCATGAAACCCTTGAACTTCAAGGTGAAGAATCAGGATTTATGAAGACTTTGAAAACTGCACGCCTGATAAATAATAAAACCAACGAAGAAAAAGTAATTGATATTGACGGTTTCTTCTTGGCAATCGGACATAAGCCAAATAGCGAACTTTTTGAAGGTGTGCTGGATATGGATGAGGTGGGCTATATTAAAACTAAGCCGGACTCCACTGCTACAAATATACCCGGTATTTATGCATGCGGCGATGTGCAGGACAATGTATTTCGTCAGGCAGTTACCGCTGCCGGAACAGGCTGTATGGCAGCACTGGAAGCTGAACGCTTCTTGGCAGCACAAAATGACTAAAATCTTTTTGACACAATAATTGGAAAAAGGCTGATCCGAAATTAAGGGAACAGCCTTTTTTCCTATTAATCATTTCGAAGGAATTTGTATAGCTTGTAATTTTAGGAATGTTAACGAACAAATTTTAACTTTGCCCGTTTAATGTTTAAAACAATAATTTCACGGCAAAAATAAAAATGCGTTTTATATGAATAAGAAAGAAGAAAAACTGATACGTAGGGCATTTAAACCTAAAACATGGAACGATATTAAAAGTCATGACTCATGGTCTGTCTTTAAAATTATGTCAGAGTTTGTGGATGGTTTTGAAAAGCTGGCACGAATTGGACCATGTGTGGCAATATTTGGCTCGGCCAGAACAGCTCCAAAACATACATATTATCGACTGACAGAAGAAATAGCATATTTACTTACAAAAAAAGGCTTCGGAATCATTACCGGCGGAGGTCCGGGAATTATGGAAGCCGGAAATAAAGGCGCACATTTTGCCGGAGGGAAATCCGTAGGTGTGAATATTCAATTGCCCTTTGAGCAAGAACCTAATCCATTCATCGATCCGGATAAATATATTGAATACCAATACTTTTTTGTGCGTAAAGTGATGTTTATGCGCTACTCACAAGGATATATTATTTTGCCCGGAGGATTTGGAACCTTAGATGAGCTTTTTGAGGCACTTACCTTGGTGCAAACTCAAAAATTGGTGCGCTTCCCAATAGTCTTGGTAGGTAAAAAGTATTGGGGAGGCTTGATCGATTGGATAAAAGACACTGTTTTGGAAGAGCAAAATATCAGCCCCGAAGACTTAAATATTTTCAGCCTCGTGGATACTGCTGAAGAAGCAGTAGAAATTATCGATCAGTTTTATCAAAAATATGCCATAAAACCGAACTTTTAAATTTTATTTTATGCCTGTTCATACTATCCCTCTTGCTATTATTCCCATCGAAGAAGATGGTTTTCACCTAATGGTGGAGGGATATATTAATGATAAGAAGGCAATGTTTTTAGTGGATACCGGCGCCTCGCGTACGGTACTTGATGTGAACAGCATTATGGATTATATTGAAAAACCGGTTTTGGAAAAGAATGAACAATTATCTACCGGTTTGGGAACAAATACAATGCCCAGTCAAGTAACTACCATCAATAAACTTCAGTTTGGTGATTTGATTATTCAAGATTATCAGGCAGTTATCATTGATTTACAATATGTTCATCAATCGTATAGCATGCTGGAACTTCCACTTTTTCAGGGAGTCTTGGGAGGCGATATATTGAAAGGCTATAAGGCAGTTATCAATTACAAAAAAAAGGAATTGAAGCTTTATGATTGATATTTCAAGCTGCTAAGCTTTTTATTGCGGATCCACATTAAGAATAATACGAACCGCATTAAACTCTTTATTTTGTCGATAAAGCTCGATTCTATCGTGTAATCGGCTTTTAACTTCTTGCGTGGATTGCGTTCGTGGAAACTTCAACAAAAACTGTTTAATATACTGGTTTTTAATACGTGAAACCATTGGATACTCCGGTCCAAGTAGTTGCTTCTGAAATACTTGTCGAAGGTTAACTCCTAATTCATACGCCGCTTTATTTAGTAGGTGATGGTCGCGATGTAACAATTTAATTTCGATAAGCCTGTAAAAAGGAGGATACTTGAAGCGTTCCCGTATGTACATTTGCTGCTCATAAAATGCTTCGTAGCTGTTCTCAACTACATATCGAAACAATTCATGCCCCGGCTGATATGTTTGAATTAAGACTTTCCCGCGTTTGTTTTTTCGACCTGCACGACCGCTGACTTGCGCCATGAGCTGATAGCTTCGTTCAAAAGCACGAAAGTCGGGGTAGGATAGCATATTGTCGGCATTCATAATACCTACAATCTTCACATTGTCAAAATCCAGGCCTTTGGTAACCATCTGAGTGCCAACGAGTACATCTGTTTTGCCGCTGCCAAAATTCTCTAAAATCTGCTGGAAGCTGTGCTTTTTTCGAGTGGTATCTAAATCTAAGCGGTCAATTTGTATTTCATCGATGATAATTCCCAATTCCTCTTCAATCTTTTCAGTACCAAAGCCGTGCATCTTAATCGAAGTACTGCTGCAATCCGGGCACTGACTTGGGATTGGATTCGCATACCCGCAATAATGACAGCGAAGCATATTTTGATGCTTGTGATAAATTAAGCTCACATCGCAGTTTTTGCATTGCGGAATCCAATTGCACATTTCACATTCTACACGTAAAGAAAAACCTCTTCTGTTTTGAAACAAAATACTTTGTTCCTTATTGGCTTTTGCCTGCTTCAAGGCAGTAAGCAGGGGAGAGCTGAAATGCGATTTGATGGTTTTTCGTCGGGTTTCTTCGCGTAAGTTGACAATTTGAATTTCAGGAAGCTCAATATTTCCATAGCGTTCAGTAAGGGTGACATATCCGTATCTTCCTGCCCTTGCATTAAAAAAGCTTTCAAAAGAAGGTGTTGCCGAACCCAATATTACCTTTGCATTAAATGAAGCAGCCAGCATGAGGGCTGCGTCCCGCGCATGATACCTTGGAGCCGGATCAACTTGCTTGTAAGATGAATCATGCTCTTCATCCACAATAATAAGTCCTAAATTAGAAAAGGGCAAAAACAGTGCCGAACGTGGTCCAAGTATTATTTGATATGAATCTTCATCGCCTTTTAACACACTATTCCATACTTCAACCTTTTCGTTGGCGTTATAGCGTGAATGGTAAACCCCTATTGATTTACCGAAATATAATTTCAACCGCTCAATAATTTGGGATGTTAAAGCGATTTCAGGTAAAAGATATAATACTTGTTGCCCTTTCTGTACTGCTTCTTGTATATGTTTGATATACAATTCTGTTTTTCCACTTGATGTGATGCCGTGAAGCAGTACAATATTATGTGTTTCAAATTCGGTGTTTATGGCATCAAAACCTGCTTGCTGATGAGGTGTCAGTACAATATCGTCCGGGCTTTTTGTAGCCTCATATAAAGGCAGTCGGCTTACAATTTTCTGGGTGATATGAAACACTCCCTTTGTTTCCAGGGCTTTGAGCTGGGTGCTTCCTGTTTGGGCACGCTCCAATAAGATGCTGCTTGAAACTTCACGAGCAGGCTTGTGAGGGAATTGTGTTTCAGCTAAATAAACCATTAAAAGTTCCATTTGTTTTGGGGCTCTTTTGGCTAATTGATTCATTAGTTCAGCGAGTTTTTCTTCGTTTTGAAAGCTTTCGCTTAGAATTGCCACACGTTCCTTTTTCGGCTTATATTGCTCTTCAAGGCT
Source organism: uncultured Lentimicrobiaceae bacterium (assembly GCA_964509065.1). Lineage (GTDB taxonomy): Bacteria > Bacteroidota > Bacteroidia > Bacteroidales > F082 > JALNZU01. Next base: position 5,379 of record CAZDWA010000066.1, read on the forward strand.
TTCCTCCATAAGGATATAATCCTTTTCAATCATGCTTTTAATAAGCGGCATCACCTTGCTGAATCCGAGAATCTTACTTACCTCATCAATAGATAACTTAGATTGAATTTCCAATGCCTCCGTAATTAAAAATTCATAATCGCTAAGTGTATGAATATCTAGCTGGAAGCCCGGATGCAAAACAATGGTTGAATTGCTGGATAATTTTAAAGCCGAAGGCAAAGCTGCAGCCATCACATCGCCCGGATGCGCCATATAATAGCGATGAATCCACATCCAAAAATCTAAATGACGTATGTCAAGAATAGGGCGTTCATCTAACACATCCAAGATATACTTTACTGTTTTATAAGCAGGTACGCGTTCATGAATTTCGTAAACCAAACCTGCATATATCTTTTTCGAACCAAACTGAACAATTACACGTTGCCCAATAGCAATCTGATCTTCAAGCTGTTTGGGGATTCGATAGCTGAAAAGACCGGCTACGGGTACAGGCAATAGTATATCGGCAAAAAAGGTAGTGTATTCGGACATGCGTTATGCTTCAGGGCTAAAACTGATTTTATTGTTTCATTGAACTAACGGTAAAACTCAATAAGATATTTTAATGTGATAAAATCAAACTGCTTCCGATAAGCTGATCGTAAACTGTGCCGGGTTGATTATAATAGAAAAGTATTAAATACTCGTTTAAGGTATCCCAATGATTGCCTTCGGTAAGCTCTGTGGAAGCACCTAGCTCACCCGGCTCTTGAATGGCATACATATAATTATAATAGCCTTGCTTCAAAAACATGGATAGCTGATAGCCCCTTAATGCATGATTATAATTCATTTTGTTGTTCTGATTTAACAAGCCGTCATTTAGCCCACCGATGACATACATTTCGCCATGTGTCAACGGGACATCATAGCTTAAAAAGAACTCAACCCATGCATAATCGCCTTCAATATCCGTTTCTTGGTCATGCCGTGCTTGAATATATTTCCTTCCAAACAAATCTTGCTCCGAATGGTATGCCTTTCGATGCCTGCGTTCATCTTTCCATAAACGAACGGTATAATAATCAGGCTCAACAAATATTTTTTCAATCCGCTCCGACTGATATTTAAAGCTTTTTATATCAAAATTACGCCATTGGTTTGCAGCTTCAAATACCGTCTCATTATCATACTCATAAGTGAGTTTGTCATTATACACATGACTTGGTGCAATACCTATTTTGGCATTATCCCAGCGGTTGTTTTGCAGTATAGTCAGCTGAAATGATTGCTGCGGCTTCCCTGCAAAGAATCCGTGTGCATGTACCTCAACATCAACTTGTTGAGCAATATATGAGTTGGAAGGATTACGTGGATGCTGGGGAATGGAAGCCCCAATACGAATCTTCGGGTCAACAACCATGAAGCGACGTGTGAGTAAAATGTTTTCTGCACTTAAGTCTTCATCATATACCACCAATAAGTAATTTCCCGACAGTTTTGGACGCATACCAGCTGAAGGAAACTTCAGCTCGTGATGCACATAAGGCGTAAGGGTGTTGAGCGAAAACCTAAAATCGTTTATTCGATCATCTTCATAACCCTCCAAATACTCTATGGGCTTTAGTTGGGAAGCTTGCCAATCATGTGTGCAATGAATGAGCGTATAATGGTAAATGTAGGCCATATCACCCAACACATCAAATTTCAGTATCAACGATTTTGAGTCATTGAGCATAAGAATCGGATACTGCAAGGCTTCCTTTTCAGGATATAATTGCACACTTTGAACGTTTTCCTGATAAACTTTGTCTACAAAGTCAAATGGATAATCGTTTGCAAACAAGGTTTGTCCAAGCAGTAACAAGCCTGAAAAAAGAAAAATAAATGCTGTTTTCATGATGTTTAATTCGATAAAACAATAAGCCAAATTACAAAATTCCTTGTAATTCCAATCAATTCATTAATTTTACCCGGCAAACATTTTGACAAGATTGATGTAAATCAATTTTAAGTGTGATTTTAAATAATCATTAGGTAGAATAATTTTTTTGTAATTTGATTTTGAAGTCAAAACTAAATTTGTTTCTTTGCATAATATTTAAATATTTATCAAGGTAGATATGTCAAACGTTATTAAAATCAAGAAAGGCTTAAATATCAAGCTGATAGGCGAGGCCGAAAAAAACATTAAGGAACTTTCGACAGATCAATATGCCATCAAACCAACAGATTTCATTGGAGTAATACCTCGAATGCTGGTAAAAGAAGGTGATGCCGTAAAGGCAGGCAGCCCTCTTTTTATGGATAAAAACCGTGAAGACCTTATATTTACATCACCGGTAAGCGGTACTGTAAAAGAAATTAAACGCGGTGCAAAGCGCTTGTTGCTCGAGGTTAAAATTACTGCAGACAATCAAAATGATGCAATTGATTTCGGAAAAGCAGATCCAAAATCACTGAAAGCTGAGGCTATTATTGAAAAACTGCTGCAAAGCGGAGTTTGGGCATTTATCAGACAACGTCCCTATTCGGTTATTGCCAATCCTGCTGACAAGCCTAAAGCAATATTTATCTCTACATTTGATACTTCTCCATTAGCTCCTGACAATGATTTTATCATAAATGGAAATGGCGATGATTTTCAAACCGGCATTGATGCCTTGGCAAAACTGACGGAAGGGAAAATACATTTGAACATGGAAGCTGATACAGCCCATTCAAAAGTGTTTACAAATGCCAAAGGGGTGCAGCTGAATCAATTCTCGGGTCCCCATCCCACCGGAAATGTTGGGGTACAGATTAGCAGACTTGACCCTATAAATAAAGGTGATATCGTTTGGTATCTATATCCCCAAGACGTGCTGACAATCGGTCGCTTATTTAATAAAGGCTTTTACGATTCAACACGCGTGTTGGCACTTACTGGCTCCGAGTTAAATGAACGCCTTTATGTAAAAACGAAAGTTGGAGTCAATATCGAATCCTTGGTGAAAAACAATACTACTGATGTCAATAAACGCTATATCAGTGGTAACGTACTTACCGGAACAAAGGTTGAGCTTGATGGTTTTATGAGTTTTTATCATACGCAGCTCACTGTGATACCCGAAGGAGATTATTATGAGTTTTTAGGCTGGGCATTACCCGGGCTTAAAAAATTCAGCCTGTCACGAAGCTTCCCTGCATTCCTCTTTAAAAACAGAAAGTATCGCTTGGATACCAATGTGCGTAGCGGTGAAAGAGCCTATGTGATGACCGGACAATTCGAGAAAGTTTTCCCATTCGATATTTATCCTTTACAGCTTATTAAGGCTATTCTTATCGAGGATATTGACCTGATGGAAAACCTCGGAATTTATGAAGTGGATGAAGAAGACTTTGCCCTTTGTGAAGTAATTGATACATCCAAAACCGACATTCAGGCAACTGTTCGTAAAGGATTGGATCTGATGCGTAAGGAAATGAGTTAATTAATACAATGTAATATAAGCAATGAAAGTTTTAAGAGATTTTCTTGACAAACAAAAACCACATTTTTCAAAAGGAGGACGTTTTGAAAAATTGCATTCAACTTTTGATGCATTTGAAACCTTTTTGTTTGTCCCGAACACGGTTACTTCCAGTGGAGCGCACATACGAGATGCCATCGATATGAAGCGTACAATGACGGTAGTTATTATTGCCGTAATACCTGCGCTCTTATTTGGAATTTGGAACGTAGGCTACCAGCACTTTGTATCTCATAACATGGGCTATGACTTTTGGCCTATGTTTGGTTACGGTCTGATGAAGGTATTGCCAATCATTATTGTATCTTATGTCGTAGGGCTTGGAATTGAGTTTGTATTTGCCCAAATGCGTGGGCACGAAGTGAATGAAGGCTTCCTTGTTTCGGGTATTCTAATTCCTTTGGTTCTACCACCGGATGTGCCGTTGTGGATGGTGGCACTTGCTACAGCTTTTGCCGTGATTATCGGAAAAGAAGTATTTGGCGGAACAGGAATGAATATCTTAAACCCTGCGCTAACAGCACGCGCCTTTATGTTTTTTGCCTACCCAAGCGAAATGTCGGGAGATAAAATTTGGATAGCCGAAAAAGCTGATGCTTTCTCGGGTGCCACACCTCTCGGACATTTACTTGTTAATGATGTGGATAAACTGCCCACCGACTGGTCGATGTTTTTAGGAACCATCCCCGGCAGTATTGGCGAAACATCCACCTTGGCAATATTAATAGGTGCACTGGTATTGGTTGTTACCGGTATTGGAAGCTTGCGTATCATGCTGTCAGTAGTTGGTGGCGGATTGATAATGGGTTGGCTATTCAACCTTTGGGGTGCAAACGATTATATGAATATTCCTGCTTATCAGCACCTGCTGATGGGAGGCTTTGCGTTTGGAACTGTTTTTATGGCTACCGACCCTGTTACTGCTTCTCAAACCGGAAAAGGGAAAATATTTTATGGCCTACTGATAGGCTTCTTGGCGGTGCTCATACGCGTGTTTAACCCCGCATATCCCGAAGGAATGATGCTCGCTATTTTGTTGATGAACGTATTTGCACCCCTAATCGACCATATGGTAGTGCAAAACAATATCAAAAAACGATTAAAACGAGCCAAAACAGCTCTATCATAATTTGAACAAGAAAAACTATTAATCATGTATAGTAATTCATATATAATAAAATATGCGGCCATTATGGTGATTATCGTTGCAGCATTATTGTCGTCTGCAGCCATGTTACTAAAGCCGATGCAAGACCGTAATGAAGCCGTCGACCAGATGCAGAGTATACTGAGTGCAGCCGGCTTTAAAGGAGTGAACGCTTCAAACGCAATTGAAATGTTTAACGAAAATGTTACCAATATGGTTGTGATCGATCAAGAAGGTAATGTGGTGGAAGATTATACTGATGATGTAAAAGAAAATTCACTTGCGTTTAAAATTGACTTGAAAGAACAATTGTATAATAAAGGTCAAGGCAATCCTTTTCAACTCCCAATATATATTATGGAGAGAGACCAGAAAAAAATATATATCGTACCGCTTCGAGGAGCAGGTTTGTGGGGTCCGGTATGGGGAAATGTAGCGCTAAAAGATGATTTTAAAACCGTGGTAGGTGTGAAATTCGGACATAAATCCGAAACACCCGGATTAGGAGCCGAAATTGAAACCCCGATTTTTGAAGATCAGTTTCCCGGAAAAATGATTTTTGATGATACCGGTAAATTCACTTCCATACAAGTGATAAAAAGCGGAGTAGCAAGCCTGCCGGCCGACTTGCAACGCCATAATGTGGATGCAATATCCGGTGGAACGATTACTAGTAACGGAGTAGGCGACATGCTACGGAATGTGTTAGAAAGTTATGAACCTTATTTCAAAAAACAAAATTAAGCCATGAGTGTAAAACAGGAAAAAGAACCGTTGTTCTCGGCAAAAAACCGAAAATTAATTACAAATCCGCTTAGCCTTGATAACCCGATTACGGTTCAAGTGCTCGGAATTTGTTCCGCCTTGGCAGTAACCGCAAAACTGAAACCGGCATTTGTGATGGCCGTTTCCGTTACTGTTGTTACCATGTTTGCAAACCTGATTATATCATTCATGCGTAACAGTATCCCACCTCGAATTCGAATTATTGTTCAACTTGTTGTAATTGCTACCCTGGTTATTTTGGTTGACCAAGTGCTGAAAGCATTTGTTTATGACGTAAGTAAACAATTGTCTGTATTCGTTGGACTTATTATTACAAACTGTATCCTCATGGGACGCCTTGAAGCATTTGCCATGAGTAACAAACCATGGCCCTCTTTTCTTGATGGCTTTGGAAATGGATTAGGATACGGTGTTATATTGATAATTTTAGGCTTCGTAAGGGAACTGTTTGGTTCAGGTACCGTTTGGGGTTATTCCGTAATACCAAATGCTTTTTATGACTTTGGTTATGTAAATAACGGATTTATGATTTTACCTCCCATGGCATTGATTATAGTGGGAATTATTATTTGGATACAGCGCAGTCAAAATCCAGAACTGATTGAAGACTAATAACATATTTAAACTAGATTACTATGCAAGAGTTTTTTAATATATTCGTTAAGTCGATTTTTGTTGATAACATGGTTTTTGCCTACTTCCTTGGTATGTGCTCATACCTGGCAGTGTCAAAAACCGTTCAAACCTCGGCAGGACTTGGAATTGCGGTAGTTTTTGTATTAGCCATCACAGTTCCATTGGATTATATGCTCGACAAATATATACTGAGACCCGGAGCCTTGGTCTGGCTGGATAAAGGCTTTGCCGATGTGGACCTCAGCTTCTTGAGCTTTATTTTGTTTATTGCTATCATTGCATCTCTTGTTCAACTGGTAGAGATGGTGATAGAAAAGTTTAGTCCCGCCCTATATTCTTCATTGGGTATCTTCTTACCCCTTATTGCAGTAAACTGTGCAATCTTGGGAGGATCGCTATTTATGCAAGAAAGAGATTACCAAAACGTGGGTGAAGCAACTGCTTTTGGCTTGGGTTCCGGAATTGGCTGGTTCCTTGCTATAGTTGCGATTGCTGCCATTAGAGAGAAGATACGCTATTCAAAGGTCCCGGCACCCTTGCGTGGTCTGGGGATAACCTTTATTATTACAGGCCTCATGGGAATTGCCTTTATGAGCTTCCTGGGTATTAAATTATAACTGAATGTTTAATATAATCACGTAAGACAATGATACTGCAATTGACAGGAATAGGAACAGTCGTTCTGATAAGTATAGTTTTCTTTCTCGTAACAATCTTACTCTTGGTAGGACTGCTACTATTTGCACGCAGCAAACTTGTTCCGCAAGGAAAAATAAAAATTACCATCAATGATGAAAAAGAGCTCGAAGTAGAGCCCGGCTCATCACTGCTTTCTACACTTTCAAATAATAAGATTTATTTACCTTCAGCTTGTGGAGGCGGTGGTACTTGCGCAATGTGTAAATGCCAAGTGGTTGATGGAGGAGGAACTATTCTCCCAACAGAAAAAGGATACTTTTCGAGGAAAGAACAGCAAGATAACTGGCGCTTAAGCTGTCAGGTGAAGGTGCGCGAAGACATGAAAATAAATGTTCCGCCGGAAGTGTTTGGTATTAAAAAGTGGGAGTGTGAAGTG
>CAZDWA010000067.1:0-12218 GCA_964509065.1 uncultured Lentimicrobiaceae bacterium
AGGCCGTTTATTCATGCTTGATTTTTGCGTCCTTTTTATCAAGAAAAAGGACGAACAGAGCTATATGTTTTGCGCGTGAATTGTCGCTGAAAGGGTGTTTTGTTCCTACAGGACAAGGTAAAAACTTGCTGCAACAGTTTTTACAAAGGTTGTGTTCCTATGGAACGATGTGCATACTTGATTTTCCCGTCCTTTTTATCAAGAAAAAGGACGAAAAACGAAAGTAATGCCAGATTTAAAAATGTAAAGAAAAATTCAAAAATGACTCCTTTATTTATTCTTTTTTTCTTCGTGGAAGTTAAAAAAGTCGCGCTGGGCTTTATATAAATTGAATACAAACAGCAGTAAACTCTTTGTCTCCTGTAAAAAGTTCATGAATAATATGGAGTTTCGAGTACTTCCGGCTTCATTTTTAATGCGTTTTACTTCATTCTTTCGGAAAAGGTCCACAATTCCCAATATCTTTTGCTGTTCTGCTGCAATATTTTCTTGATTGATAAAGCGGCCTTCATCAATTTCGGTTGCGATATGTGTAAAGAAGATTCCCATATTTCTGGCTAAGACCTTCAGCTCATTCTTTTGCGCATCGGACAAGTCTTTGTGGTTGTTTGCCACATGTTCGTAAACCGGTTGTATAATGAAATTAAGACAATGCAATATCTCGCGCAGATAGTCCAATGTTTGCACATAAAAATGTCCTGACTCCAAGGCATCTTCTTTCAGCTTTTCGATGATAATGGTGACTGACTTCTTTTTATCTTTTGCTTTTAGAGATAAATCTTCAATATTGTTTCTCGTCTTCTTTAGTACCCGTATATTTTGTGTAGCTAATCCACTCACTGCTTTTTTATACTCAAACTGTGCTTGATTTAGGATGTCAATCACTGCTTGGCTGGTACTTTCAAGTATATTTTCAGTGTTTATCTCATCCAACTCTTTTTCTTGGGCTTGCTGTTGCAGTTCTCTGTTTTGCAATGATCTGTGTGTGCGTGCCATCAGGAAGAAAGCCAATATTACCATGCCTCCTACAGCCCATAAGCCGGCATAATAAAATAAAATCACCACTCCTAAAGCCAAAATAAAAGCTGAAAATGCAGTAAAGAACCAGCCTCCAACCACCGAGAAAACTCCTGTTACGCGGAATACAGCACTTTCTCTGTCCCAGGCGCCATCACTCAAACTCGATCCCATGGCAACCATAAAAGTGACATAAGTTGTTGACAAAGGCAGCTTTAATGAAGTTCCCAAGGCGATAAGCACACTGGCAACAACCAGATTCACTGAAGCGCGCAGCAGGTCAAAAGCAGGCGCCTCCTTATCCAAGCGGGAGCTGGGAATGGGTTCAAACTGTTTGGCAACCCTTTTCTTAATATGGTCGGGCACAATTTGATTTATCTTGCGTGAAGCATTGATGGAAAGCCTTACAACCCCTCTTGAGAATGGAGTGGAGCCAAAGCGTTCTTCTCCCGAATCTTGACGACCCAGATCGATAGCAGTTTTTATCACGGTTTTTGTCCTGCGTGAGGTATACAAAGTAATTACCATTACAAAGCCTGCTGCCAATAAAATAAGTGGATGGGTCGTGGCAGCTCCTTGCAGCGATTCCATGGTAAAGGTGGTGGGGTCGACACCCGGATTGTTCAATAAAGTTTTCAACGAATCGAGGCCTGCAAGTGGAACTCCGATAAAGTTTACAAGGTCGTTGCCTGCAAACGCCATTGCAAGGGCAAAGGTGCCCATCATTACAATAATCTTTAAGATGTTGACTTTGAAAAGATTATGTAGTAAGTGTAATATGATGGTAAAGCCTAGAAAACTGCTAATAAGTATCTTCGTGCTATTGCCATAAATCCATTCAAAGGCTTCGTCGGAAATGAAAACCGCGTCTTTGGCACCTTTAATAAGGATAAAATACATGATGGTAGTAATGGCTATACCACCAAATAGCCCTCCGAATTTACGGAAACGCTTTTCGTATCGGAATGAGAAAATGGCACGTGTAATATATTGCACCAAAGCCCCGATGCTAAAGGCAATCACCACCGAAAGCAATATGCCCGCAATGATGGCAAGTGCTTTTCCTGAGTTAATAAATTCACCTATGGTAAGCTTGTGAGCACTTTGAAATACGCGCATCATTGCCATACCTACGGATGCCCCAAGTAACTCAAAAACAATGGAAACAGTGGTGGAGGTAGGAAGCCCTAAGCTGTTAAAGGTGTCGAGGAGAATAACATCCGTAATCATTACGGCAAGAAAAATGAGCATGACCTCCGAAAAGTAGAATTTCTCGGGATTCATGATTCCACTTCGTGCAATCTCCATCATCCCACCGCTGAAGGTAGCTCCGATAAGCACACCCAATGAAGCAACAAATACAATAATTTTATAAGGAGCGGCTTTTGAGCCGATAGCAGATTGAAGGAAATTGCCGGCGTCATTACTGACACCCACAACAAGGTCGGATATCGCCAAAATAAATAGGACAATAACCAGAACGATATAAATGCTTTCTAAATGTATCAACTCTTATAGAATTCGATGGCAATAATACTCAAAAGTGTGCAATTAACGCATGAAATTTTCAGGAAATTGCAATATTTTTTTATTACCTGTTTAATTCATGAATTTAATTTTGAGAAATTTTCAGGCATGGACAGTGAAGCAAAGGCATAGCCGAAGAGCAGTATGGTTTTATCAATGATCAAGAAGTAGTTGAAACTTTCAAGCCTGCTAAAACAGATATTCTATACGTACTATCGCCATTCTTCCTCGTAGGTTATAGCTGCTCATCGATAGCTGATTAAACGTATTGGTGAATACGGTATGATCCTTCACATTAAATAAGTTCACTAGCTCGAATGATAAATCAATGCCAGTTTTTTCTGTGGTATAGCGCAGTTTGAAATCCATGAACAAATATTTTACTGCCTTATTGCCGGATACGTTGGTATAACTGTGATTGGCATTTAACTCTGCAAGCAATCTTTTAAATAATGTGGTACCCAAACTAAGGTTTTGCTCAAAATTGTGCGCACGATAATTTAAATGGTCGGTAGCTTTACTGGTTTCGTTTAAACTGTTAAAATGCCATGATAAGGAGGGATTATAATTCAGAGATACCGTCTGAAATAGCTTTTTATTTATGGTGGCTTGCAGAAATGCGTTTTTATTTTGAAACGATAACAATTCTTGATTAACCAATTGCCCGTATTTGTTTAAACCTATCATTGCTTTGACAGCAATGCTGCTTCTTAATGCGTAAAGATATTTGCTTGAGCCTAAATGAAGATGCACACTTTCATGGCTGTTGTCGTATGGCAATAAAATTGATTTAACGGTGTTTTCGCTGATTTCATTTGCTAAGATACTGTTTGAGTTGATTTTATGATAAGTTAGCCCCGAATTCAGGAACAACATACTTACAGGATTTTCCATCCCATAATTAAAGGCTAATGAATGAATTTTCCTTTCTTGCAGCTCTGCATTGTTGGAATGTATAAGTCTGTAATTCATTAAGATAGCGCCTTTATAAATGCTTTTTATATGGCTAAAAGGGTTCGAGTAATTATAATTAAACTGAAGTTTGTGTTTTTGGGAGATATCATAACGTATATCTAATGATGGCGAAAAAATGAGCTTTTGTTTAACAGTATTTTCCTCATAATGAGGCTGTTTATATTGTATATGCTGAAAAGAAATCGGTAGCTGAACTACTGATTTCAGATTTCCGCTGCTGTAGGAGTATTTATTGCTGAGGTACAGATTTTCTTTGTTCCATTGCAGCGAGTTTCCTGCATCGATTGTGATAGGCTCAAAAGAGTTTTTTTGTTTAAAAAACAAGTCTGAATTGAATTGCTGGATTTGAGTAGCATAGCCCAGTTTATATTCCTGTATCAGTTTTTTTGTGGGAATGCTGTAAGAAACATATGCATTGGAGTAGGTGGTGGGGCTTTCCGTCTTTTGTATAATTGTATCGTAATATGCCTCTTGTCCGCTAAAGTCGTATTTCAGTCCATCGTTAATGAGAAGTTGTTGTTCATCATTGTTATAATTGACTAACCATCTGAAGCTGAGTATGTTCTTGCCTTTGATATCCGGAATCCAGCTGACATCATTTGAAAAATCTTGAATATCTTTTGTTAATGACTCGGTGAATGGTGCTGAATTGAGATTTATAAGACCATTTTCAACAGTTTTGGATAAATTTATTCTAAAGTTATTGTTGAAATAATACTGTTCCTTGTTAATCATAAGGTTAGCGGAGCTGTTCAATTTTTTAGGATTGCTATGTATTTCCTGTTGTTCATTGTATGTGATGGTATCATTTTTCACATAATATTCTTCGGTATTAAAATAGTTAAGGCTGTTGTTGTCCTTAAAAGCTTGTAAATTTAGTCTGAATTGCAAACCATTTCTTCCATTGATTAGATTGTTGAAGTTTGCCAATGCTGATTTATTTGTATACCAAGTTTGTCGGGGCAAGCTTGGTGGTCCAACCGTTGCAAGTGATAAATCTATTGTTTCCGACTGCTGATTCATATTATCAAGCAGATTTGCTGCTCCTAATTGCGCTAAACTGCTGTGATAATCTGTGCCTGCATTATTCGCCATCACAGAGTTGATTAACTTCAAATTTTTGTTTAACAATATAGGAGTAAATGCCGCATCATATAAAGCTGGCAATCCGCCGGCTGCCATCGTTTTATAGGTTGCTTTTAGTTTATTCTCATCTTTTAATACCAGATTCACAGCTACTTTATCTGACAATACTTTATTACGTAATACCTTGATTGGCTGGAAGTTTTTAATCACATCCACGCTTTCAATCATTTCTTTACGAATCATTTTTGGCAACTCAGCGTAACGACCATCCATCAGGTTATCGCCGTGGATGTATAGATTCTCAATTTTTTTTCCATTGAAATAGATTGTTCCGTCGACTGAGACTTCAAGGCCCGGCATACGCCTTAACACATCGCCAATACTTCTGTCTTCTTGATGTGTAAAACTCGCCACATCGTATCGTAAGGTATCGCCTAATGAATGAATTTGCGGTTTACTTATGACTTCTATCTCCGGAAGCGTAAAGGCTTCATATTCAAGAAAGAAATCATATTCCAATACCTTATCAATAAGCTTTGTTTTCTGATTTTTGTAGCCAATATATGTGACCTCTAACCAAAGTGGTGTATCAAGTTTTGGTGGAATAAAGTTTATAAAAAACTCACCTTTACTATTGGAAATGCCATAGTGGATAATACTTCCTTTTTCATCAACTAATTTGACGTGCGCATTTGGTAGAGCCTCGTTGGCTTTGTTTCTTACCGTTCCGGTAAAAGTCTGCCCTTGGGCATAAACAAGCTGAGGAGAAACAAGAATGCAGCACCAAAAGCAAAGAAAAGTTATATGTAAAAGTGTTTTATTCACTAACTGAGGCGATAATTTGACGGATTTCCCTACTTTATTTCCAATGGATTATACTTTTTTATTCGAGTAGATTGGGTTGCTCTTTTATTATCCTGATTGATAATACCCAATTTTGCATCCGGAAAAGCTGCCGACCATACAGACTCCGGGTCTGTGATAAATGCGATTTTAATTTTGTTATAATTTTTAAGTTTTGTATCAATAAATGTTTGATCTTCATTTTTGAAAAAGGAGGAAGTTGTTTCAATTTCGTCGAAAGGCTTTTGAATTTTCTTAAAAACAAAAGCGACTTCATTACGGCTGTCTCTTGCCTCAAGTATAAGTCCGGGCAGGCCCGACAGCTTCCAAGGTCCATCTTGCAATGGCAAATCCTGTGTGAACCAAACTTCATAGGTACGACCTCCATAACGTCCACTGGCTTTTTGGCAATTATAATCACCAATGGTCTTATGTTCATTCATTATTTGCCAGTCAATTTCCGGAAGAGTTGTTTCGGTTTTGTAGTCCTTGGGACCCATTGCTCCCCAAACACTAAGTTTCTTCGTGGTGAAATCCTTTAAAATCTGCTCATCCACCACCACATTGTCATTATCAACAATGAGTAAAGGGCTGCCACTAACTACAGTCCTTTGACCGGATTCCTTTCCTGTAATAAGCATATTATCAGGTGTTTTCGAATCAGTTCTTGATTGAAGCTGATCGTACATTTTTTCTGAAATATAACGACTGCTGTTTTTGTCGACCGATAAAATCATATTGTCGGTAAAAAGCTTTTCTTTATCGCTCAAATCACGTACATGAGTAAACTCATACGTAATATGAAACAATACGGGCTCCTGTGCCCGACAGAAAAGACCCGATAAAAATAGTACGGAAACGATTAAAAAATACTTGAGTTTCATTTATTTTATACTTACTTAGTCAATGTTTGGGATTAGCTTTAGAAACTGTTTTTTGTTTTCTTTAATACTGCCAATAAACCATATTTTATTATTCTCATTGGTTAATATTTGCAATCCATTCAAGTCATTATTTAATAAATTTGGATTTAGCGATATAAACTTATCATCTAGATCCAACACAAGAGGAATTTGGATCTTTTTCATTTTCCCAGATTCAAAAAAATATTTAATAATTTGGAAATTATCATCAGAACGACATATTGCAATTGTATAAGCATCTTTTTTTTGTAAATCAAGTTCGCGATTAAAGCTATCCAAATCATAAAGAAATGGAATGCAAGTTGCGCATGAAGCATTAATAAGAGTATATATTTTTGATTTTTCACTAAAAAGATCGGATGAATCGGGAATTTTGTCAAGATAAGGATTGAATATCTCAATTCGGTGTGGCAGATTCAAAAAGCTCTCATCAGGTGCATCAGAATATCGGTTGCACGATAATAAAAAAGTTAGGAAAATGAATGCAATAATAAATCCACCTTTCATTGTTTAAAGTTTAGCAGTTTTAAGTGATTTAGTTTGAGGATTATATGTATAAATTCGCGCATCATCCTTTGTTACGACAAAATCATCAATATAATCCTTTAGTTTTATGTGTTTTACGGCTGTGCCATTCCAGTCGTATACATAAATATTCTTTCCAAAATATGGATGGCTTGCTTGTTCTGTACTACCTGAAAACAAAACGTAAATATAATTGTCGGTGGTTTTTACACTTAGTGCGGCAAAGCGAGTTTTAGAATTTCGAACCAATAGTTTTGTTCCGTCATATCCGCTCATAAAACTAACATCCGCTTCAAAGCCTTCCGCTCCTTTTACGATGATCGATTTCCTTGATTCTAAGTCAATTATCTCTATTTGATCCGCATAGCGAGCGGCAAGCACGCATTTATCGGCTGATGGCTTCAAAGAAAGAAAACTTTCATTAGCCATTTTGTCTTCTCGGCTTAGCTTTTTGGAGCCGCTTTTAGCATATGGAATTAACTCATCAATATCTTCAGCTGTTGTAAGCTTTAATCTGCTCAGCTTATAATCAGATTCGTAATTGCCACTGCCAATGATCGTAGAGTCGCTAACCACCTGAATAGAGTAGTAAAATACAGGAAATTCTAATTCTTTGATATCTATAAGTTTTTTTTCGGGTTGAAAGAATGGAGATAGAATTATTTTTTGTTTGTTTAGATCAAATACCCATAAATTTGAAAGCGTAATACCATAGGACAAAAAGCCAATGGATTGCCCGAATTTATAACCTGTTTCAATGTGGTGAGTAATAACTTTACTTGTATTCAGGTTTATGGATGTAAAATGGTGACTGGAACTATTCTCTCTGTTTTTGACAAATAATATAGAGTCTTGATATAACAATAGCCCATCAGGGCTAATCGTATCAAATCTGATAAACACTTCCTCTTCAAGTGTTTCGGATACTGAAAAATTCTTAACTATAGAAGCATTCACAGCTGTTTGGGATTGTTTGTTGTGACCACAAGTGCCAAAAGACAAAAGCAAAGAAAGGAATAAAAATGATTCAATAATACTTCCCATTATAATGTTTGGTTTAAATAGAATTAAATACTAAATTCTTAGATTAAGAAAGATGATTAGGCTTTCTTGCGTAATTAAGCCTAATCACTTTCCATTAAAAAAATTAAGCTCTTATTCATTGGATACAGGTGGGGCAATATTAATTCCACATGTAGTTTTATCAAGGGTATTACAGCAATTGGTTATCCTCATTTCTCCAAACACACAATAATCAGATTTGTTACCAGTATATTTACATCCATATGCTGGAACAACTATCGATGAAAATGCTTTTATTCCAATAAATATTCCTGAAACAAGCGTAATACCTAATACAATTAATCTCACATGTTTTTTCATAGTTTTAATGTTTTAAAATGGTTTTTTATAAATTTATTAAAGCAAAACAAAATGCGATTGCAAAATACAAAAAAAACTCCAGCTACATCACCGGCAATTGTTAAAATATGTTAAAAAATCAAATAAAATTAACTTCAGCTTCTAGTACGATACCGAACTTTGCTGTTATATCTGCTTTTATTTCCATTGCCAGATTGTATATGTCGCGCCCGCTTGCTTTGCCGTAATTTACCAATACCAATGCCTGCTTTGTATGGACTCCCGCATCGCCAATTCGTCTTCCTTTCCAGCCGGCTTTGTCAATCAACCATCCTGCCGCAATTTTCATGCGTTCATTTGTATCGGCATAAGCGACCATATCCGGATATGCGTTTTTTATGGCTTCAAAAACTGATTTTTCTACAATCGGGTTTTTGAAAAAACTGCCTGCATTACCCAAAATGGCGGGGTCGGGCAGTTTTGAAAGCCGAATCTTTTTCACTACTTCAGCTATATGTGCAATCGTTGCATCGCGGATGTCTAAGTCATCCAATTCGGCTTTAATTGCTCCATATCCCGGCTTGATTTGAGGCTTTTTGTTCAGTTTAAAATCAACGGAAAGAATAATAAATTGATTTTTATGGCTTGTTTTGAAAATACTGCTTCTGTAACCGAATTTACATTCCTTATTCGACAATTCGACTAGTTGACCGCTGCGAATATCCATTGCTTTTAAAGCTACGAAGCAGTCTTTCATTTCTACGCCGTAAGCCCCAATATTTTGTATGGGAGCTGCGCCTAATTTACCCGGTATTAACGAAAGATTTTCAAGGCCGCCATATCCTTTTTCAACCATCTGATCCACAAAATCGGACCATTCTTCGCCTGCCGCAGCACGTACCAACACATGGCTGTCGGATTCTTCCAAGATATGAATGCCTTTGTTTTCCATTAAAACAATCAGTCCGTCGAAATAATTATCTAAAAACAGACAATTGCTGCCGCCTCCAAGCACCAAATAATTGAAATTTATCAAGGCATTCGATTTATACAATTGCTCAAGCCTATGTATGTCCTGCACCTTGAAAGCCTGTGAAGCAACGACATCCAGCCCAAAGCTGTTGTGCCTTTTTAAGGAATAGTCTTTAATCATGCGGATGATTTTTCTTCAAAATTACGGAATTGCATCAGATGGACTCTTCGATTTGGTCATATTTTAACAAAAATCAAAAGATATTAACAAAAATACTATTTGCTGCAACTTTTTAGTTAAAGTTATCATCTGTGTTTATGTAATATATATTATTTGGGAGTTTTTACTTGAAGAAAGCGGTAGTTTCGGTTATAAATGATCTTTCCACGGATCAGCGGGTGCATAAATCATGCCTTGCTTTGCAAAAGGCAGGTTATGAAGTAATGCTGATTGGGCGTAAGCTGCCTCAAAGCCTCCCGTTAGCAGATAGAAGCTATGCTTGCCGCCGGATGCGTCTATTGTTTGTGAGAGGTCCTTTCTTTTATGCCGAATATAATCTGCGCCTCTTTTTCAAACTGCTTTTTAAGCCGGCACAATTGTATTTTGCAAATGATTTAGACACCCTGCTGCCTAATTTCATTGTTTCCCGCTTGTATCGCCGCCGGCTCATATATGACAGTCATGAGTATTTCACCGAAACGCCTGAACTGGTAGATAGAAAAAGGGTGCAGCGCTTCTGGAAATTTTTAGAAAAGAAGATGTTGCCCAAATTGGACTCCATGATTACGGTGAATGAGTCTATTGCCAATCTTTTTCGAGAAGAATACAAGCTGAAAGTCCAAATTGTCCGGAATATTCCACTAACTTATCAAGGCAGGGATTCAATCAGCCGTAAAGAGCTTGCTCTTCCGGAAGATAAGAAGCTGTTAATCATGCAGGGAGCCGGAATTAATATAGAACGTGGTGCCGAGGAGTTGGTGGAGGCAATGCAGTTTTTGCCCGATATGCATTTGCTGATGATAGGTGGGGGTGATGTGTGGAAAGAGCTGCAAGAACGGGCTGCAACACTTGGAGTAGCCGAACGCATTCACTTTTTAGCACGCATGCCCTATGAAAAAATGATGGCATATACCCAAGTTGCCGATTTGGGATTAAGCCTTGATAAGCCCACAAATATCAATTATAAATTCAGCCTTCCGAATAAATTGTTTGACTATATACATGCCGGTATTCCGGTTTTGGTAAGCCGATTGCCCGAGTTGGAACGCATAGTTGAAACATATGAAGTTGGTTCGTTTATCCCGAATCATCAGCCTGAAAAAATTGCCGAAGCGATAAAAGATATGTTTAGAGATGCGGCGCGCTATGCACTATGGAAGCAAAACACCAAAAATGCGGCAGAAAACCTCAATTGGGAGCTTGAAGAACAGCAATTGTTAAACTATATAACTTCATAAATTATGGAAAAACATCTGCATATCGTTTCTTTTGATGTTCCGTGGCCCGCAAACTATGGCGGAGTGATAGATGTTTTCTATAAAATTAAGGCGCTTCATGCATTGGGAATTAAAATTCATCTGCATACTTATGAATATGGCAGGGGAGAAGCAGAAGAATTGAATAATTTTTGCGAAACAGTACGTTATTATAAGCGTGATATCGCAAAAACACAATTGTTTAAAAGCATTCCTTATATATTGAGCTCGCGCAATGATGAGGCATTGACAAATACGCTTTTGGAAGATGATCATCCCATTTTATTGGAAGGTTTACATACCTGTATGATCCTGAACGACAAGCGTTTTAGAGGAAGAAAAATTGTTGTGCGGATGCATAATATCGAACATGATTATTACAATCATTTGGCTGTCGCGGAAACCGATCTTTTCAAAAAATATTATTACCACAATGAGGCGAAGAAGCTGAAACGCTTTGAGCGCGTATTGAAGCATGCCTCTGCCGTTATTGCAATTTCACGTAAGGATGAAATGTATTTTGCTCCCAAATATCCGAATGTACATTTTATCCCTGCTTTTCATCCACATAATGAAGTGCTTTCTCCTATTGGGCTTGGCAGCTATGTGTTGTATCACGGCAATTTATCGGTTAGTGAAAATAAAAATGCCATTAAATTTTTATTGGAAGAGGTGTTTAACGATTTAACAACTCCTTTGGTAATTGCAGGGCTAAATCCTTCGCCTTCGCTTGAGCGCCTGATAGTGGACATGCCTCATGTGCGTTTGGTAGCAAACCCTACTGATGAAGAGATGTTTAAGCTGATTAATGAAGCCCAGCTACATGTGTTAATTACCTTTCAAGCCACCGGTTTAAAACTCAAGCTGCTGAACACCTTATACAATGGGCGATTCTGCCTTGTTAATGATAAAATGCTGAGTGGCAGCACCTTGAATGAGTTGTGTATTGTAGCCAATGATGCAGCTTCGTTAAAGCAACAGATAAAAAAGCTGTATAGACGTAGCTTTAGCGGCAGGGAGGTGATGCGCCGTAAAAAGCGACTAAGCCAACTATACCACAACGGAAGCAATGTCAAGAAGCTTGTAGAAGTTTTATTTGACGAATAGATATGTGTTTTTGTGCATAAATGCTATGGTACTGGAAAGCCCGAATTTGAACAAACAACAAACTAAAAACACTTCAAAATAGCACCCCTCGAAAGCTTTCGAGGGTTCCGATAATTGATCGGAGGTGGAGTAGCACCCGGATGAAAACAAGAAACACCTGCCCTCATAACCGGGTTGGGCGGGGAGCCATGCATGAATGCGGAGCAGCGCCCGCCTGAGAATTGACAAAGCATAATAAATCTTGCAAGGCAGACCGCCGAAACGGCGGTCTGTTTGAGCTTGTTAGGAGTAGAAAAGACTTTCTGTAAAGCAAACTCGCCCCACTTAATTTTATTAATGAACAAGAAAATTCTCCTAATAAGCGACGCAACCTTGCTTAGATTTATATGCTTTGTCAAGTGCGGG
>CAZDWA010000068.1:0-3515 GCA_964509065.1 uncultured Lentimicrobiaceae bacterium
TGTATTACGTTGTTTCGAAGATCCGCAATTACCTCATATTGAAGGTTCTATAGATCCGGTGCGCGATATGGAAATAGTGGATTTTGAGTTGCAGGTTCGTGACCTTGATTTAGTGGAACGTAAAATACAGCGTGTCGAAAAATTACTAAAAGTGGGTGACAAAGACGCCAAAAAGGTAATGGAAGCACTTTTGGTATATAAAAATCATTTGGAAAACTTTGGCAATGCTCGCAGTGTGCCACTTGATGAAGAAGACCGTAAACATGTGCAAGAGTTGCAATTGCTTACTGCCAAGCCAATGATGTTTGTCTGTAATGTGAATGAAAGTGCTGCAGGCAGCGGAAACAATTATACGGAAGCTGTTGCAAAAGCATTGGAAGGAAAAAATGCCGAAATGCTGATAATTGCAGGAAAGCTTGAAGCGGAAATATCCGAGCTAGAGGAGGAAGAAGACCGTGCTGCATTTTTGGTGGATGCGGGATTGACCGAGCCGGGAGTAAATAAATTGGTGCGTTCGGCATACAAAATGTTGAATTTGCAATCATTTTTCACTGCCGGTCCCAAAGAGTTGAGAGCTTGGACCATTAAACAAGGTACATCAGCGCCCCAAGCTGCCGGGGTAATTCATTCCGATCTGGAAAGAGGCTTTATCCGTGCCGAAGTGATTAAATATGAGGATTATATCACCTATAAATCTGAACAAGCAGTAAAAGATGCAGGCAAGTTTAAAGTGGAAGGTAAAAATTATATAGTGGAAGATGGCGATTTATTGCATATACGTTTTAACGTATAAGCAATAAAATCAATCACTTAAAACTTTAATTGACAGCTTTTATCATTGCGTTGAATTTAGGCTGTGTATTGTAAAATTCGATGGCTTCTTTTGCAGCTTGATGTAATTTTATATTCCAGTGTTTGGAAGCTTGAACCAGGAGCCTCGCTGAAGTTTTATCAAGATAATTGAGCTTTTGTAAGGCTTGAATCGCATTGATTCGTGTGCTGAAATCATATTTGTTGCTTACATAATCAATTAATTCTGCAAGATTTTTAGTTTTTCCGGCAGCGATAGCTATTTTCAAACTGTGAATTCTGATGTTTTTGCCCGGGAAGCCGATTACATTTTCTGTCTTTTTCAAATATGTATCGATATTTTCCGGTGCTAATGCATATAATTGATCCAAAGCAAGAATGATATTGCTGTAGGAAGTATCTTGCAGGCATGCTTCTATATCCGAAAGTAATATGCGATGATGCGGTTGTAGCTTTTTCAAAGCTGCCCTGCGTACCATTACTTCGGTATCATTTAGTGATTGACGAAACAGTTCAATTGCCTGTTGTGCAGTATCATTTGCAATTTGTTGCAGCACTTCTTCACGAAGCAGATGATATGCATGGCGTTCCGCGAAATCATAATAAAATACGAGTTTATCTTCGATAGGGACATCGCGTAATGATACTAATGCATCCAAGCGATCTGCAAGAAGTGCCGTATTTAAAAACTGGTCAAGACGAGTATATTTATCCCGTTCCCAGTCATATTTTTTTATCAATCTTTGACCCGGGTCAAAAAGTAAATACAGCATGGTGGGGTCTTTCGGGATGACAACCCATTGTTCTTTTTGGTCATTTAGAATCACATGTCGCTCTTTGCTTCCTTCTTGGAAAAAAGCTTCAAAAACCAATTTGTTTGAAAACGGAGGATGTATGGAGTCTATCGGTTGAATTTGTTCAATATGCATCAGCATATGGCTTTGGTGATCTTCGGAGCGGATTCGATAATGTGGTTCCCCGCCGTGAATTATCCATTGATTAAAGAATTTGGTAAAATCTCTTCCTGTCACATCATAAATTGCTTTCAGCATATCGAAAGTCCATACTTCACTAAAGCCGTTATGTTCTAAATAGTGTTTTATCACCCTTCTGAAATCGTTTTTACCTAGTTCATCACGTAACATATCCAACACCAAAGAGCCTTTTGCATACCAACGGTCGGAGCCGCCGCGTCTGTTTCCCAAGCCGTACCGATTGTTTTCTGCAGCTGAAAAAGTGCGTGCCAACTCTTTTTGCCTTTCCCATAAGTATTGGCCTTCGCCAAAATACTCATATTCAAACAGCTTTGCATAAAAGCTGGCAAAACTTTCAGTCAGCCATACATCAGAAGTGCGTAAATGAGAGACATAATTGCCAAACCATTGATGTACAAGCTCATGTATGTTGACGTTCACATAATTTCTTTCCCAAAATGCCCTTCCGTCAATATGCATATAATCGCCGAAAATGGTGGAAGTGGTTGTTTCCATTCCTCCAAAAAGATAATCGGCAACGGGCGCTTGTCTGTACAGCTCGTAAGGGTAGGGAACTCCAAATTCGGTCTCACAAAATTGCAACATCTCATCCATTAACATATATGTTGCTTCCAATTCATCTTCTCGCTCCGGATAGTACCAAAGTTCCACGGGGACACCGCTCGATGATGTAAAGCTTTTCCAACGATAATCTCCAATCACTAATGCCATTGAAAAGAACGGATGATCCTTTTTCATGCTGTAATGCCAAGTTGAAGTGCCGTTTTTATGTTTTTGTACCGATTCGCGTATACCGTTTGAAAACACTTGGTAGCGGCTGCTAAATGTGATGTATAAATCTTGGGTGATTCTTCCGGGCACATAAGGAAGCCAATTATGCGGGCGATGCGCCCAAATTTGTCGCTTCATGCTGAAGCTGTTATCGTCAAAGCCGGTGAAATACAGTTCGGTAGCAGGCTGTACCTTGTAATTTAGTTGAAGCTTATAATTATCTCCTGTTTTGCGCGGACGAGGCAATTTAAGTACCAAATTCTCGCCTGATTGATAATAGTTTGGCTCTTTTCCGTTTAAAAGTACTAAAGCAAAATGAAAGCCGGGCGCTTGAATGACTACCGAATCAATATCCGTCCGTATTGTACGAAAGTGTAACTCTGTTTCGGCAGTTAGAGTGCGGCTCATTGTATCAATCTGTATATGTGCCTCCAAATGAAATGGCTGGATGAGCTTTTCCGGGAAGGCTTCTGTTTTTTCGCCAAGATATTGCGCTTTAACTGGCATCATCGCTAGGATTTGCAGTCCGAAAATAACTACATACGCCAGCATGATTTTTGAAAATAATCGATAGTTGAATGAGATTTTATAATTCATTTTACATCAAATTATGGCATTTTAAATGAAAGTGTAAAAATACATAATCTTCCTTAGGTTTGAAGGGGAGAAAGCTATTCAGATTTTTTTTGATGCTTCCTTTAAAAAAAAGCCGGATACATAACTATGTCCCGGCTTTTCAATTTTTAACTAGAAAATCAGCTATTTTGTTCACGTATTAAATTCAATGCACTTCCTGCTTTGAACCATTCAATTTGACTTGCATTGTAGGTATGCATCACTTCAAATTGTTCGCTGCTTCCATCGGCATGATTAAGTTGAACGGTTAATGGCTTATCCGGCTGAAAATCAGTGAGTCCTAATACATCAATACGATCGTCT
>CAZDWA010000068.1:3534-12071 GCA_964509065.1 uncultured Lentimicrobiaceae bacterium
GCATTATCCACTAAAATTACAACTAATCTACGTATTTTGTCATAATCTGCTTTATTAGTAAAGGTAATAGCGAGCATACCTTGTTTTTTAAGGTTTGTTTCGTGTATACGGGCAAAACTTTTTACAAGTACAACTTTTGCTCCCATAAATCGGGGTTCCATTGCAGCATGTTCACGTGATGAACCTTCGCCATAGTTTTCATCTCCGATAATTATTGAACCGAATCCGGCATCGCGATAAGCTTTTGCGGCATCCGGCACTGTATTCACCTCGCCATTTATCTGATTTACAACAGCATTTGTAGCTTCACCGAAATAATTTACAGCACCAATTAGCAGGTTTTGTGAAATGTTTTCAAGATGTCCGCGATATCGTAACCAAGGTCCGGCCATTGAGATATGGTCTGTGGTACACTTCCCTTTTGCTTTAATCAGCAAATACATTCCTTTATAATCGTTCCCGTCCCATTTGGGGAAAGCTTCTAGGAGCTGCAAGCGGTTTGATTCTGGATTCACCACTATTTCAATCGCACTTCCGTCTTTTGCCGGCTCTTGATATCCATTGTCTTCTACTTCAAATCCTTGGGGTGGAAAATCTACTCCTTGAGGCTCATCAAGTTTTACTTTTTCTCCGTTTTTATTGATGAGTTCATCTGTTAAAGGATTGAAATTCAATGTTCCGGCAATGGTAAAGGCGGTAACAATTTCGGGTGATGCCACAAAACCGTGCGTATTTGGATTTCCGTCATTACGTTTTGCGAAGTTTCTATTAAATGAGGTCATAATGGAGTTTTTCTCTCCTTTATCCGCATTATGTCGCGCCCATTGTCCGATACAGGGGCCGCAGGCATTTGCCAAAACCACTCCTCCAATCTTTTCAAATACATCCAGATATCCATCTCTTTCAACGGTATAACGTACCATTTCTGAGCCGGGAGTAACTGTATATTCTGATTGTACTTCGAGATTTTTTTCCAATGCTTGACGCGCTACCGATGCTGCACGTGAAATATCTTCATAGGATGAGTTGGTACATGATCCAATAAGACCGACTTCCAGCTTTTCGGGCCAGCCGTTTGCTTTAACTGCTTCAGCAAACTTCGAAACAGGTGTTGCAAGGTCGGGAGTGAAAGGTCCGTTGATATGAGGTTCCAGTTCGGATAGATTAATTTCGATAAGCTGGTCAAAATATGCTTCAGGATTTTCGTATACTTCCGAGTCGGCAGTCAGATATTCTTTTATTTTATTTGCTTCATCGGCAACGGCTGCTCTGTTTGTTCCGCGCAAATATTCTTCCATTTTGGCATCATAGCTAAATATTGAAGTGGTTGCACCAATTTCTGCTCCCATATTACAAATAGTTCCTTTCCCGGTACATGAAATTGTATCGGCTCCGGGTCCAAAATATTCTACAATTGCTCCGGTACCTCCTTTGACAGTAAGTATACCTGCCACTTTCAGAATCACGTCTTTCGCTGATGCCCATCCGCTGAGCTTACCAGTTAATTTAACACCTATCAGCTTAGGAAATTTCAGCTCCCAAGGCATTCCTGCCATCACATCAACGGCATCGGCTCCGCCAACACCTATGGCAACCATGCCGAGCCCGCCCGCATTTACGGTATGCGAGTCGGTACCAATCATCATTCCGCCCGGAAATGCATAATTTTCCAAAACAACTTGGTGGATAATCCCTGCTCCGGGTTTCCAAAATCCGATACCATATTTATTGGAGATGCTGGCAAGAAAATCATAGACCTCTTTATTGGTATCTTTTGCGGTTTTCAGGTCTTCCGAAGCACCTACTTTCGCCTGAATAAGATGGTCGCAATGCACAGTAGATGGGACGGCTACCTTCTGCTTGCCGGCTTGCATAAACTGTAATAATGCCATTTGTGCAGTCGCATCTTGCATGGCAACGCGGTCGGGATTGAAATCTACATAGGATTCGCCCCTTTCAAAAGGCTTGAAAGGAAGCGGATCGGCAAGGTGGGTGTATAAAATCTTTTCTGTAAATGTCAAAGGCCTAGCCAAAAGTGTGCGTGCTGCATTTACGCGCTCCGGAAATTTGGAATACACGGAACGAATTAAATCTAAATCAAATACTTTCATGAAAATTATTGTGTTTCTGTTAATTTACTAACAATATAATCAAGTGTTTATGCAAATCTAACAATAAAAACTGTTTGGCAAAATATTATTTTTAAGCCATTGAAAAACGGATGATTTAGCTAAGAAAATACTCCTCAGAAACTTGATAATGAGCTTATTTTAGGGGCTGCTCTTCCCTGAATAAGTCCGACTTTTGTCTGATTGATTTTACGGGTTTTTTGAGTTGAGGTCGAATTTTTACGGCTATATCTCTTTCAAGATTTTGAATTTCTATCGAAAAGCCGTTTTCTCCTGCACGATGTTGGCTTATTGAATCGACTGTTCCGCTGTATGTATTGTACCAAAATACATCATAATTACCGGCTTTGAGTGGAAAATGAATTTCCCCGTTCACAGGCTGTGGTCTTTTGCCGTGATCATAGAGATATTTCCAGTTGTGGCTGCTATTTTGTATCCATGCCAACAGCTGCTGCTCGCTCGCTCGTGCAAAGGCTCTGATTTCCGGTTTGAAAGAATGAAATACCAATTGTGTGATTTCTACTACACTTTGAAAACCGCTTCCAATATTATCGATGTTAATCGTATGTCTTCCGGCGGGTACTTCAATTTGAATCAGGTCATTGGCAGATACTTTCTCTTGAAAAACGACCAGTCCGTCAACGCTTATTTTTAGGACAGCATCCACTGCTTGTCCTCCTGTTTCTATGGAAATCAATTCCGGATTGTTCCAAAACGCACTTATTTCCAGTGGTTTGCGTATTGTGGCAAATATTGAATTCGGACCAAATAAAAAGGCACTCATGCTATCGATTGAAGGAATAAGAATCCCTGAAGCTTCCAAACTGAATTTTTGGGAAGGGGCTTTAAGCGATAAAATATCAAAGTTTGGTGTGATGTTTACATCGCTTTGCTTTTCGGCTTTTACTCGAAGGTGCATGCCGGTATATGGGTGAGCCGACAAATCTTCGCCTTTGGCAAATTTTGCTAGGGCAGCATAGGAGTCATACAGATTTAATGTGTCAATATATTCATCCCAAAACCAGGGCATCATAGTAGCGAAGGAGCCTCCCATGATTGAGCTCCACAGGCTGTTATGCAGCGAAATCCCTTGTGGATCCCATTTCATTAGGGAATCGGGTAGATGTCCAAGACCAAATTCACCTATAAGCATTGGTTTTTGATATGCTTTTTGATATAAACGAATCTGCCGTACCATTTCAGCTTCAATATCTTCATTTTTGGAGTACAAATGCTGTTGGGTGAAATGTATATTTTCATGTTTCCAAACAGTTGGATTGCTGGTACTTAGTGCAAATCCCAATGAGACAAAATGATGATAGGGGTCTTTTTTTATTACAAAATCGGCCATTTCATTGCTCCAATTGGCAATATGATGTTGATGCTGTTTATACCAACTAAAATTATCAGCTTCGGCTAAAAGTCCCCAACTAATTAATTTGGTAGACCATCCGTAGCGGGCAATAAGGTATCGAATGCGGTTTTTAAACGCATTTTTCGCTTCAAGATTTGTAAAAAATTCATGGGGGTGGGTGCAACAGCCTCCCATTTCGATATTGTATGGGTTATTTCGCCAATCACGCCCTTTAAACAGTATATTCAATTCATCATGAATTGCAAAAGTCATCATCAGGTATAGACCCATATCTTCTGCCATGCGGAATACGCTGTCCAACATAAAAGCTTGGAGTTGCCTGTTTGAATAGTTGCGAAGTCCGTTTTTGTCCCATTCAATTTGAAATGCCCAAGGCGTTAAAATCAGCTTGGCAAAATTCATTCCGTTGGCTTCCATTTTCGACATATAGCGAATCATATTATTTCTGCCATACATCGATTTTACCCAGCCCAAATTTTCGCCTATAAGAAAAACGGATTCTCCGTTATCTGCCACTAAGCTGTGATTTTCAGTAAATTGACGTACAAAACCTGTTACTGCAGCATTTTCACAAAAGAAATGCTGTGTATCCAATGTGTCACTCCCGAAAGAATCTATATAAACAAGCTTGTATTCCCATTTTCCTGTTTCATCCGGACTAAAACGTATTTTATGCTGCGGCTTGCCACTTGTTTTTAACTCTATTTGTTTATGAGGTATAAAGTGTTGATAATAAAAACCTTCTACTTCAATTTCTTTCCCTGTCGGACTTTTGAAAATGGCTTTTAATAAGGATTCGTCATAGTCAAAATGGTTTGTTGATTTTGAATTTATCTCAAGGCTGAGTTCGTATAAACCATAGATTGCAACACTATCTGCGGAGGCTTTAACCGATATAATTTCCGGATTGCTTTTGCCAAAAGTCATGGAACTTAGCAATAGCATGGAGATGATAAAATAGAGCTTTTTCATTTTGATCCGGATTAAGGTTTTGTAAGTAAAATTACTTATATATTTCAGAAGGTTTTGTGTTGTGAATTAATTCATATTAAATAAGCTTTTGGGTTTATTATTCCTTTAGCTCAAGCAGTGCCACATTTTCCACATGATGTGTTTGTGGGAACATATCCACAGGTTGAACTTTAACCACATTATATTTTTCAACCATCAAGGCAATATCCCGTGCTTGTGTAGCAGGATTACAGCTTACGTACACTATTTTTCGGGGTGCAATTTCCAAAATACGTTCTACCACTTTGGGATGCATACCTGCACGCGGCGGATCAGTAATAATGACATCCGGTTTGCCGTATGCCTTCACAAAACTTTTGTCAAACACCTTTGCCATATCACCGGCAATAAATTCGGTATTTGTCAGCTCATTCAATTTAGAGTTGATACGTGCATCTGCTACAGCTTCCTCTACATATTCGATGCCAATAACTTTTTTTACGGATTTTGCGATATAATTTGCGATGGTGCCTGTACCGGTATATAAATCGTATACCGTTTCATCTCCCTTGAAAGCAGCCATTTCGAATGCTGTGCGATACAGCTTTTCAGCTTGAAGCGAATTTGTTTGGAAAAACGAAACAGGTCCAATACGAAATTGCAACTCCTCGTTTCCGGCTATTGGTGAGGACATATATTCCGTAATATACGGCAGTCCATGAATTAATTCGGCGGGCAAATCGCTTATCTGATCGTTCAGTTTGCTGTTGATAACCAAGAACAAACTTGTGATTTGTGGGAAATTACGAATGATTTCCGGTATCATTTTTTCTCGTACATCTTGGTCATCGTTTGCAATCACCACTATCAGCATCCATTCAGCGTTTAATGTGTTACGGAGGATAAGTCCCCGCAGAAGTCCCTCGTGTGTTTTGACATTGTAGAAGCTGTAATTATTTTGAATGGCGTAATCACGAATAAAAATACGTATCTGATTATGAAAATCATCTTGCAGATAACATTTGTCAATGTCTAAGATACGATCAAACATGCCCGGCAGATGAAATCCAAGTCCTTTTAAATCAGCTTCATCCAGGCTTTCAGAAGGTCTTCCATCAGTAAGCCATTTTCTGGGCGAAAATGTGAATTCCAATTTATTCCGATAATGATATTGAAGTTCGGAGCTAATGATTGGAAGTAGTTCGGGATAGCTGAATTGTCCGATTCGGTCGAAAATATCTTTGACTTGTTTTTGTTTGTATTGAAGCTGGTAAGCATAGGCAAGATGTTGCCATTTACAGCCGCCACATACCCCAAAATGACTGCAACTTGGCTTGGTACGTGCCTCGGAATACTTATGAAACTTGAGTATTTTTCCTTCAAAAAATCTCTTTCTTCGTTGCACCATTTGAATATCTACTACATCGCCCGGGGCTCCAAATGGGATAAAAACGACCTTATCATCGGGTTTGGCTATGGACATGCCTTCCGAGCCTGCATCGATGATTTGAATATTTTCTATGATTTCCGGCTTTTTATAACGGTGCTTACTCATATCGAATTAATATTTTTGCAAAAGTACGTATATTCAAACAACAAATCTTTTAAAGATTGACAAGCTATTTGCTTGTCGGCATGTTTATACTGCTATCCTGCATAATTCACCAATTCATAAACTTATCCCTCTAACTTTATCGTAATAAGCTTAGGAACATTGCGTTAGAAAACTTTAGTGGTAATTTAAAAAAAGCATTTATTATAAGATGAATTTTGATTTAATTTTGGCAATTTTTACGTTATGAGTTGTTCGCGGTAGCTTACTACAGCTT
This sequence comes from uncultured Lentimicrobiaceae bacterium, assembly GCA_964509065.1. Taxonomy (GTDB): domain Bacteria; phylum Bacteroidota; class Bacteroidia; order Bacteroidales; family F082; genus JALNZU01. The sequence goes on from CAZDWA010000068.1 coordinate 9,819, forward strand.
CACACCTCATGCCTGAAAATTTCTCAAAATTAAATTCATGAATTAAGCAGGCTATATTTGTTGTTGTGAAAAGTAATAAAATCGCATACGGTTACGCCTTTTTGGTCATATTGTTTTGGTCGAGCATGAGTTCGGCTTTTAAACTGGTTTTAGCTGTTTTAAGTCCGGAAATGTTGCTTTTTTGGTCGGTGCTGTTTGCGTCAATAATTCTTTCTCTTGTAGTTGTTGTTAGAGGGAAGCTGCCCGAGTTTTTCAAGCAAAATCGAAATGCGTGGAGGAATTCTGCCTTGTTGGGGCTGTTAAATCCCTTCGCATATTATTTGGTTTTGAGTAAAGCATATCAATTATTACGTGCGCAAGAAGCCGGAATATTAAATTACAGCTGGCCTGTTGTATTAGTGATTTTATCAGTGCCATTGCTGGGGCAAAAGATTGGCTTTAAGGGTTTTGCAGCTATTCTATTAAGCTTCTTTGGTTTGATACTGATTGCAACTCAAAGCAAACCGTTGAATTTGGAATTTACGCATCCGCTTGGGGTGGCATTGGCTATTTCGAGTGCCTTCTTTTGGGCTTTATATTGGATTTTTAATCTAAAAGATAATCGTGATGCAGTCGTGAAAATCACAAGCAATATGATTTTCGGTTTGTTGTATGTGGTGCTATATATTATTCTGTTCAATAAATGGGAGTTTAATGGAATTCAAACGATTGCAGGCGCTGCGTACATCGGTATTTTTGAAATGGGTATTACATTTGTGTGGTGGCTGACTGCATTAAAACATGCTGAAAGTACGGCTAAAGTAAGCAATTTGGTGTTCCTTTCACCATTTTTGGCACTCTTTTGGATTCGTATATTTGTAGGGGAAAAGATTTTGCCTTCCACATTGATAGGTTTGTTGTTTATCGTTGGAGGCATCTTATTACAACAAGGTGTTTTATCTTGTCGTCCATTCATTCGAATTTTTCAAACTATAAAATCAAATAAAAATGCATCTTGAAAAGCTTATGCAGCAAGTGATTTCGCTTGCTGAGGACACTGCTGTCTTTTTACGGACTGAATCACCTAAACTATCTGAGATTGAGGTTGAAGAAAAAGGACTTCATAATCTTGTTTCCTATGTGGACCGTGAAGCAGAACAACAAATCAAAAATGGATTGCTGTCCTTTTTACCCGGCTCCGGATTTATAGCCGAAGAAAGTGGCTCACAAATTGAAGGGCGTTATAATTGGATTATCGACCCATTGGATGGAACAACGAATTTTCTGCATGCGGTTCCACTGTATTCAATCAGTATTGCATTGAAAGAATACGATGAAATAATTCTTGGATTGGTGCTGGAAGTTGGGCGTGACGAATGCTTTTATTCATATCGCTCAGCTCCATGCTTTTTAAATGGCAAAGAAATTCGGGTATCTCCGCAAAAAGTATTGGATAAATCCTTGTTGGCAACCGGTTTTCCTTATCACGATTTCAGCAGGATGGACTTTTATTTGAAGCTTTTCGAGCAACTGATGCGCCGAACAAGAGGGCTGCGTCGCATGGGGTCGGCGGCAGTGGATTTGGCATATGTCGCTGCCGGGCGCTTTGAAGCATTTTACGAATATGGTTTAAACCCTTGGGATATTGCTGCAGGGATGTTTTTGGTGAAGCAGGCCGGGGGTGAGGTGAGTACATTTGCAGGCACGGATGAAGTGCTATTCGGCAAAGATATAATCGCCTCGAATGGGTTAATTCATAAGGCGTTGTTGGAGGAAGTAGCAGCCGCTACAGGAAAGTAGTTTTGTTTTTAGTACCTTCGAAAGGTTAGATTGAATAATCTGCAAGAAAATTATCTCAATTTCTATTACAAGCCCTTTACAAACAACCGGGTTGTTCCGATATTTGATTGGAAGGGAGCAACGTTTGGGTAAAATCACGAAACAGCTGCCCTCATAACCGGATAGTTCCGATATTTGATCGGAAGCGGAGTAGCATCCGGGTGAAAACAAGAAACACCTGCCCTCATAACCGGGCTGGGCGCGTGGGCCCGCATGAATACGGAGCAGCGCTCGCATGAAAACACAAAAGTGCATGTAAATCTTGCAAGGTCCCGACATTATCGGGACCTGAAGGGCGCTGTTTTTAGGTTGTATGGAGGTCGAAAAATAGCATAAAACCAAAATCATCCCACTGACCTTCAGAAAATCCAAGGTTTCAGCTCCATACAACCGTAGCAACCTTGCTTAGATTTACGCACTTATGTGTTTGCGGGG
>CAZDWA010000069.1:0-11931 GCA_964509065.1 uncultured Lentimicrobiaceae bacterium
GCAGTATTATCCCAAATATGTCCGTCACCGTCTACGTCGTAAACAACCCATCCTGCTGGCAGTGTACCTGCTTCGAAGTCTTCGTAGAAGTCTTCTGCAGGACCTGTGCCGCCACCGCCAAAGTCGGGTGCTTGCCAGCTTAGCAGTGCTGCATTACCTAGGTCTTCTCCTACGAGGTTGCGTGGCATGGGGCGTTCGTTCGCTCCTACTTCCATGGTAACGGGTACGGTCAGCTCAGGATTTGCAGCGTCATTGGAGCTGAACACCAGGCTTCCGTAGTAGGTTCCCGGAGGTGTTTCTGTTGCATTGAATGTAACGTCAATGGTGTGTGTTTGTCCGGGAGCTACAATACCGATTAATGGTTCGGCACTGAGCCATGGGTCGCCATAGCCTACCTTAATTGTATAGTCTTCCACTTCGCCATAGCTCACATTACCGCAAGGGGTAGGATCTACGGAATAGGTCATACGTATACGCATGCGGTAATCACCTTCGGGCGTACCGGCCGGAACGATAATTTCACCTACAAAGCTTGCCCCTCCGGCAACGCTTGTGAGTACAAATTGTTCGTTTGTTCCAACGCCAAATTCATAGTCGCGATTCCAGTCAACCCATACGGTAACTTTATCGCTAGCCCATGGGTTTCCGTTGGTAATGATAATTTCCTCACTTTGTCCGGCAGCTATTAGGGTGTACTGATCTGTATAATCGGCTACACCGCCTTGCCAACCGCTTGAGTTATCAATTGTACCACATTCTACGCGTGCAATAAACTCATCTTGATTTGTAGTTGAAGCATCGCAATATACGGGAATCGTATGTGTCACTTCAACAGTTTTGCAATTGTTGGAAGGGTTCTCATCACCTGTAACTAAAGCACATAGGTGGAATGAATAGGTTTGACCTTCATTGCTCAAATCAGCAGTCATTCCAAACGTAAAATCAGCTGTTTCACCGGGCGCCAACGGACCATCTATGGTACCCATTACAAGCGGACCACCATCTAGGCTATAGCTTACATTAATATTGCTTTGTGGGTTTGTTCCAAAGTTTTTCACACGTATGGTCACCACTTCCGAATCCGTAAGTTCGGGAGCTGTTTCGGGGCTCACCAGTTTTTGAACTCCTACGTCGTTTGCATATACAGTACCTGAAATCAAATGGGTAGCTATATTCCAGTTGACATCAAATCCCAAACTTGAGATTGGATCCCATGCACCGCTAAGTGCGATCATATCGCCAAATCCTGCAGCGGCAGGACCGGCATCACATCCGGCGGGCCATTGTCCGTCAGCATGTGTCACTTCGTATCCAATCCAAATGTCGTCACCTGTAATATCTACTTGCTCATCCAGTTCTACTTGAACCCAGCTTTCTGCGCTCGATGTAAATGTTTGTTCGTAGAGCAGTGTACCGGGTGCTGCGGATGAACCTGGTCCGTAGATTTTAATTTTAGCTGCACTTGGCATGCTGTGGATATACATTTCGACTTTTTCAATCTTCATTCCGGCGTATTGTGCCATTGATGAAGCGGGCCAGTATGCAGAAACTTCAAATGTACCACCTCCATTAAGACCAATCGCATCATCATTGATACCGTTGTCGTAGCGAATTACTTCGTCGCGTGTATTAAATGGTGTGGGCGCATTGTTTTTCAGCCCGGATTTGCTAAGTATAATAGGATCATGACCTTCCGAAATCAATCTGTCATTCAGGAGGCTATAATCTTCAGCTGTATTGCCTGAGCTTGCAGTTGCATTGCGATTTGTATTTATAGTCAATTCATAAAGCAGTGGACCTTCTCCTGTATTTGATACAGTAAGTTGTTGTACAGCTGTTTGGCCTTCTTCAAGTTCTTGATACAGTTCATCGGGGTTCACTCCAATTGTAGCAGGCAATCCTTCACCTACCTGTACCGGAATTATAGCGGCATCTGATTCACCGGCTGTCGGTTCGCCATAGAAAGCTGTTACGCCATACATATACAGTCCGTCCGGAACATTTGAATCCACATAGCTTAGTTCATTTGGTCCATTCGTACCAATTTTTTCACCATCGCGATACACATTGTATCCCAGTAAGTTATATTCACCTGTACCTGTTCCGCCTGCTTCACCTTCGATGATGAATGCCATGCCGTATGGAGTAAATGTTCCACTGTCTTCTAAGTCAACCCATCCTGTTGTGGTAAGCTGCTTGGCATTACCGGTATCAAGCTGTCCTGTTATAGTTACCGGCACACCCCAAGGTCCGCTGGCAACAGTACCTGTTACGCCAAATACCACCCAATATGTACCCGGTTCGAGTACCAAATTAGGAGTAGCACATACAATTTCCATAATCGGACGCTGTGTATTGGTCAGATCATTGTCATTTGTACGGTAGGCATTTGTCCATGCGGTGGAGGCCATCAGGTTTGTAGTTCGGTCTCCCCAAACCACTTCACCGCCTGCATCCGGTGCAGCGTCCAAAATTTCAACAAATCCACCTGTATAGGTACTGGTAGTGGTTGATCCTGTCTGATATGAATAGAATGTAAAACTTTCAATAGTCGAGGTTTCGTCCACCACAAAGTCATCGGCAAGGAAGTAGCCACCTCCTTGGTTCATATTTGGTCCAAAGGTATTTTGTCCTGAGTGTAAGTGACTTACGTCAGCACCTCCGGCACCTTGTCCGGGAGCATTTACAAATGGTCCGTTATCGAACAGTATATCACGCAATCCGCTTCCTTTCATATGCTTAACAGCGGTTACTACGGGAGCGGGTGCAGTACTCACTTCAGCCAGATCAAGCGGTTCTGTACTACCTACGGCAATCCAGTCGGTAGGATTAATAGCCTTGAGTCCGGCAGTCAAATCGGGAGCATCCCAAGCCAGTGTAACTTGTGGCTCAACCACAGTAGCAGTGAGATTTCGTGGTTTAGGCAGGTCGCTTCCGGGACCGACTTCACCAGTAACCGAGATATTGTCAATATACCAGTAGTTGAAGTCGTAAGTTGTCAACCCATGTCCTTCAAATCTTATTTTGGTCACTTTACCGGCAGCATGTGCTGTGATATTATAGGTATAGGTTTCCCAACCCAATGACCCATTGTTTGTGAATGTGTCTATTTCAACCCATGCAGAACCGTTCCACACATGAATGCTCATATGTTCATTACCGTTATTTGCATAGTCATTCAAAAACAGATCAAATTCAAGTGTTACATTACTTGCATTTGTTGCAATGATATCTTTACTAATCATTGAGATGCTGTAATTCGTTGCGGTGGGGCTCCATCCAAACTGAGCTGCAGGAGCGGGTTGTCCGTTTGCGGTGGTAATGCTCCAGTTTCCTTGCGAGGGTTCAAATGTCCAACCATTTTCAAATCCCAGGTCGAAGTTTTCTACGAACGGAAGTTCTGCAGGAGCAATAATTAATACTGATTTGCTTATTGGATCGGATTCACCTGCGTAAGGTTCACCATACACTGCAGTGAGTTTGTAATTGTATTGTCCTCCTGCAAGCGGTGCATCCAAATGATCCAAAGCTTCAGGTCCGACAGTGGCAACCAATGCATCATCGCGGTATATATTGTATCCTACGAGTGGTCCGTTCACTAGTGCACCACCTCCTGAAGTACCTTCAATAGTAAAGGTTAATCCTTGTTGGGTAGTTGTACCATCATCCATCAAATCGATCCATTCACCGCTTGATAGCTGAAGAGCATTACCTGTGGTAGTTTCACCCGTGATGGTAATCGGCACAGCCCAAGGTCCGCTGGCAATACTACCGGTCATGGTAACATCAATCCAATAGGTTCCTGTGGTCAATGTCAAGCCGGGTGTAGCTGCAGTTACACTCATAATCGGACGATCGGTATTTGTGAATGCAGTACTGCTAGTTCGATATACACCTGTCCAGTCGGTTTCCGACATCGCATTGAGAGCAATATCGCCATAAATCACCTGTCCGCCTGCATTCGGGGCGCCATCCCATATTTGTATGAAAGCACCTGTAAAGGAGCTGGTGGTGGGGCTGCCCGTTTGATAGGCGTAGAAGGTAAAGCTTTCAATATTCCAGTCTCCTAGCACTTCAAAATCATCTGCAATACGGAAACCGGAGGTTTGACTGCAATTAAATCCTAAGATATTTAAGTTTGAATGTAGATAGCTTATATCAGCTCCTCCGGCACCTTGCCCGGGTCCATTGATAAATGGGCCATTATCATACAATTGATTACGTGATTCCAATGTTTTTATTCCGGGAATAAGCTCAATTATTTCACCATCACGCGGCTGATCACCATATTCGACCGAGGGCATGCCTTGTACAGTAGCATAGGTGGCACTATGGTCGGTTCCATAGCTGTCGGGTAGCTGTCTGTTAAGCAGTGGTGCGTCCCATGTCAGCTGGGCAGCAAGACCTGCATCGGTTACATTAAGATTGCGAGGTTTTGGATAAACAACAATCACATCACCTTCAACTTTGATTGTATATTCTTCAACTTCACCATACATTGCATTTCCACAAGGTTCCGGATCTTTATCCCAGCCCCAAGTCATACGTACGCGCATGCGGTAATCACCACTGGCAATGCCTGCCGGAACGCCGATGTTTCCGGTAAAGGTAACACCACCATCATTTGAAACAAGGAAATATTCCTCATCAGTACCTTGCTCGTATTCAAAGTTACGGTTCCAGTCAACCCACACGGTAACAAGGTCTTCCGGATCGGGCTGATTGCTATTTGTAATAGTAATCGCTTCACTTGCACCCGGTTCAATAACTGTATAGAGATGGGTATAATCAGCTACTCCACCTTGCCAGCCACTGCTATTATCAATAGCACCAAACTGTACTCTAGCGATGTATTCATAATTTCCTGAACCGGTTGTTGCATCACAATAAGCAGGAATTACATTTGTAACATTTACAGTTTTGCAGTTGTTGGCAGGATTTTCATCACCATTAACAAGCGCACAAATATGGAATGAATAGGTTTGACCTTCAACGCCCACATCTGCATTCATTGCAAAAGTAAAATCTGCTGTTTCTCCGGAAGCTACCGGACCTGCAATAGTACCCATAACAAGCGGGGCACCATCTACGCTGTAGCTCACAGGGATATTGCTTTGTGGATTGGTTCCATAGTTTTTAACTCGTATGGTAACAGGTTCATCATTGCTCAAGCCAACGCCAGTCACAGGGCTTAGGAGCTGTTGCACACCAACGTCTGTTGCATAGCTTGCACCTTGCTCAAGATATGCTGCAATGTTCCAGTTTATATCAAATCCGGCTAATGCGAAGATTGAATTCCATGCACCGTTAAGCTCAATCATATCGCCAAAACCTGCAGCAGCAGGACCGGCATCACATCCGGCAGGAAATTGATTATCAGCATGGGTAACTTCGTATCCAATCCAGATATCGCCACCTGTAATTTCAACAGAGCTGCTAAGGTCAATTATGTTCCAGTCTGATGCTGTTGGGGTAAATGCTTGTTCATGAAGCAAGCTACCGGGAGCAGCAGAGGTTCCGGGTCCATAAATCTTCAGTTTAGCAACTGATGGAAGCGTATTAATATAAATGTTGACTTTTACAAGATTCATACCGCTGTACTGCCCCATGGTAGATGCAGGCCAATATGCAGCAACTTGAAAAGTACCGCCGCCATTTAAACCAATGGCATCATCGTTCACACCATTGTCGTAGCGTAATACCTCATCCTGTGTAATATTTAAAGGAGAGGGAGTAGAGTTGCCATGACGTGCTTTGTCAAATACACCGTAGCCTAATGTCGTGAGTTGCTCTGCCTCAGCTAGTTTGCTAAGACGAACTCCATCTAAACTACTATTTGATTGCTGTGCTTGTAGTGGGATTGCACTCCCAAACAAAAACAACACGCCTAGCACTATCGCAAAAAGCGATGAAAAAAGTGTAGTTTTTTGTTTCATAATAAAATAATTTTGGTTAAGATAAATTGAATTGAACTTGTTTACATCATATAATTGTTTGTTAAAAATATAGACTCGATATCATAAGGCAAGAAATTTACTTTCGGAAATAAATTCCTATACACTCAATCGTAAATGGTTTTTTTATTTACACCCAAACACATAATTTTCTCAAAGAACGAATTTAAAACATGGATTTTTTGCAGTACAATGCTACTACCATTGATTAATTTCGGGTTAATTATCAATAAGGGGTACAAAAAGATGAATTGTTTCGCAAAAACCCATACAAATCATGCATGATTTCACCATCAATTTGCAAAATAATTCTCGTCTTGAATTTACGGAGGTTTCGCTGTTAATTGTTTCATAATAAATAAGTTTTGGTTAAGATGAAATACAAGAATTATACAGACTGCTTGTTTTTCCTGTAAATTCTCTGTACAAATATATTCATTTTTATATATTTTTAAAATATTTCATGCATTTTTTTTAAATAAAACGCAATTTTTTTCACAAATAGTAGTTGTAGGGCTTGCTTCCTTGGCATTTATCACAGATTTTAAGAGTTTTGATAGGTCAAGCAAGGCGAAATAGCGTTTTTTCATTTTGCCGGAAGCCATAAATCGGCTAAGATTTTGCTTGGAAATGCAAAGATTTTCAGTTTGTTGTAAAATTTTTGGTTCAAATGTTTTGTAAATCAAAATATTTTGTATTTTTGCCGTCCGATTTTGAATCAGTCTAATCTGTTTAAGCAAGAAATAATATGTACGCAATAGTTGACATACTGGGACAACAATTTAAGGTTCGTCAGGGCCAGCAAATCTTTGTTCACCGCCTAAGCGCGGAAGAAGGAAGCAATGTTTCATTTGAAAAGGTATTCCTTATCGATAATGAGGGAAGTGTTAAAGTAGGCACTCCTGTTGTTGAAGGCGCCAAGGTAGAAGCAAAGGTTATTGAGCATCTGAAAGGTGATAAAGTAACTGTTTTCAAGAAGAAAAGAAGAAAAGGTTTCCAAAAATCGAACGGTCATCGCCAATACCTTAGCAAGCTTGTCATTGAATCTATTACTGAATAATTAACCCGAAAAAATCATAAGTCATGGCACATAAAAAAGGAGTAGGTAGTTCTCAGAACGGTCGCGAATCAGAAAGCAAACGACTTGGAGTAAAGCTTTTCGGTGGACAAGTTGCCAAAGCAGGTAATATTATTGTACGCCAGCGCGGCACCAAACATCATCCCGGAACGAATGTAGGCATGGGTAAAGACCATACGCTCTTCGCATTAGTGGATGGAAAAGTTGAATTTGCAAGACGCAAAGACAATAAATCATTTGTTTCAGTTATTCCGGCTGAATAATAAAAATAGGATAAAAACGATTAAATCGTAAAAATACTTAACCCGGGTGCGATTGCAGACCGGGTTTTTCGTTTTAAATTCGCAGTCTTTATAAAAAGATTATTTTTGTACAAAAATAAAATCAAATTTTATGCTCAGCTTGCTTTATTTACGCGAACAGAAAGAAGATGCTGTTCAGCGGCTTTCCAAAAGAGGCTTTACTCAGCTTCACCTAATTGATGAACTCATTGAATTGGATGATGAGCGTAAAGCTCTTCAACAGGAACATGATGAAACATTGGCTCAAAGCAATCAGCTTGCCAAAGAGATTGGCAAGTTGTATGGGAGTGGCAAAAAGGAGGAAGCCGAGGTTTTAAAGAGTAAGACGACAGTTTTAAAGGAGCAGTCTAAAACTTTGGGCGATCGTTTGCAAGAAGTAAGGCAGCAGATTCAAGACAGGCTGATAGAAATACCAAATACCCCGCACGAATCGGTTGCTAGCGGCAAGGGCTCAGAAGATAATGAGGTGATTGCCGAGGCAGGCAGCATGCCGCAGCTTGCTGCTGATGCCGTACCGCATTGGGAGCTTATTAGCCGCTATGACTTAATTGATTTTGAGCTAGGAAACAAGGTTACCGGAGCCGGCTTCCCCTTTTATAAAGGACAAGGGGCACGGCTGCAGCGCGCCTTGATAAATTTCTTCTTGGATAATGCCGTAGCACAAGGCTATTTGGAGGTACAGCCTCCGCTGCTCGTAAACGAAGCATCCGCATACGGGACCGGACAGCTGCCGGATAAAGAAGGGCAAATGTATCATGCCCCATTGGACAATTTATATCTGATTCCTACGGCAGAAGTGCCCATAACAAATATTTATCGCGACCTTATCATCAATGAGCAGGAGCTTCCGAAGAAAAATGCGGCATACTCCAGCTGCTTCCGCCGCGAGGCAGGCTCTTGGGGTAAGCATGTGCGCGGATTAAACCGCCTGCATCAGTTCGATAAGGTGGAAATTGTGCAAATTACAGCTCCTGAAACATCGTATCAAACACTTGAAGAGATGCGCAGCTATGTAGCAAGCCTGCTTGATAAGCTGGAGCTGCCTTATCGCATCTTACGTCTCTGCGGAGGCGACTTAGGCTTCGCCTCAGCGCTAACCTACGACTTTGAAGTATATTCCGCTGCCCAACAAATGTGGCTGGAAGTAAGCTCGGTATCTAACTTTGAGTCGTTTCAAACAAATCGCATGAAGCTGAGAATCAGAGATAAAGAAGGGAAAATACGTTTGGCACACAGCTTAAATGGCAGCGCATTGGCATTGCCGCGAATTGTAGCAGCATTACTCGAAAATAATCAAACAAATGAAGGCATTAAAATACCAAAAGCGTTACAAGCTTATACCGGCTTTGACATTATTCGTTAGTTGCAGCCTGATGATAGGGCTGTTTCTTTTAGCAGGCTGCAGCACAAAAACTGCACCTCAAGACATTAGCGACGAACTGAAAAGCATTGACTTGTTAATTGAACAAGTGGAATCAGACAGAGGTTTCATCCGACAGCTGACGGGCGAAGCCGTTTTGCAACGCTTTGCACAGCTGAATGCATTGCTGCAAGAGCCGGCTCTTAAGGATAACACAAATGCACAAGAAGATTTGCAAAATGCGTTAAACTTTTTGGTTGCCGTAGAAGATAATATCCCACGGCTTGAAGCAAGCTGCCAATACAGTCTGGATCAGCTACATGCCTTAAAAGAAGAAATGATAAACCAAAGCATACCGCTTGAGGAAGCTGCGTATTTCTTTAATGATGAAGCAGAAATTGCAAACACCATACACCTTGAGCTTGAGTACTATATCAACCGCTGGAATGCACATCAATTGCTGATTGAAACATTGCAGCAAGCATTATAATATCTTTTTTAATCCATGAATCACATTTTTCGTTTAGTTGTATTTCTTGCCTTATTCGTTAGCCTCCCCGCCCTACCCTCATATGCTCAAAGAACTACCAAACAGCAAGAGCAAGCGAATCAACGGGCAATAGATGAGCGCCTGGCGAATGAATTTTACAGAAATAAGGAATGGGAACAAGCGAAGCAGATTTATGCAAGATTGTATGATACATATAACGCACAACATTATTATAACAACTATTTAAACTGTCTCATACAGCTGCAGGACTATGACGAAGCCGATAAGCTTGTCAAAAAGCGCCAAAAGCAACAAAAAAACGTGCAAACGGATGTTGACTTTGGATATATTCAGCTTCTGAGAGGAAATACCAAAAGGGCAAACGACTATTTCGAAAAGATGATTCGCCAAATGCCGGCGGTACGAAACACCATTAGCAGCACCGCCAATGCGTTTAGAATCAGAGGATTGGATGAGTTTGCGCTAAAGGCTTACGAAAGAGGCAGTAAAATGGCGGAAGTGAATTACGGCTTTTATCTTGAAAAGTCGAATATTTATCAAATCATGGGAAAGTTTGACTTGACCATGGATCATTATCTATTATATCTACAGGAGCGCCCGGAGCAGCAGGATTTAATTAAAAACAGAATACAAAACATGCTGGTGATGGATTTTGACGACAGCATGTCGGATATGATACGCGGCAAGCTGCTAGCAAAAGCACAACAGCAGACAGAACATTCGATTTATAATGAGCTGCTGATCTGGTTTTCCTTACAAGAAAAGGATTATGAGCTTGCCATGATTCAAGAAAAGGCGCTCGACCGCCGTATGGGCGACCGCGACCTGCAAATTCTGGAGCTTGCCGGCATCAGCTTGTCAAACAGGCAGTATGAAGTGGCAAAAGACGGCTTTGCATATGTGCTGAAGAAAGGGAGTGGCAGCCCCTATTATGTGGATGCACTAAAAGGGGAATTGCTTGCCAGATTTACTATTGCAGAACAGCAATATGGAACGGATATCAAAGTGTATCAACAGATTAGCAAAGATATTGAACGCGCATTTGAAGATTTGGGATTTAATCGTGAGACCTATGAGCTTGCAGTGATACAAGCCAGTATTTTAAGCTATCACATGGATAAGCCTGAGGAAGCCCGAAGCTTGATGGAGCAAAGCTTGCAGCTACCGCTGCACCCCGAGGAGCTGGCGGTGCTTAAACTGCATATAGCCGATTTGCTGCTCTACCAAAATGATGTGTGGGAAGCCACATTATTATACAGCCAGGTCGATAAAGCCCTTAAAAATGAGCCGATTGCACACGAAGCACGGTTTCGAAATGCACGACTGCGCTATTTTATTGGTGAATTTGCTTGGGCTTTGGCGCAGCTTGATGTGTTAAAAGCCGCCACATCAAAGTTAATTTCCAATGATGCACTCAAGCTATCGCTGCTGATACGCGACAATATGTTTGACGATACTACCGGCCTAAGCCTGAGGGCATTTTCCAAAGCAGATTTGATGGTATATCAAAATAAAGGGAGTGAAGCCCTGAAAGTTTTGGATTCGCTGCTTCAGTTTGACATGAATTACGCTTTGCGACCTCATGTGTTGCTTACCAAAGCCAACGTATTGCAGAAACAAGCTGATTTTAAGACTGCCGACAGCCTTTACAGCCTGATTTATGAGCAGTTTCCGGACAGCTATCTAGCCGATGATGCCTTATTTCAAAGTGCTTTGTTGTTTGAAAACGAATTTAATGACGCGGAAGAAGCACGCAAACGCTTTGAAGTCATCTTCACGCAATTTCCCGCCAGCATTTACGCGGTACAAGCACGTCAAAAGTACCGCAGCCTTCGTGGCGACTCTTTCTGATACAATGATATGGTACGCCCAAAGAAACATCTCGGACAACATTTTTTAAGCGATCAGAACATCGCGCAAAAGATTGCTGCACTGCCGGAGGACACGGCAGATACCGTATTGGAAATAGGTCCGGGGACAGGTATTCTGACCCGCTTTTTATTGCCTAGATACGGAAAACAGCTCAAATTAGTGGAGATTGACAGCGAATCGGTGGAGTTTTTAGTGTTGCATTTCCCGGAGCTACAAGATCAAATTATTCAAGCCGACTTTTTAAAGCTTGCACTGGATGAAGTGACAGACAAAAAAATGACTGTCGTAGGGAATTTCCCCTATAATATCAGCAGTCAAATATTTTTTCATATCCTCGAATATAAGGATATGGTCCCGGAAGTGGTTTGTATGATACAAAAAGAAGTGGCAGAGCGAATTGCAGCAGCACACGGAAGCAAAATCTACGGAATTTTAAGCGTATTGCTACAAGCTTGGTACGATATTCAATATTGTTTTACGGTAAATGAGCAGGTATTTTTCCCTCCACCAAAGGTGAAATCGGCAGTAATTCGTTTAAAAAGAAACAATACCACCGAATTAGGTTGTGATGCTGCTTTATTTACTCAAGTAGTGAAGCAGGCTTTCAATCAGCGCCGCAAAACATTACGAAATTCGTTACGTAGCATACTTCCGCCTGATGCCCTCGAACATGAAATACTTTCCAAGCGAGCCGAACAGCTGAGCGTACAAGATTTTGTGTTTTTAACGAATTTAGTTGCGGGGGTGTAATTAGTTTTATCCTGCATAATGCAGCAATTCATGAGATTTTCATTCTAGGTAGACACTATCCCATTAAGTGTGTAAGTTTTAATCAGAGGGTCTTGCTTTACAGT
>CAZDWA010000070.1:0-11616 GCA_964509065.1 uncultured Lentimicrobiaceae bacterium
AATTGATATTTGAAGGTTATTATCCTGCTATTTCAGAAAAAGGATTTTACTACGGGAAAGTGAATGATGAGTTAACAAAAGTTGTTGTGCCGGGAACTAGCAGAGGTAGTTATTATTTCGATTTTGAGGTGGAGAACCTTGAACCGGATGCTTCCTATATTGTAAAAGCGTATGCTATACAAGACAATGAAGAATTCCTTAGTGAAAAAGAAGTTACATTTAATACACCAACAAATCCAAGTGGCACATTTACTGACCCTCGCGATGGAAATATTTATAAATGGGTAACCATTGGCAACCAGGTTTGGATGGCAGAAAACCTGAAATATTTGCCCAGCGTAGAAGATGACAGTACATATTCACTAACAACCCCCTATTATTATGTATATGGTTACGTTGGTACCAATGTGGCCCAAGCCAAAGCCACAGAAAACTATCAAACCTACGGCGTGCTTTATAACTGGCCTGCAGCTATGGCAGGTGCAACGAGTAGCGAGGCTAACCGCAGCGGCGTGCAGGGCGTATGCCCCACTGGTTGGCATTTGCCAAGCGATGCCGAGTGGACTGAACTAACCGATTATTTGGGTGGAAGGGATGTTGCCGGTGGCAAGTTAAAAGAAGCAGGAACCGCGCATTGGAATGCTCCAAACACCGCAGCCACTAACGAAACCGGCTTTACAGCCCTTCCGGGCGGCATGCGTATCCATAATGGAACATTCGATAATATTGGGGACTACGGTCGCTGGTGGAGTGCTACGGAGTACGAATACGATCTCGTCAGGGACCGGTACATGTACTACTATTACGGCGCTGTGATCAGGGACAATCACCCTAAAGTATTAGGGTTTTCTGTTCGTTGCGTAAAGGATTAAGATATTGAAAGCAGGGCTTATCATAGCTTGACAATTTGACACTTTCTATCATAAGTACAGCTTTAGCGCCACCAAAGGATGATAATTTTGTTTCGGGGGCTGTCTCTAAAGGGCAGCCTCTTTTTAGGTATAAGAAAGCCATTGATATCATCTATTGACTTTTGTAAAGTAACACCAAAAACGAAAATCTTACAATAAAAACCATATAAAAAGTACCACAGCAGAAGAAAAAACGTACATTTGAGCATGAAAGTTTTGATCGTATCGTTTCAGGATGCCTTTCGAAGCAGATTGGCTCAAGGCTTTTTACAGTCTTTCATGCCAAGCGTACAGTTGGAGACTGCAGCAATAGAGCCGGCTGAAAGCATACATGCTGCAACAACGCATCTTTTGTATGAATCATTTATCGAACTCAATAATTCAACACCGCAATCAATCGAAAAATATGCGGATCAAAAGTTTTCAAAACTTATAATTGTTTGTGAAAAGGCAAAACAACAGCTTCCCGGATGGGCTTCGGAGCTTGCCGAACAGATTGTGTTCATACCCATCCCACCAATAGATAAAAAGTTATGCTTTGACACAGAGCCTCAGGTTTTTCGCGATGCAAGGGATCAAATCAAACAGCAGATGTTTTTGCTTTTTAAAAAACATCTTTCAAAAAAATAAGCTCCTGCCAACGACAAGAGCTTATTTGAAATCCTTGCGAAATACATACATTAGTTCACTATGAACGTACGTTGTAAATTTTTGGCTGCCGATTTAGCCGAAATAACATAGATACCGGCTTCCAAGCCCGACAAGTCGAATTGTCCTTCACCTCTCACCATTTTACTGAGCACTTGAGCACCGGACATGGTGGTGATGGTCACTTCATACGTACCGTCAAGGCGCATATTCAGCTGCCCCTGTGTAGGATTGGGGAAAATCTCCATTTCCATTGCACTAGTTTCGTCCAAAGAAGTACCACCAAGGGTTGTAAATTCTACAATGGTGGTGGAACCCCATTCACCAAGCTGGTTCTTGCAGCTTGCCAAAGCTACATAACCCGTAGAAGGAGCTAGGTCTTGCCATACCCAATTGTCCGGTCCATACAGAGGATAACCGTTGTCGCGAATCAATTCCACTGCAGCCTCTTCCCCTATTTCGTCAAAATATTCTTTGGTTATCAGTCCGTCGTGAAAGACCGCTGTTTCGCTGTTTGGGGTCACAATCATGCGTACGCTGGTTTCGGTAATATCAAGCAGCTCAATACTGGCTGATGCTTCGCCGGTACCGCCCATGGGCAAGGTCTTTACATATGCAGCCTGATAAGGTGCTTCAAAGCCATCATGCCCCACACTAATGGTGTACACATAATATTCGGTATCCGGAATCAAGTCTTCATAATGATGCGTATAAGCTTCGGTTTTTTGAATTCCGAACGCTTTGATTGCTGCTTCGGGGCTACCCATCATGGCACCCCACATTTCCATTTCTTCTTCCGTCATAATGACAAAATAATAGGAAGCACAAGCACCGTTGGGTACAAAACTCACATCCAGTTCATTATGTGTAATATTGTCAAAGCTGACAGCCACTTCCGGTAAATCCGCACTTGAATCACCCAAAAGGCGACCAATCATAAAGCCATAATTTCCATTCGAATTATATGCATAGCCAGCGAAAAGAATCTTCCCGTCAGGCAGTATTGCAACAGATTGTGGTGCATCTTCTTCTTCAGAAATTGCATAATGACGGATACCTCCTTCACCAAAAGAATCATCAAGACTGCCGTCACTATTTAGTCGTCCAAAATACATATCGAATTTGGAAGAACTGTATAATACATGCGCACCTACAAAAACTATTTTACCATTTTCCTGGACTGCTACACTACTAACATAGCCGGCTTCTTCATTGACATCAACTTTCACAAAACCATTATCACCAAAAGATGTATCAAAACTTCCATCAATATTTAAACGAATGATGGTGGCATCATATTCCGGCACCCCGGGTATAAGCGATTCTTCTTGGTGTGCTCCCACAATAATTTTGCCATCGGGCTGCAGCGCCAAAGAAGTACCAAAGTCAGAGCTTCCGCTTGGATCTGAAACAATAATTCCTTGTGTTCCAAAGCCGGTATCCAAAGCTCCGTTAGCTTGATAACGCGCTATGACAATATCGTTATAGCTATTGCTGCTATACAAGAAGCCTGTAGCAATAATTTTATCATCAGGTTGAACAAGAATCTCGGAAATATAAGAAATAGAAGCTGCTCCGTATAAATCGTTTATTAATGTCATCACATAGCCGTTTGTGCCAAATCCGGTATCTACGCTACCATCGGCATTCATCCGGCATAAGCCAAAGTTATCATTAATGAAACCCCCGAGTATAATTTTACCATTTGATTGGATATCAACGCTTTCACAGTTATTCATTGGATTTGCGTGAGCTATTCCATTTGTTCCAAAACTATTGTCAAGCTCTCCACTTGGCAAATAACGTACTACAGCAGCATGATAACTCCCTCCTGAAAACACATGCCCGGCTTGAATTATTTTTCCATCGTCCAACAGCAAAACATCCTTGCTAAAACCACCTTGAGCAATAGGTGTGGCAGCAAGTCCGTTGTCGCCAAAACTGGTATCGATAGTGCCATTTGTATTATAACGCAGCATACCAAAAACATTCAGGTTGTTATGCCTGACATGCCCTGATACCAAAACCTTTCCATCAGGCTGTATCGCCATGCCATAGGCTTCCGCATTGGCAGTTCCTGCTTGAGATAAGGTATATCCACCTTCACCAAAAGAACTGTCGAAATCTGCCGCATTTTGGGAATATGCGACATGAAATAAAATTGACAAAACAATTAAGATAAAACTTTTTTGCATGTTTAAAATTTTGTATTTGATTTGAATGAAATTTATTCTGCTTTACGGCTGCAAAAGTAGATAAGATATCAAGACACAAAGCCCAAAATGCAATTATATCCGCTCTAAATAAACGGATATAATGCAGTATATTTAACCTTATTTTTTTAATTAAGATTAAGATGATGGCTTTACTAAATGAAATAGCTTAAGGTGCACTGTCATAAGCTGCTTCACGCTCTGCGGCTTTCTTTTTCCATTGAGGAACAATTTCTTCAAGGAAGGCATCTTTCTCTTCCTGCAAGTCTTTCATTGGCAATCCAATATATTCTTGTGCCTTTTCTTTGGTAGAAATATCGGGATAAGGAATAGCAGAAACAACTCCTTTTGTTGCAAGCAGTCGACCTAGCTTAATTCGTGCTTCTTGTGCAAAATCAATGGCTTTACCCATTACTCTGGCACTTTCTACGGGTGAGTGGAACGAGCCGCCATGCGAAGCAGCCACATAATCCCAGAACCATTGTCCGGCACGGATATCATATAAAATATCTTGCATTTCAGTTTCTGTAGCTCCTGCATCCCATGCTGCTTTTGCTTCAACATGTGCACGTGTAAGCAGCTCTTCCGCCTTTGAGCGTAACTCCAATACTTTATTTTGTCTGTCAATTACATTACGCATCAGGGTGGCTTCACTTTCTCTATGACATGTTTGGCAAGCTTGCGAAATATACTTCAAAGGTGAGGTAACATGGTGGTTCGAATATTTAAGACCTCCTTCACTTACGTAAGGCATATGGCAATCGGCACATGACACACCACGCTCGGCATGGATACCGGTCATATACACTTCATAATCAGGATGCTGTGCTTTTACCATTGGAGTACGGCTTAGGGCGTGTGTCCAGTCCGAAAATCCAATATCGTCATAATATTTGAGCATATCTTCCGGCTGAAATCCATTTACCCAAGGGAATGTCAGGTAATTTGCTCCTTCTGCACCGGGTCTTTTTTGATCAAAATAATATTCCACATGGCATTGTGCACAAACCAATGATCGCATTTGCTGATGCGTTGCTTTTGTCACATCTTCACCTCTAAGTGCCATCGCTTCTATCAGTGCGGGTCGTGTGATGGTCAGGTCCATTGTCTTGGGGTCGTGGCAGTCGGCACAGCCGATCGGATTTACCACTTCAGGTCCGAGTGCTGCCCAAGTGGTATTATAATATTCGGTTACTCCCATCTGATTCATCATTCGTGGCACATCCGGTCCTTTACAGGTCCAGCAGGTGCTTGGCATTCCTACATCCGGTGTTTTTGGTCCTCCGGTACGTAAGGTATTCCACACATCTTCCACGGCATAGGAGTGTCCCCTACCCTGATTATAATCGCGCGAAAACGGATATCCTGCCCATAAAACAACCATTTCAGGGCTTTCGCTCAGCATGTCTTTCATGGCATTTCCGCCATGCGGGGTGCTGAAATCTGTTTCTTGGGTCTTGCGATAGCTTTCATACTCCCAAGGATAATTCTTACCCCAAACCTCATTGCGAGGCTCAAAATCGTTTAGCTTCACCTTAGGCTGGTACGCAAAAATTGCTTCTGCA
This sequence comes from uncultured Lentimicrobiaceae bacterium, assembly GCA_964509065.1. Taxonomy (GTDB): domain Bacteria; phylum Bacteroidota; class Bacteroidia; order Bacteroidales; family F082; genus JALNZU01. The sequence goes on from CAZDWA010000070.1 coordinate 5,338, forward strand.
CGGCGCTCCGTAATGGATGCCACCAACAGCCCCAACAAAAATACAACAATCATCGTGCCGCCAAATAAGGTCCAGTTGACCCAAGGGCTGCGTTTCTTATCACTTTTGTTCGTCATAATATTATACTGTTAAGAAGTTTAGTCTTTAATAATATTTTGTAACCATTCCGGAACGGGTGAGCCTGGAAGCGGAACCCTTGCATAAGGGGTGCTCGATAAGCTCTTTACCCTGCCATGAGGTACTTCGCGATGACACTCCCAACACAAGCGATCCGTAAATTGATCGTGGTAGGAAGCAGTTTGCACCAAAAGGCGCGAATCGGTAATAAGCCGCTCATGACAACGTATGCAGTTTTCCTGTACCACGCCTATACCGGCTTTTTTGATGAAAATATTTTGAGGCTCCATGCGAAGCGTAAATACAGTCGCATGGCGGGCACCATCCATTGCCTTGAAAAAATAAGTGCGGAAAATATTGTCATGAGGAACATGACAATCATTACAATTTGCCACCTCACGGTGTGAGCTATGCTGCCAACTTGCATACTGAGGCGCCATAATATGACAATTCACACAAGTCTCGGGTGCATCCGATAAATAAGATACTGCCTTGCTGGAATAAGCCGCATAAGCAATCAATCCTACTGCAGCACCCAGCATAACAGCCACAGCTAATCGCCATTGTGGAGGAGGTATTATGCGTTGGATTCGTCTTTTCATGGGCAGATTTAAGTATTTGAGTATTTGTTTTCCTATTTCTTAGCAAAAATAAGACTTTAAACACTATAAAAGTCGATAAATCGTCCCTAAGATGCTGTTTTATTGCATTTTATAATTAGTCTAAATAAGGACTAACGCCTCCGCAGATATACGAATAGCCCGCTAAGCAGTATCAAAACAACAGCAATCCCGAAAAGGGGTACAATAAAGATATAACCTATCCCTATGAGGTCCTGCACAATACGTCCAGTATGTATTTCCAGGGCAAGGTTCCAGACAGGCATGGGAAGCTCTGAAATATCGGAAGGCATGACAATATCTGCATTCATTAAGCCCGTGTTATAATCGAATAAGAATTCTTGATTTGGCAGGCTGATTCTGCCGGCAATCATAAATTGCCCAATTGGCGATGCCGCATTGGTCTTTTTTTCGCTTTCGATGCCGGTAATACCGTCAATAATTTTTCCCGTTTGGGGATTCCATTTAAACAATCCGTTGAAGCTGCCGACCAGATATTCGCCTTGCGCTTCATCATATTCCAACACATTTATTCCCATTAAAGAAACTGGCGGCTGATTGGGAAAGGGATGCGGTGCCATTTGAAATTCTTCATCACAATGGTATAGTCCGTCATCGGTCGCTACCAGCCAATGCTGTAATGTATCGTTCCAGTAAATACCGCGCAGCTTGTCTTCCCAAGGGTTTGAATGGTCCAATAGCGAATAAGGTATGCGGGGTACACGACTGTGAGCGATAGGGATAAGCAAAGGCGGACGTAAAAACATACCCGTAAAGCTGGTGATAAGCAGGAAAAACACCAACCAAATTCCCAACTTCTTATGCCATTTCACCGAAAACCGGTTCAGACTGACCAATGTTTTCACGCTTCGCTCACTTCTTTTTCTTCGGCGAATCCATTTAGGGAAGAAAAAATACACATATCCTGTGAGTGAGAAAAAGATAAGTGACAAAGCCATCAGGTCAACCACAACACGTCCGGCAGTCCCCCACAGCTCGCCACTATGAAGCACCCAAAGGGTACGGAAAAGCCCAATCTTTCCATCATCATTTACCGCAGCAGGCAAGTAAATTTGTTCAAAATCCGGAACTTTATCGGTCGTGATAGCAAGATACACCTCAGAGCGTCCCAACACCACTAATTTACCCTCTTTTAAGCGTAAATCCGTGATGCGTTCGTCACGAAGCGGCAGTAGCAGTTTGAACCATGCATTTTGCTTCGGCTCCCAAACAAAAAGCCCGGTTTGTGTGCCTGCATACAAATGATTTTCAGGTGTCAACAGCATGGCAGCCACCCTGCGGTTGTCCATCCCTTGAGGCAAAGCCTCCATAAACGGACTATATCTGCTGAAATCCGAATCGGTAAGCCAAATGCCGATATTGCCGTACAACAACAAGCTATCTTCCGACAATAGGCAAGCACCTTTTACAGCTGAGTTGTTCCAGTTTTTAAAATGGTATGCCGGAGGCATCCAAGAGCGCTTCAGCTCAATCCGCGATACCAACTGCCTGTGGTTGAGTATAATACCGGACAAAGCCCATATAATCACCACCACTGCCAACAGCAATGAAAACCATTTGTGAATCCATTTCCACTTTTTATTAGGCGGTTTTCTCCTTTGCTGTGTACCCTGTTCTTTCAATTTGTCGAATTTTACAAACTCTACACTAATAGCCTATGCCGGCAGCCATAATATTTGAGGGGTCGAAGGCATGGCATGGGGTTACGCCATAAACCATGTCGCAGTGGGGACAGTGGGTTTCAAACTGTTCCATTTCAAAGCTGTTGTTGCAGTTTTCGCAAACAATATCGAAAGGCATGGGCATATATTGCTCATCAAAACCCATTTGGCGGACCTTGTCCACTACCATTTTTCCATCGGCAAAAGTGCCGGTACAACCATCGTGTGCCATATTTTTTTTGTTTAGTATGATTTGTTTCTAATATAATTGTTCTCCGGCGCGCAGTCTGGAACGAAGCTGTTGGATTTTTCTATCTGCTTCCTCCAATGAAACCAGCATTTCTTTTTCTTCATCGGATGTTTTTAATATGCGGTGTATGCCGCCGTTTTTTATCACAATACGTTGGTCTGCCATTAGTGCAAGTATGGGGTCATGCGTAGCCATCAGTACCACCTTTTCTTCACCAACAAGCAGTTGTAAAGCTCTTTTACGGTCGATACCGGCATTTTCAATCTCGTCAATAAGCACTACGGGACTGGTGCTCAGGATAGCCGTATCGGCAATCATGAGTGCCCTGCTTTGCCCGCCGCTCAATGAGGTTATGGGCGTTTGCGGCTCAAACTTTTCGCCTGCCAGCTCATTGGCAGCTTCAATAATTTTTTTGATGACTGTCTCTTCATCCGCCACCATACGGCTGCGTGCGTGCAGCTCCAAAAACTCCTGCACCTGCAAATCCATCACAAAATTCATGTTTTGCGACAATTGGGCTACCAGCTTCCTACCGGAGGCAAAGCGCCAATCGGTGGAAGGCTGCTCGCCATTCACCAAAATCCTTCGCCCAGTAGGGGTATCAGCACGTGCAACCCATTCAATATCAGCCAATAAACGGCTTTTTCCGGAGCCCGTAGGACCTACAATACTGGTAATGGTACTTTTGTGCAGCTCAATCGCATCAAAAGACTCGGCTACGCCCGATTTATCGGTTCCGGGCAATATGCTAATGGTTTGGACCTGATACTTATCTTCGCCCAAAAACTCCTGCATCTGCTCGATATATTCCTGCAGCTGAAGCAAAAATGTGGGTGCATCAAATGCATTGTCCTCCGAGTCTTCTTCATCAATAGAAGACAAAATCTGCTGTAAGTTTTGGTGCATCTTGTCTTCAATGGAAAATGCCTGCCCCTCAAAAAATGCATGCAGATAGGGATATTTTCCCAGCAAGTCCGACAAACTGCTTTGTATTAAAAATGAAGTACTTACCATATTAATTCTCGTCCAAGTTAATTTTACGCACATTTCCCATCTGATAGCTTTCGCCTATGCGGGTTTCGCCAAGACAGTACGAGCAAAGCGCGGAAGGCATTGAAAATCGCAGCTTACGCCCTTTGAGCGAATCAACATGGATTTGCTCGTCATACAATAATGTGCTCAACTCATAAGCTCCTTGTCCGGTGAGCCCGTTGATATGCATCACTATGGCGGTAGGATTAACGGCATTTACCCGTGATGCAAAGACTTCGCGTTCGGCTTGAGATACAATATCTCCTTTGGTAATCACCACTATATCAGCCATGCGCAACATCGGACCAATCTTTTTTGGTGTATTGATGCCACTCAGGTTATCAATCACACAAACTGCTTTTATATCTTTGATATATGGGGAACAACGGTTGCAAAGTCCGGCACTTTCGGATATGAGTAAGTCAAACTCCTCTTTTAAGCCCCACTCCAACACAGCTTCGATATTTGAAACAAAATAATGATCGGGGCATAATGAACCAGACAATCCTTTCTTTACCGGAATACCGGCGCGCTCATACAACACATCATCGTCTGTATGCAGGCAGTCAAATTTGACAGCACCTACTTTTAAGCCGCGCTGCATCAAGGTTTCGGCGGTTTTTATCGTTACTGCTGTTTTCCCCGAGGAAGGGGGACCTGAGACCGTAATTAAATTCATTTGTATTCGCTTTTGTAATGGGTTAAATTCACTTATCTGAGCTGTGCTTCGTCAAACACTTTATGACAGGCTTCAAACTCTTGGTTCAAGTTATGATTTAAAATATAATCCCAGCCTAACCACATAAACTGATGTGTTTCAGGGAGTTTATTATCCACTTCGGGATGCAGGCTGGGGAACAATCCCTGATGGGATAATATTTCAGCCACTTCTTTGCCGGCAAAGAAATCTGCTACGGCTTGCATCCTTGCGCCTTTCGACTTTTTTCCTATCATAAACACCGGACTGATGATGGCACCATCGCCGGGCCAAACGGCTATCATGCGGCTTCCTTCACGAACCATCTGGGTGAAGAAGTTGGGCATAATGGTGATGGCAGGTTTTTCGCTTTTCTGACGCTCAGAACGTACCATTTGTGCAGGATGCAGACTTTTTAGCATATTGCGTCCCAATGCTTCCACTGAGCTTTCACCATAACGCTGCTTCATCGTAAGTAATATGGCATTGAACAAATCAAAGTCTGATACCGGAAGGCTGATGCTGCGCTCATAAATCGGGTCGCAAAGGGCTTCCCAGCTTTCAGGAACGGAACGCCCATTCAGCATATCGGTATTAACCAAAAAAACTGCCGGCACAACCGCCACTACTCCATGCTTTCCTTCCGGGTCGCGCAAATCAATCTTATCATTATGAAACATGGGATTGATGCTGTCCCAAGAAATTGGATTTATAAAGCTTCCATCTCGTGTAAAACGTTTAAAAAAGCGTTCTTCGAAAAACATATCAAAGCCTGCCGACATATATATATCGTCCAAATCATCCGCAGAAGCAGCTGCTTCAACTTCTGAACTAATCCAATCTAAACCCATGGAAGCAGCTTTCATTTGCGCTTCGAGCAGTATGCCCTTGTCTGCATTTGCTTCCATAAAAAGGTCTAATTTCTCCTGCAATGGAAGGCGTACCGGACAAGGCAGCAGTCCTTTTACACGAATCAGCTCCGATGCATCAGCGCCAAGAACTTTGTTACCATTGCCTTCAATGGCTTCCAATAAAAGCTTCTCAAAAGCATCATAATCAATCTGACGCATGCTCAACGCAATATCAAGGCGCAAGGCTTTACCGAAGCTAGCCCGCTTTTCGGCATCGGCAAGCTGCATAAATCCCTGACGCACAAATACATCAAGCGTTTCAGGATGATTTTCGGTAATGGTAAACAAACTGTCAGTAGGTTTAAAATAGCTGTGCATAAATCATTTGAATTAATTCTTTTGCAAAAATACACACTATTTTGGTATTCTATTACCTAATTCCCATAATTAAGAATTTTTCTAAATTAGATGGGGCTTTGCTTCGGCATAAACCAATGTAAACGGAAATAATTTCAGACTGTTATTCAAGCTATTTTTGGATAGCCGCTTCCAAAAGGGTGATTTTATATTTGTCGCTGCCTTCGAGAGCCTCAGGCAGCGAAGTGCCAGGGTGGCTTCGTCCCGTTAGTGAACGGGACAGCCCCCCTCTCCCCTGAGAACCTCATCCTCCTCTAGTCCCCTCACATCCCTGTATGCCATTGCCAGTTTTGGTAATAATTCCGGCTTGCCATTAATCAGAGCCTCTTTCTTTTTCCTGCTCCAGCCCTGTAGCTGCTTTTCTCATACTTTTTACTCTATTCTCTTCAAATAATCATTGAGTGGAATGAGGCCAAATAATTTTCTTCGAATGTCGATATTAACTGAATCAATAATAGGAATAAGCGTATATTTATTTAACGATTCATCCCAACTGAGTTGAGTACCAAAAATCTGCTTAAATTCACGATTCATGAGGATTCTATCGGTTAAGTATGCTATCCTGTTTAATTCACAAACCTACAATTTTCTTTCTAATCATCCCATTTTCCAT
>CAZDWA010000071.1:0-11409 GCA_964509065.1 uncultured Lentimicrobiaceae bacterium
TTTGAATTCTATAAAAACTTTTATTAATGTTGCACTTGCTGCTTGACTCTACAAAACTCATAGTCGCTGAGCTTATTTATGTTTGCTCATTCTTTATGATTAAATTTGCAATGATTTGTAAACGAAACAAAATGAAAAAAATAAGTCTTATTCTAGTTGTATTGGGATTTTATATGCTATCGTTCGCTCAGGAAGACAAGAGCTTGTCAGCATTTTTATCCTATGGCACATTTACTGTTCCGGGTGAAGAGTCATATATCGAAACTTATTTAGCGGTAGATGCATACAGTGTCGTCTTTAGTCCTGTTGAAGATGAGAAATTTCAGGCAAATATTGAAGTGACCATTATATTCAGTCAAAATGATACTGTTCGTAATTTTGCAAAATATTTATTACATAGCCCACTGGTTGACAGTCCCGAAGAAACCAACTTTGGCATATTGGATCAACAGCGATTTTCTTTGGCAGACGGTGAGTATATCATGGAAGTAGAAATTTCCGATTTAAACAATAAGGAGGCTCCTTCATTTTCCACAGAAGAGTTAATTACATTGGATTTTAACAAAAATGAGATTCAAGTTTCAGCAATTCAGCTACTTGAACGTTATACTCCTACGGAAACTCCAAGCATAATAAGCAAAAACGGCTATGATTTAATCCCTATGGTATATGCTTTTTATCCTACATCTGTTTCCAAATTGCAGTTTTATACCGAGATTTATTATACCGACCTTATTTTGGGAGAAGAAAATAGGTTTTTGGTTACATATTTTATTGAATCATATGAAAACTTGAGCTTAATGAATGGATTTTTATTCCGGAAGCGCATGGAAGCACGTCCGGTAAATATACTCATGAGTTCAATCGATATCAATGAATTGCCTTCAGGGAATTACTATTTGACAGTTGAAGTACGTGATCAAATGAATGAAGTGCTTACCACCAACAAAATCTTCTTTCAGCGCAGTAATCCGGCGGTGGAACATCAGCTGACCGATATTTCATCCATCAATACAGACAATACTTTTGTGGCATATTATCAAAATACGGATACGTTAGGAATGTATTTACATTGTATTGCCCCCATTGCTTCAGAAGCAGAGCGTGATTATGCACATAATCTGGCTTTGACCGGTGATTTACTTACTATGCAGCGTTTTTTCTTCAACTTTTGGCAAAAACGAAATCACAGCAATCCCGAAAAGGAATGGCTGGACTATTTTGAAGAAGTCAAAAAAGTAAATTACACCTATAAAACAATCAGCAAGCCGGGTTATGCTTCAGATCGCGGAAGGGTTTATTTAAAATATGGTGCGCCGGATCAAATGGCTGAAAGCCATAGTGAGCCCGGAGCTTATCCTTACGAGATATGGCATTACTATTCTTTGGGGACACAACGTAACAAGCGCTTTGTTTTTGTAACCAAAGATATAGTCACGAATGACTTTGTACTTGTGCACTCGGATGCGATAGGCGAATTAGCTAATTATCGCTGGCAACTAGATATTTATAAGCGTACTTGGGACCCGAATAATATTGATCAAACCGGTCCGGAAGATACTTTTGGGAACCGCGCTTTGGATTTTTATACCAATCCACGATAATATTTTGCACCGGAATTAGTGATGTAATTAATGAAAATCATTAAAAAACTGCTTTTGTTTTTGTTTGGCATTTTGGCGAAATCATTAGCTATCATGCCTCGAAAACTATTTTATCTTTTTTCCGATTTCATAGCTTGGATTTTAAACGCCCTCATAGGCTATAGATTAAAAGTTGTAAAAACGAATCTCAGAAATAGCTTTCCTGAAAAGTCGGAGGCTGAAATCAAAAAAATAACTGCTGCTTTTTATCGCAACCTCAGCGATACCATACTGGAAACCATTGCATTATATAAGCAATCGGCTAAATCCATGAACAAAATGGTCCATATTGTAAATCCGGAACTTATCCAAGAAGTTTATAACTCAGGAAAAAGCGTGTTTTTTGCTATCGGGCATACTGCAAACTGGGAATTACTTGCATCTTATCTATCATTAAATCAGCCTTTTGCTTTAAGTGCCATATACAAAAAACTATCTGACGACAATTCGGATGCATTGATGAAACGACTTCGCCAAAGCTTTGGAAAGCTCGAGCTGTTTGAATCTAAATCCGCGTACAAAAATCTTTTGGCAAAGAAAACAGAACAGCATGCCGTGTTGATTTTAGGCGACCAAACGCCATTGAAAAGGGACAGCCACTTTTGGATGAAATTTTTAAATCAGGATACTTCCTTTTTTATGGGACTTGAACGTATGGCTTCAAAATTGGATTATGCAGTGATTTATCTTGAGTTTTGCAGGCTTGGCAGAGGGAGTTACAGTATAAAAGCCAAAGAGATTTGCCGAGAATGTACTAACTTGCCAAACAATTCCATAACTTTGCAATATGCACATCTGTTAGAGCAGACAATTAACGCAAAGCCTGAAGCCTGGCTTTGGAGTCATAAGCGATGGAAACATAAACCAAATTAATCCTAAGGTGAAAAAGGAAATAGCCATAGTAATTCTAAATTATAACGGAAAACGGTTTTTAGAACGTTTCCTCGCCGATGTGATTGAAAAAAGTGAGCCTTTGGGTGAAGTAATCATTGCCGATAATGCTTCCACCGATGATTCAATTGCTTATTTGAAGGAGTTTTTCCCAACTACACCACTCATCTTATTGGATAAGAATTATGGCTTTGCCGGAGGATACAATCGTGCTTTGGCACAACTCACACATCCGTATTTTGTACTGCTCAATTCGGATATTGAAGTATCGGACAACTGGCTCACACCACTTTATGAGCTCATGAAATCGGATGATAACATTGCGGCTTGCCAGCCAAAACTATTGTCTTTTGCCGATAATGCTTATTTTGAATATGCCGGTGCCGCAGGAGGTTTCATCGATAAATTCGGATATCCATTCTGTCGCGGCAGGCTGTTTCAACATATTGAAAAAGATAATGGGCAGTATGATGAGCAAATTGAAGTATTCTGGGCTAGTGGCGCCTGTATGATGGTGCGTGCAGAGGTTTATCGTCAGTTGGAAGGCTTAGATGAGCACTTTTTTGCACATATGGAGGAAATTGATTTCTGCTGGAGAGCAAAAATTTCAAATTATAAAATCATGTATTGCCCCAATTCACAGGTATACCATATTGGAGGGGGTACATTGCCGAAACTTTCCCCAAGAAAGACTTATTTGAATTTCCGTAACAACTTGAGCATGTTATATAAAAATCTGCCATCGCGTTTTTTACTTTCTACTATTTTTTTGCGTTTGATATTGGATGGAATAGCAAGTCTTAAATTCCTTTTAGATGGCGGAATTCGAGATTTCTTTGCTGTAATTCGCGCTCATTTTCATTTTTATCGCAGATTGCCACAATTGCATAAACAACGGAAAAAGATACAGCCACATGCTGTTGCGCAAGTTTTTAGGAAAAACCTTGTAGTACAGTATTTTATTCTACAAAAGCATTTTTATAGCCAATTGGACCCCAAACATTTTCGTAAATAAGTATTAATCCTTATTGAAATGTGTCAGCAAATAGGTTAATGCCATTTCATAAACATCTAATCCAAAGCCACTTATAGTCCCTATTGCAGCAAATGCCGTATAAGAATGTGCCCTATATGGCTCGCGCGCAAGCACATTTGAGAGATGTACTTCAATCACAGCACGTTCGTAGGTTTTTAGCGCATCGGCGATTGCAATCGAGCTATGCGCATAGGCACCGGGATTAATGATGATTCCGTGGCAGTTTTCCATTTCCTTTTGGATGAAATCAATTAGTGCACCTTCACTATTAGACTGAAAATATATCAACTCATGCTCCGGATACGCATCTCGTAAGCCGGCAAGGAAAGTATCAAAATTAGTAGTTCCATAAATTTCGGGCTGTCTGATACCCGTCATATTTAGGTTTGGACCGTTGATAACAAGAATGCGCATAAAGAATTCGTTTTTAAGTGACTGTAAAAATAGTCTTATTTCTGATTATGAATGACTAAAATCAAGGATTCGTGCCAGCAACTCATAATTATATTAGGGATGACACATGGAATTAAAAGGACAGTACTGACAATTTTCAATCTTATCAGTTTTACTAATTGGAGTATTCGAATCTAGCAATTTTTCTACAACTGATTGTATTAATTCCGAAATTGCTTCATCTAAATTCATTGTATCGGGATAGTTTAAACTCATTAGTCCTTTACTTATTGACCGTAAGCTTAAAACAGAAGCTTTTAAAGCCAAGCCTTCCGGCAAATTCAGTGCAGCTCGATTTTGATTTACCAAATAGGTATAAATTGCCAGTTGAAGGGCTTTTTCTCTTTTTGGATTTTTAAAATCTTCGAAATCACTTATTTTGACTTCGCTATTGTCAACTTTTCCGGTTTTATAATCAATAATATTTATTCCGTTTGCATTTCTATCAATTCGATCGATATAACCATTTAAGTTCACTGAAACACCTTCGAATTGAAGGGAGTGACTTATTTTATTTTCCAATGAAATCAACTGAACCTCTTCCTTTTTAATTCGTTTGTTTAATTCAAATTCCACAACTCTTTCCACAAAGCGCTTTGCTATTTCAAACGCAAGTTTATTATATGCATGGCCGGTATATCCTCCCGGGTATTCGGCATTAAAAACCTCCTCCACCATAGCCGGAGCATTCGCTTTAATAGTTTCTAAAATATCTTCCGAAATAATTTCATTCACATAAGGTTTATACAAGTTTTCAAGTGAATCATGCACAATTGTTCCAAGAATATTCATGGGGATGGTATCATCCGGCGCTCGAAATTCTTCAATTCCCAATACTTTCATCAGATAAAACCGGAGCGGACACTGAAAATACATTGCCAAGGAAGTTGGAGATAAGCCTTTTTCAAGTTGTGCACGGATTTTCAGTAATACTTCGGTTGTCTTTTCAAAACTTATATCTGATTTCAGCTGCTTAGGAATTGATTTTTGAACATATAGCTCTTCGGATATTTTTAGATTCGGATTCAGTCTTCGCAATTCATGGTTCAGTTGTAATAAAAATCGACTCATTTCTCCCCCACCCAATATATCCGGTTCAGTATTGTAATATAGATAAACCTTTGAGGGATAAGATAATAACTGATAAAAATGGAAAGCATAAATTTGTTGTTTTTCGCTTATTGTGGGCATACCGAATTCACGCCGAATATCGGATGGTATCAAAGAATCTGCAGTCATTGAAGCGGGTAAAATATCTTCGTTTGCGGAAAGCAGATGTATTTCCTCAAAATCGAGATTGCGACTTTCGAGCATTCCCATGATTTGCATTCCGTTAATCGGTTCACCTGTCAGACGTACGGAATATGCCTTTGTTAAATGATTAAAAAGTAAAGAGATTGCTTTAAAATCAATATCAGAATCAATTTTTTCCAAAAGATGTGCTAAACGTAAAATTATCTGACGTGCCACAACAAGCTGCTGATAAAGAAGTTGCGATTTTGCTGTTGTGAAATCGATTTCATTAATTGTAATAAATCGAATTAAAAATTCATACAACTGTTCCAAATACTTTGCCGGATTCACACTTGATAGTTCCAATAAAGCACTGATAAACCCTTCCGCTTCTTTAGAAACTTCGGTCGCATATTTTCCCAAATCCTCATAACTAATCATTGTAGTCCCGATAGTTAAAAGTTTTTGATGGACTTGATTCAAATCGTTATGCAACGATTTATTGAAAAATAAAGTAGAAAAACCATTATGAACAATTTGCGTCAAATACTCTAATGGGATAAGCATCCTTCTTTCATACTTTTGTCGAAAGACGGCAATATTCAACAAGCTTTGAATCAGGTCATAAAGAGCACCTTGAGTGAAAGGGATGCCCATTGTTACATTAAATTGCTCTATTTTATCAGGAATTGCATGCAGTAAGGGGACCATCAATTTTTCATCGACCGGTATAATAGCCGTGGATTCAAGCTTAGTAGAATTTTGCCCCAGCTTTGAGCCTAAGGCAAAGGTCTGACCAATATTTGATGAAACAGCAATAAAATGTATTTCTTTTTTCGATTCCAACAGCCTGCTGTACATAAAATCAGGCTTCAAAGCAGGAATTCTATTAAAGAAATCCCTTAAACTTGCACCGCCTTCATGTATTCCAAAATCAGTTTCTTTTATCAGATACTCATCGATATTCCAATAGACTTTTGCTTTGCCAATTTCATGCAATGCTGCAATGATTTTTTCTTCAGCTCGTGTCAATATGCTAAAACCGGCAAAAATAATATTGGTTGATTTAAACTGATTCTTCAACTCATTAGATGACTTTTCAGCAAGCTTGCGTGCCATAAATCCATAATATGCAAGCTTTTGCTCCTCCATAAAATCAGTTAATTTTCTATGATAGTCACCTAATCTTTTAAAAAACCGCAAATATTGTGTTTCATATTTTGATAAGGGACTGCCGTCAAGATGCCATCTTTCCAAGGCTCTTGCTTTAGAGAGAAAATCAAAAATAGCTTGACTATCAACAAGATAATTATCTACTTCTTCAAAGTCACGAATCATCTGCAAGCCATAAGGCACGAAAGTCGCGAGGCTTTCCAGATTTTCAGACTCCATCCTAAAATGGATTTTGAGAAGCTCAAAAATCAAATCCGTATTATCAATAAGCTTATAGCCTGACCATGCAGAAACAACTTCTTCAATGCTCAAAATCTGAGGCAACCATGAGGATGACTCAAGCCTATTAACCAACTGCCTACGCAAAAACAAGCCGGCACGTCTATTGGGCAATACAATAATTGTGTTCTTAAGAGATTCCCTAGGGACGTCTAGGACAATTTCTGCTAAACTATCAATAAATTTATCCTGATTTCTCATGGTATTTCCTCATTTTTAATTCCCGCTTGTAAACTCAATAATTGTTCTTCAATCAGCCGGATTTCATCTTGTTTACCCAAATCAAACCAATAGCCTTCATTAGATACTAAGCCTTTCACTTTATATTTTTCAGCCAAATCTAAATACAGCTTCACAAATCCCATTGCTTGTAGTTCATAATCGCTTAAGACATGCTTTTTCATGAAATGAATTCCGGAAAAAGCGTATTCATTTAAAGGCTTGGGCGCATTTCTCACAAATCTATATTCATTTTTTATCAAATGATGCCAGCCCTTCAATCGCATTTCATTATCAAAAAGGAGTTTTCTGCTGCTATCGCGCTCTTTTAGCAAAAGCATGGCATCCACATTATCTTTTTGGGCAATTTCAACAAAATTGCTTAATGAAATATCAGATACCACGTCCACATTATGAACCAGCAAGTTGTCAAAGCCTTGCATCAAAGGCAAAGCCTGCAATAATGCTCCGGCGGTATCCATTAACTGATCTGATTCGTCAGAAATCAGTATTTCCAATCCAAAATTATTTTTTTGTTGCAAAAAATAAATAATTTGATTGGCAAAATGATGAACATTTACAATGCAATGTGTAAAACCTTCACTTTTAAGCTTTTGCAACAAAGATTCAAGCAAGGGTATTCCATTTATCTCTACCAAAGCTTTCGGTTTATTTGCCGTCAGCTTTCCTAAGCGCGTACCCAGTCCTGCTGCAAGGATAAATACCAAGGTCTTATTTTGATGTGATTGTGTCAATTTGGTTTCCTTTTAGATTTTAAGTGTTTTTCCGAATTTTTAGTTCCCTATGTTCCAGCTTAATAACAATATTTGGATAGTTTTCTTTGAGCCATGCAAAGCATCGTTCGGCAAAATACACGGAACGATGTTGTCCGCCGGTACAGCCAAAACTAATTTTTAAATTTTTAAAATTGCGTTGAAGGTAATTTTCAACCGAAAGTGCAATGATTTGTGATACATTTTCAAAAAACTCATCAATAACTTCATGCTTTTCAAGATACTCTTTCACTTCTTGGTCAAGCCCTGTAAGTCTTTTATACTGTGCTTCGCGCCCCGGATTAGGCAATGGGCGGCAATCAAACACATGCCCTCCCCCATTTCCCAAATAGTCGACTGGAATGCCGCCTTGAATAAATGAAAAGCTGGACAAACTGATTTGCAACGCATCGATTGGCTCTGAACTATAATCCTCATGAGTTTTCAAGTCAGAAACCGACTGAAGCACTTCAGACAAATAATAAAAATCGGCATTAATCGGATGCAGTTGCAATTGCTGTTTCAGACTTTGAATGGCATAAGGAATACTTTTCAAAAAATGCGGACGATTTTGAATTAAACCGCGATAACCATATGCCCCCATAACCTGCAACAACCTGAAATAAATGAAATAAGGCAAATATTTATTGAATTGAAGTGATTCGGCATCAGCAAATCTATTCAAATACGTAATATAATGTGTAATCAGCTCCTGACGCAATTGCTCAGGCATGGCAGCACGCACTTGATAAAGCATGGATACCAAATCGTATTGCAATGGACCTTTTCTTGCCCCTTGAAAATCTATAAATGCCAAGTCGTCCTCATGAATCATAATATTACGCGATTGAAAATCACGATACATGAAATAATCTGAAGGGACAGAAGACAGTACTAATGCGAAATTTTCGAATTCCTTATCCAAGCGGTATTCGTTAAATACAAATCCGGGCAACATCTTCAAAAAATAATATTTGAAATAATAAAGGTCATCCAGTATGGTTTTAAATGAAAATTCCGCAGTTGGCCAAGCTAATGAAAAGTCAATTTTATCTTTTGCATGAAGCTGCATAAAAACAAGTTGTTCAACAGCATTAAACAAATAATTTCTCGTTAGAGGATTTGAGTAAGCATCACCGGCAGTCAATAAGCCAAATAAGCTGTTATCACCAAAATCTGTTTGCAGATAAAATTTTCTGTCTTCACTTATAGCTTCTACTTTCGGCACATTAACACCTAAATCAAATAGGCTTTTGGAAAATGCAAAGAATGCATTATTCTCTTCAATATTTTCATTAAATGTGCCGATATATTGATGATTTTCTCCAATAAACCGAAAATAGCTACGCATGGAGCCGGCTACGGGTATTGGCACAATATTTTCAGGCATTTGTCCCGTAAGTTTTTCAAATAGGTGCAAGTATGCAGATTTGAGTTGTATCATTTTAAAAAATCTTTGGCATCAAAGCTAACAAAAGTAATCAGAAATATTGAAGATTATTCTTTCGGAATTCCCATTTTTATTGCGTACTTTTGTAGGCAGTTATTAAAACAGTATTAATTAATAAAATTGACTACATGGAGACAAGTTCAAAAGCCACAGACATTTTAAAAGCTGCTATTTTACTTGAAAGACGCGGCAAGGCATTTTATTCGCAAGTGGCGAAGCAAACACAAAGTGCAGCCGTTCGGAAAATTTTTGAAATGATGGCGGAAGAGGAAGATGATCACGCCCGTTTCTTATCTGAGCAATTCGCTCATTATCAAAAGAGTAATACGTTTGTAAAGCCTGAGTTTCATCAATCAGTGGATGATACCAATGCTGCTTTAATTTTATCAGACGAAATTAAAAAGGAAATCAGTGCTGCCAGCTTCGAAGCTGCCGCCATTTCCGCTGCTATCGACCTTGAAAACAGATCTATTGAATTATATACCCAACGTGCAAACGAGGCTACTGACCCAAATGAGAAAGCGCTGTATAAAATGCTTGCCGACTGGGAAAAAACCCATCATCATTTATTGCATAAAATGAATGAAGATCTCAAAGAACAAATATGGTATGACAATAGTTTCTGGCCATTTTAATTTTAAGGTTTAGAAAATCTTCTTTTCAAACGATTGAAGCATATTTCCATATGTTTCAATCGTTTTTTATTTAAAAATAATTCCATTATGCATAAAAAAGACTATGGATTCAATTCCAACGCTGTTCATGCAGGCGCATTTGAAGACAGCCGAAATAGCGCGGTAAGCCCTATTTATCAAACTTCCACATTCCGTTTCAACTCAGCGGAGCATGGAGCCAAATGTTTTGCCGGAGAAGATCCGGGATATATTTATACCCGTATCGGCAATCCTACAATTACCGAGTTAGAAGATGCGGTTGCCGTACTTGAAAATGGCTTTGGTGGCATTGCCGTAAGCTCAGGGATGGCAGCAGTAAACTCAGTTTATCTCAGCTTTTTAGGGCAAGGGAAACATGTGGTAGCCCATAATTCATTATATGGTCCCTCACGTGGTATTTTAGAAACACTATATCCTCGTTATGGTGTGACTGCCAGCTTTGTAGATGCTACCAATGCTCAAAATATTGCAGATGCCATCCGCCCGGAAACAGCGCTCATTTATCTTGAGACACCGGCAAATCCAACCATAGGAATCACGGATATTGAAGCAGTTGTAAAGATTGCAAAGAAACATAATATTCCGGTATGTGTTGACAATACATTTTGCAGCCCTTACTTGCAAAAACCATTGGATATGGGTGTGGATATCGTGCTTCATTCTATGACAAAATTCATTAACGGGCATGCAGATATTGTAGCCGGGATGATAGTCACCAAGTCGGAAGCACATTATAAAAGCATTCGCAATGTAATGGTAAATATGGGCTTTAATATGGACCCACAACAAGCTTGGCTCACTCGTC
The DNA here is from genome assembly GCA_964509065.1 of uncultured Lentimicrobiaceae bacterium. Taxonomy (GTDB): domain Bacteria; phylum Bacteroidota; class Bacteroidia; order Bacteroidales; family F082; genus JALNZU01. The sequence continues at coordinate 10,630 of CAZDWA010000071.1, forward strand.
GCGGCTTGAAAACACTTGGTATCCGTATTGACAGAGCTCAAGAGAATGCAATAAAAGTGGCAGAGTTTCTCGAAAATCATCCGAAAGTAGAATGGGTACTGTATCCCGGTCTTAAATCTCATCCTCAGCATGAGCTGGGAAAACGTCAAATGAAAGGTCCCGGTACTATGATAAGCTTTGGTTTAAAAGATGGCTTTGAAGCCGGCAAAAAGATGATGGATAATGTACATTTGGCACTCTTGGCTGTTTCATTGGGAGGCATTGAAACCTTAATTCAACACCCTGCCAGCATGACCCATTCAAAGCTTTCGAAAGAAGCCAAAGAAGCAGCAGGCATCACAGAAGGCTTGGTGCGCTTGAGTGTGGGGATTGAAGAGGCTGAGGATATTATCAAAGACCTTGAAAATGCACTTTCTTTTGTGTAATACAAAAGCTCAAGTTTTGAACTAATAGAAGCATTTCAACAATGAAATCCAATAATCAAAAAAGGATGCACTTTTTAGCGCATCCTTTTTTTGATTTATCAGAAGATCAGTATCCCTTCGCCCAAAGGCATATCCAAGGTGGTTTTTTAGGCTTTTTCTGAAAAGGGCAGTAGCTCGTGTAATCTGATAGGGGGATAATCAGGCAGTTTGATGAGCGTTTCTTTTAGCCAATGCTGAGGATTGATTTCGTTAATTTTACAGCTTGCCAGGAACGAATAAATCATAGCAGCACGTTCAGCTCCATTGTGCGAACCGGCGAAGAGATAATTTTTGCGCCCCAGAGCAACCGGACGGA
>CAZDWA010000072.1:0-11391 GCA_964509065.1 uncultured Lentimicrobiaceae bacterium
ACTGTAAAGCAAGACCCTCTGATTAAAACTTACACACTTAATGGGATAGTGTCAAGTTTTTTCATGATATGTAGTCAAATTGGGACCAAAACCCGGTAAAACAATTGGCTAAATAAGTGGGGCACCCATTAAATCAAAGAAATCAGCTTCTTCAATCTTCACGTCAACAAAAGAACCTACTTCAAGTTTGGCCGAGGTTAAAGGAATTAGCACCTCATTATCTACTTCCGGTGAATCATATTGGGTTCTTCCGACAAAATAATCACCTTCGATACGGTCGATAAGTACTTTTTCAATAGTTCCAATTCGTGAAGTATTGATTTCCAATGAGATCTGTTGTTGTACTTCCATCACTTCTTCAAGGCGAGCTTGTTTCACCTCAAAGGGGATATCATCCGGCAGTTTGGCTGCCAAAGTACCTTCTTCCTCTGAATAGGTAAACACTCCCAAACGATCAAAGCGTTGTGTTTTTACAAATTCCAGCAATTCTTCATAGGCTTGCTCAGTTTCGCCCGGATAGCCAACAATGAGGGTAGTCCGAAAAGCGATACCGGGCACTTCCTTTCGAATCTTTTCCACAAGTTGGATGGTTTTGTCCTTGTCAATATTTCTTTTCATCGAGCTAAGCACAGATGTATTTATATGCTGCAAGGGCAAGTCAATATAGTTGCAAACTTTTGGATTATCCCGAATGACTTCGATCAATTCATCCGGAAACTGATGCGGATAAGTATATTGCAATCGAATCCACTCAATGCCTTCCACTTGAGACAATACTTCTATTAAGTGAACCAGTTTTCGCTCAGCGTACAAGTCTAAACCATAGTATGTTAAGTCCTGTGCAATTAAAATGAGTTCTTTTACACCGGCTTTGGCAAGATATGTAGCTTCGGCAAGCAATTCTTCGATTGGAATTGAAATATGTTTACCCCGTATGAGCGGGATGGCACAAAAACTACAGTTTCTATCACAGCCTTCCGATACTTTTAAATAGGCATAATGAGCTGCTCCATGTCGCTCACGATTATAGTGATATCCACCGCCCAAATTTGTAGCGCCCAGATAGCGTGCTACTCCTTTTAAATCATTTACACCAAAATATGCATCTACCTCGGGTATTTCTTTTTCAAGCGACTCTCTGTAACGTTGTGACAGGCAGCCCATTACAACAAGCTTTGAAGATTTATTTTCTTGTTGTGCCTCGGCATATGCCAAAATTGTATCGATAGACTCTTCTTTGGCATCTCCAATAAATCCGCAGGTATTTATTATTACAACATCTGATTCCAAGTTGCTGTCATGCAGGATTTCATATTCTTCTTTAGGAAGCATTCCGGCAAGATGTTCCGAATCCACTATATTTTTTGAGCAGCCGAGTGTAACGATATTAATACGTTGTTTTTTTGCTGTCATGCCACGTAAATAAGGGAAATTATTCAAAAAGGCTTTCAACGAATGCAGTACGGTTAAACACCTGCAAATCAGTCATCTTCTCTCCTATTCCAATATATTTCACCGGTATTTTAAATTGATCTGAAATACCAATTACCACCCCACCTTTTGCAGTACCGTCAAGCTTTGTCAAAGCCATAGCATTCACTTCTGTTGCAGCCGTAAATTGGCGTGCTTGCTCAATCGCATTTTGTCCTGTAGAGCCATCCAACACAAGTAAAATCTCATGTGGTGCTTCAGGTAACAGTTTTTGCATTACGGTTTTTATCTTGGTAAGCTCTTTCATGAGATTTACCTTATTGTGAAGTCTTCCGGCTGTATCAATAATGACTACATCTTTATTGCTACTGATTGCGGAATTGAGTGTATCATATGCAACAGATGCCGGGTCGGCTCCCATCCCTTGCGAAACTACCGGCACGCCAACACGGTCGCCCCAAATTTTAATTTGGTCGACAGCAGCGGCGCGAAAAGTATCGGCAGCACCCAATACCACTTCCTTACCGGCTTGTTTAAAGTTATAAGCAAGCTTTCCGATGGTGGTTGTTTTGCCGACTCCATTCACTCCAACAACCATAATCACATATGGTTTTGAAGATGTAGGCAGCACAAAATCAGCTCCATCATCCGAATTATTTTCTTGTAAAAGCGCAGCTATTTCTTCTTTTAATATGAGATTCAGTTCGGATGTTCCCACATATTTATCCCGTGCAACACGTTCTTCAATGCGTTCGATTATCTTCAAAGTAGTATGCACACCTACATCGGATGTAATAAGAATCTCTTCCAGATTGTCTAAAACCTCGTCATCTACTTTTGATTTCCCGACAATTGCTTTCGAGATTTTCGAAAACACACTTTCGCGTGTTTTGGCAAGTCCTTTATCAAGGTCTTGCTTTTTTTCTTTGCTAAAAAAAGAGAAAAAACCCATACGCTAATATAAAATAGAAATGAGCTCTCCCAACTTTATGGAAAAGCTCACCTCATTTATTGATATTAAAAATCATTATCTTTTTGCCAGAAACTCTTCCACTTTATCAGTTGGAACAATGTCTTCAGTGAATGCATAGTGTCCATTTTTTTCGGAGCGATGCATTCTGATAACTTTCGCCAACTGTTTTCCGGAGGTCATTTTTAATGTTGCAACAACTTTCTTTGCCATATCTCTGTTATTTTATTTCTTTATGAACTGTCATTCTTTTAAGAATGGGATTATATTTTTTCAATTCCAAACGCTCAGGAGTATTCTTCTTGTTTTTCATTGAAATATACCTTGAAGTGCCCGGCATTCCACTATCTTTATGCTCGGTGCATTCAAGAATAATCTGTTGTCTCGCTTCTTTATGCTTCTTAGCCATTTTCTTTATCCTTTCAAATTTTCGGACGGCAAAAATATAAACATTTCACCAAATAACCTAATTATTTCAACATTTTTTTATTGAATCTGCAAAATCGCTTGTACATATGGACTTATACCTGTAAAGAAAAACTCAACAGCTATTACCATTACTATAAGCCCCATTAACTTCATCATTACTTTATTTCCGGTATCACCTATCGCTTTTGTAATGGCTGCTCCACTTAGTAGTATTACAAAAACCACAATCAAAACACCTAATATTGAGCTTATCAGTATGCCTTTTTCTATGATCCCCTTACTTTGATCCATAAGGATAATGGCGTTTGTAATCGAGCCCGGTCCCGCAATCATTGGAATACCGAGAGGTGTTATTGATATATCGTCAATATATGGTCCGACCTCTTCTTCATCCACCTTCATTTTACTGATACGGGCATTTAGCATATCATAGCCCATAAAGAAGAAGAGAATACCACCCACAACCTTCAAGCCTGCGACCGAGATACCAAAAAAGTTAAACAACATTTGCCCACCAAATGCAAAAACCACTAAAGTAAAAAAAGCAGTTAATATCGCTTTTAAAGCAGTTTTTCTACGATGTGTAACATCAAGTCCACTTGTCATCGACATAAAAACCGGCATCACACCTAGCGGATTCATCAAAGTGATGAATGAGGTGAAATAAAGCAGCCAAAGCATGAAATAGGAGTCTGTCATTCGAATTGCTCTTATTCAACAAAAATCGTTTCAACCATCGAAGAGCCATGGGCAGGAAGCTGAATTGCAGCTTCCTGCACCTAAGCTTTTCTAATATTATCTCAAAATACTTCTAACACTCAAAAATTAAAGTGTAGCTATAATTTTATATACTTTATCAACAATTTGTTGTTCTCGTTTTACAGCTTCTTCCTGTATTTTCTTTCCTTTTTCATTCATACGGGCTGCAAACTCTTTATCTTCTATGGAAGCTCCATTAATTTGCACATTCATGTATGCTCCCATAATTGCTGTACGTGCACATAAGGCTCCCACTCCTGCATCAGTTACCGAGTTGGGATTGCCTTCAGTCACCATGGCTTCGACTAAATCAAATGTTTCCAGACATTTTTCCATGATACGCATGGGTATTTCCATAGCATATTTGGATGCATCTTCAATAGCTTTATGGCGCAAGTCTTTTTCCTCTTGTGTTTTCTTGGGCAAGCCAAAAGCTGCAATAATATGATTATAGCAGTTCAGACTTGATTCGCTGTCCTTTTTCTGCCCAATTTGAAAACTCTTCCCAGCGCTCATCCCATCCTCTTTTATGCGACGATAGGTTTGCTACCATCGTACCTAATGCAGCACCCAGCGCCCCAATATATGCTGAAACAGAGCCGCCACCCGGTGTAGTGGATTCAGATGCCGTAATATTTACCAAGCCTTCTGCTGTGAGCTTTACTAATTTCTTTTGGCCTTCCATCTTAGCCAACACATATTCGATAATTTTTTCATCGGGATTGAAAGGCTTCAATTCATCAAGTCCCATGGATTTCACAGCAATTTTAATCAGCTCTGCATCATCCACACCCAAGGAGCGTTGTTGCTTTTGCAAGAAATATTTTCCGGCATCCAACATTGCTTTTAAAGGCACCAATCCCACCAATTCGGAACCGGTCACGCGTATTCCACGCTCTTGTGCTTTTTTACTTACTTCATCAAAAGCTTCATGGACCGAAGTTATGCTAATATTTGTCAGGTTCATTGAAATTTGGGCTACGCCATATTCTTCAATATACCATCCAATGGCTTTCACTGCTTTAAGGCTACCTGCCTGATATACTGTATTGCCTTTCTCATCTTTCACCAGCTTTCCTGTAAGTGGATTTCCTTCACGTAGCGGGCGACCACGTTCACGCACATCAAATGCAATGGCATTGGCACGACGTGTGCTTGTAGTGTTTAGGTTAATGTTAAATGCAACCAAAAAGTCACGTGCTCCCACAGCGGTAGCTCCTGCCTTTGCATTAAACTTGGCGGGACCAAAATCAGGTTTCCATTCCGGATTAGCTAATTTTTCGGGCAGGCCTTCGTATTCTCCGGCTCTACAGTTTGCCAGATTCTGTCTTTCAGGTTTAAAAGCCGCATTTTCATAGCAGTAAATTGGAATTTTAAGCTCATTTCCAATACGTTCGGCTAGTTTACGGGCATATTCCACTGTTTCCTCCATGCTAATGTTGGCAATGGGAATTAAGGGGCACACATCAGTGGCTCCCATGCGGGGATGCTCGCCTTTGTGCTTACTCATATCGATAACTTCCGAAGCACGTTTAACGGCTCTGAAAGCGGCTTCAATCACTTCATCAGGTGTTCCAACAAAAGTTACCACAGTTCGATTTGTGTCGGCACCCGGATCCACATCCAGCAATTGTACGCCTTCCACAGCTTCAATCTCATCTGTAATTTGTTTAATAATCGCGAGGTCGCGACCTTCGCTAAAATTCGGAACACATTCAATTAATTTCTTCATATAAAAACATCTATTAAATTAAACATTCAATTTCAAACTGTATAATACTTACCTTTTATCATATATGCAGCCAATTTGTTTGACCCATAATAATAGGGCAGGTAAGCCAAGCCGGGTATTGGTTTTGTTATCATCAAATCAGCTTGTTTACCTCTGGTGATACTTCCGGTTTTATCTACTATATCCATAGCATATGCACCATTTATGGTTGTGGCGTTAAGTCCTTCTTCAGGAAGCAAACGAAATAGTACGCTTGCCATTGACAATATCAGTTGCATATTACCCGAAGGTGATGAGCCGGGATTGAAATCGCTTGCCATTGCGATTGGCAAACCTGCATCAATCATTGTTCGTGCCGGTGCATAAGGCAAATTAAGGAAAAAAGCAGCCCCGGGAAGTATTGCAGGCATGGTTTCACTGTTCAGCAATGCCTCAATCTCTTCTTCTTCGGTATATTCCAAATGGTCAACAGACAGTGCATTATACTTCACTCCAACCTGAATTCCACCTGATTTTGCCAGTTCATTTGCATGAATTTTTGCTCGCAAACCATATTTCATTCCGGCATTGAGGATACGGTCCGTATCTTCCACGGTGAAGAATCCTTTATCACAAAATACATCGATAAAATCTGCCAGCTCTTCGGCTGCCACACGTGGTATCATTTCATTGATAATCAAATCCACATACGCTTCCTGATTGCCTCTATATTCCATAGGAACCGCATGAGCTCCCAAAAAGGTAGAGACAATGGTTAAAGGAGAAGCTTCTTTTAAACGACGAATCACGCGAAGCATCTTCATCTCAGACTCTGTTGTAAGTCCATAGCCACTCTTTATTTCCACAGAAGCAGTACCAAATGAAGCAATTTCGTCCAAGCGCTTCATGGCATCTTCAAATAGCTCATCCTCATCGGCATCTTGCATCTTTTTTGCCGAATTTAATATACCGCCGCCCCTTTTGGCTATTTCTTCATAGCTCAAGCCACGAATTTTATCGACATATTCAATTTCTCGCGAGCCGGGATATACCAAATGCGTATGTGAATCACAAAAAGAGGGCAACACAAAGCCTCCTCCTGCATCAATAATTTGATGATTATTTGATGCGATATATGCTTTATATTCTTTCGACTCCATGCTTCCGTAATCGGCTATACGGCCGTCGTCTATAAGTACATAAGCATTGTCGATTGATGGAAATTCTGCCATTTCCTCCGCTTTTCGCAGGCGTAAATCGCCATCAGCAATACCGGCAAGAGTATTGATGTTGTGTAAAATGATACTCATATAAAATTTGGATAATTAAAACCACTACAAAGGTACAAAAAAGCATTCAAGCTTTAAGCAACATTCGAGTTTATTGTTTATTCGGGAATATATTCATCTTCGGAAATTTGTTGTCCTTCCTCGTCAAAGTTTTGCCAAAAACCAGTTTTGACACCTTTATCGTATTCTCCTTTAAATTGAACTAACCCATTTGGATGATAATATACGGCAGTCCCCTGAAGTTGGTCATTTTCATAATTTGCCTCATTCAACAAGCGACCATTGTCGTACCAGCGTTTCCAAATACCATGCTTTTTACCATTTTTATAGGTTAAAAGCTCACTCATATTCCCGCTTTTTGTATTGTAAAAGCGTGATTCACCATGTAATATATTCGATTTATAGGTTTCTTCAGCTACCAAAGCCCCATCAATATCACTATAAATTCGCCACAAACTATCTTTTTGCTGTTCAATGTATAATCCTTCGGCGACCAGCATCGCATTTGTGGAATAAGTTTTATTATAAGCTCTTTTTCCGTCCGGGCTGAAGTTATTTATTGCTTTCAGCTCACCGCTTTCAAAAAAATATCTCACTTCGCCGGCAGGATGCCCATTCTGAAAATATCCACGATAACGCAAGGCACCTGATTGATAATAACCACTTTGAAGTTCTTTTTCCGTTCCGTTGGTACGGCTGTTGTTTTCATCTGTCGACTGCTGAGCCGACAAACTAAATGATGCCACAATCAAAGAAAATAAAATAATAAACTGTTTCATTTTGTCAAACAATACATATCTATTGAACATTGGGAATAATGAATTCCTTACTTTTGCAAAAAACGTAAATTTTGACTGAATATTCTTCCAGCCTGCTTGAAAATGCAGTAAATGAACTTTCCCGCCTTCCCGGGATAGGCAAAAAGACAGCTTTACGTCTTGCGCTTCATCTATTATCTGAAGACAAAAACCGTACCGAAGCGCTTAGTAAAGCCTTAAGTCTGTTGCGCGAAAACATTATTTTTTGTGAAAAATGTCACAATATTTCGGACACGCCGGTTTGTGCCATTTGTTCCAACCCCCGAAGAGATGACAGCCTTTTGTGTGTTGTAGAAGACCTTCGCGATGTAATGGCAATAGAACGTACCGCAAGCTATAACGGGCTGTATCACGTATTAGGCGGCGTTATCAATCCCATTGAAAGTATAGGACCAAAAGAATTACATATTGACAGCTTATTCAAACGAATTGATAACGAAAGTATTCAAGAGTTGATTTTTGCACTCCCTCCTACTATCGAAGGGGATACCACTGCATTTTACATCTTTCGAAACATCCTTAACTCACAAATGAAAGTGACCACGATTGCACGAGGCATTTCAGTAGGTGATGCGTTGGAGTTTGCGGATGAAATCACTTTAGGCAGGTCGATTCAACAGCGCACCCTGTTCCATCAACAGAAAGATTAATTTAATTTATTTTTTCCATTTCAAACGCAAGCTGTTAGAAACCACGCTTACACTGCTCAATGCCATTGCAGCACCTGCAATCATCGGGTTCAGCATAAAACCGTTAATCGGATATAAAATTCCGGCAGCAATCGGTATTCCAAGCAGGTTATAGAAAAATGCCCAGAATAAATTTTGCTTAATGGTTCGCACCGTTTGTGACGAAAGCGTAATAGCTTGTTTAATCTTTTTAAGGTCAGATGAGATGATCGTCATTTTAGCGACATCCATGGCAATATCACTTCCTTTTCCCATTGCGATACTCACATCGGCAGTTGCCAAAGCAGTACTGTCATTAATTCCATCACCTACCATTGCAACAAGCTTAGATTGGCTTTGAAGTTCTTTTACAAAATCTGCCTTCTGCTGAGGTAACATCTCTGCTTTAAAATGCTTTATGCCAGTTTGTTCTGCAATCGATTTTGCTGTTGCTTCATTATCGCCGGTTAGCATATACACTTCGATACCACTATCTTGTAGCTCTTTTATTGCTTCCACGGAAGTTTGTTTTATACGGTCGGAAATGGCAAGCACCGCATAAGCCTTTTCACTATCTGCAAACCAAATTACTGTTTTTGCTTCCGCGCTCCACTGTTTCGCAGATTGTTGCAAGCTTTCATCAAGTTGAATATGATTTTCTTGCATTAATTTATTGTTTCCGGCAAAATAGGTCATCCCCTCATATACCGCTTTTGCGCCCTTTCCGGTAATACTTTCAAATGCTTCAATTTCAACATTATTTTGAAATTCAAAGTACTTTACAACTGCTTCAGCCAAAGGATGTTCCGATTGTTTTTCAAGTGCATACAAAACAGCTGCAAGGCTTTCATCTTCACTTAACCACTGAATATCTGTCACTTCCGGCTTCCCTTCAGTAATTGTTCCGGTTTTATCCAATACGATTGCATTGATGTTTTTTGATAGTTCCAGGCTTTCAGCATCTTTAATTAGTATGCCATTTTCCGCAGCCTTTCCCACTCCTACCATGATGGCGGTTGGCGTTGCAAGCCCAAGTGCACAAGGACAGGCAATAACCAAGACGGACACGGCTGCCAACAATCCATGTACTACTCCACTGCTGCCTCCCAATATAATCCAAATGGCTAAAGTTACCAATGCAATACTAATAACAGTGGGCACAAAAACAGCTGCAATTTTATCTACCAAACGCTGCACGGGAGCCTTACTGCCTTGCGCATCTTGCACGGTTTGAATAATATGTGCCAGCATGGTGTCTTTACCAACTTTTACTGCCTCAAAACGAAAGCTTCCCTTTTGATTTATGGTGCCGGCGAATACCTCATCACCCAGCTCTTTTAATACAGGTACAGGCTCACCGCTCAACATGCTTTCATCAACATATGAGCTGCCGGCACTTATTTTTCCGTCTACAGCAATCTTTTCACCGGGTTTTACCAAAATGATATCTCCGGGATTTACTTCTTGAACCGAGCATTGCACCTCTTCACCGTTTTCACGAATTAAAGTCAATGTTTTTGGCTGCAATCCCATTAGCTTACGTATGGCAGATGAGGTATTTACCTTTGCCTTTTCTTCCAGCAATCGTCCTAAAAGAATAAACGCAATAATTACCGCTGCAGCTTCAAAATAAACATGAGGCACTAAGCCTCTTGAAAGCCAGACTTTTGGAAAAAGCATATTGAATACACTGAATAGGTATGCAATACCTGTACTAAGTGCCACCAAGGTATCCATATTGGCTGAACCATGTTTAGCCTGCTTCCAACCGTTGATAAAAAAGTCCCGTCCAAACCAAAAAACAACCGGTGTGGCAAAAATCCACATAATATAATTGGCATAAGGTGCATTCATAAAAAACATGCCATACATAAACACGGGAAATGCCAATATCACAGCCCATATTGTACGTTTTTTCAGCTTTTTATAATTCTTTTCATGAATAGCATCCAAGGTTTGCTGCTGCGTTTCATCATCTTCAATAAGCAAATCATAGCCCACAGATTGCAAAGTTCTCTTCATTGCAAACGGGTCCGTCATATTGGGTAAATATTCCACCGTGATATTCTTTGAAGCAAAATTCACAGCTGCTTCTGTAACGCCCGGCATTGTTTTTATCATGCTTTCGGCACTCACCGCACAAGCAGCACAAGATAAATCCAGAACAGGAAGCGTCTTTTTTAAAGTTGTTACGCCATAACCCATTGCTTTAATACTTTTTATCGCATTTTGAACTGCTTCCGGATTATCTACTTGAATGACAGCACGTCGGTTGTTAAATTCAACATGATGACGCCCAACACCTTGTATGGAAGCCAAGCCCCTATCAATTATTGATGCACAATGATCACTTTCGAGCCCTTCCAACGGGAGGAATATATCTTCATTTATCTTCGTCATATCAGATTTATTTTATTGTACAAAATTGACAATAAAAAACGATTTGACTGTTACACTATTATGGATATGATTTGTAAAATTTAGACTTTATCCAGAGGGGTTCTTCTATTTTTCTTGATTCGTCTAAAATGACTGGGTGTCAGTCCTGTTACTTTTTTAAATTGATTGCTCAAATAAGCCACGCTCGAATAATCCAGCTTATATGCTATCTCACTCAAAGTCAACTCATCATATACTAATAACTCTTTAACTTTTTCTATTTTTTGAGCAATGAAGTATTTCTCAATCGTAATGCCTTCAACTTCAGAAAAAAGTTTGGATAAAGATTGATAATCATGATTCACTGCCTTGGCTATCACTTCAGAAAGATTGGTTTTCATGCGCTCTTTTTGATGGTGTACCAATTCAATAATAACAACTTTTATCTTTTCAATTATTTGTGATTTTTTATCGTCAATTAACTCAAAGCCCAATGGTTCCAAGGCATTATATACCATTGTTTTTTGTTGTTCATCCAGATTTTGTTCGAGTTCAACCTCTCCCAGCTGGATTTGCTTTACACCAAATCCAAGTTTCTCCAATTCATTTTCCACCACCATGATACAGCGGTTACAAACCATATTTTTTATATGAAGTTTTGACATAATCTAAATTTTATCAGCTAAACAAAAGTACGATTAATTGCTTAATTCACGAGGAAATGATCGCCAAGTTTGATAAGTAATATGGCGTTTCAAAATGAAAGGCACTAATCTGCATAATTCACCAATTCATAAGCTAAACAATCTAACTTTATCGTAATAAGCAGTTAATCATTGCGTTTGGAATTTTTAGTAGTAATTTAAAACGTGTTGATTACAAAATGAATTTTGATTTAATTTTGGTAATTTTTACGTTATGAGTTGTTCGCAGTAGT
>CAZDWA010000073.1:0-11282 GCA_964509065.1 uncultured Lentimicrobiaceae bacterium
AGCTTATTACGATAAAGTTAGATTGATAATCTTATGAATTGGTGAATTATGCAGGATAAATTCAATCCGATGAATGCGAATAACCCCATGAATTTTATGAGATTGATGCTTCATAGCTATGCAATAAAAAAGCCGGTAAACCCGGCTTATATAATTTTTTGAAATTTACTTCACGCGTGTCCAATAGGTGTTCCTGCCAAGCATGGCAACACCTATATAGCCTCGCAGTTTCAACTTATCGGCATTTTCGAGTGCCATATAACTGCGATAGGTTTTTCCATTTCCGGCGTCATAAATTTTGCCACCTGACCATTCTTTCTTTCCGTCGAATTGAAAGTTTTTTAGCATTTCCATTCCCAAAGTAGGTAATTCTCTAAGCTTGGGATCGGGATTTTTGGTGTCGGTCTTTGGCTTTCCGGTTTTTGCATCTACACCATCTTTAAGCCATACGATTTTACCAAAGTACTTATCGCCACGTTTGAAGATTTCGACATGGGCATCTTTGTCTTCAACAAGCCATGTTCCAAGGATATCGTCTGCTTTGTTTTGAGCTTGCAGGCTAAATGCCGGTGCAATCATAAATAAGCCAAATAGAAAACTGATTATTGTAACTCTCATAATGTTGTATTTTAAGGTGTTCGTATTTAATGATTAACTAAAAAGTATCGTTATTAGTATATATAATTAATTTATGAAGCATTTTCTTCGGTCGCCGGTGCCATATATTTATTATACCACAGCAGTCCGATGATTGTGAGAACGCCTATCAAGCTGAAGATAAACCACAGCAGACCGGGGCGTTGCATCCCATCCACAAAGCGTACGTACAATGCTGCACCCAAAATGCCGCCTATACCGCTTCCGATAACGCCATAAAGGAATGAATAGCCCAAATAAAGTGCTTTTTTATCCGGTGGAGCAATCAGTCCCACATAGGATATAAATTTGGGGTGGGCAGTCATTTCCCCAATGGAGAAAATGATTATCCCGGCAATAAATACCCATGCATGCATGGATACAGCTAGTATCGCCATACCAATTGTTCCTATAGCAATTCCTGTTATCATCGTAGGAAGTGGCTTTGTATTTTTAACCAAACTTGATATTATCAGTTGAAGTGCAATAATTGTGCCAGCATTAATCACGGTAACATGCTCGGAATCAAATTTCCAGCTGGCATTAATTCCCAAAAGTCCAATAAAACTATTTACCGCATTATTTACCGGACTCATATCCACATATTCGGTGAGATACCATAGTACGGTATCAAACATTTGGAAATAGAGTATCCAAAACATGGAATAAATCACAATTAATGCGACAAAACGCACATCTTTTAATACCAGCAATATGCCTTCGAACACTTGTGCCAGCGATTTATTCCCGCTATCTTCCGGTTTTGTGGGTTCTTTATACACAAATATATTCAACAGCAGCAACCAGCCTGTCCCTACTGCTGCCATGATGAAAATCCAGTTCCATCCGATACCTTTAAGATAGGGTACGAGGATGAGAGGAAATATGAATGCTCCCAGGTTAATGGACCAATAAAATATGCCGAATCCCAAGCCGCTATTTCTTTCGTCGGTTTCGCGTGCGATAGTACCCGAAATAATTGGCTTAAAGATTCCTGCTCCTACTGCCATGATAATGAGGCTGAAAAATACCAGACCGTACGAGCTGAACAAGCTGGTTAAAAAATATCCGAGGCTCATCACTGCAAAGGCTAACATCAGTAATTTACGGTAGCCGAAGCGGTCGGCCAATGCCCCCGATAAGATGGGAAGCAGGTAGAGCAGCGGTGTAATCGTGCTTTTGATAATGCCCACACTTTCTTTTGAAAAACCTAATCCGCCGGCATCCACATTCAAAACCAGATAAACGGATAGGACGGACATCACACCGTAATACGAACCCCGCTCAAAGAATTCCATGATGATGACAACCCAATAGTTACGCGAGAATGAGCGGAAACCTTTTGACTTTTGTTCAGACATTATTTTACTATTTTGTAATGATTTAAGCGCAAATGTAATAAAACTGCATTAAGTTTTTAAATGATTTTTTTTGAGAAGCTTACAGAGTCAGTGGTATTTCTTCGGATATATAAGCTGAAAAAACACCGAGACCGCCTCTGATATTCGTATAAACGGGAGTGGGTTCCGAAAACACATTGTCCCCCTCAAAATCTCTGGTAGAAACATGATAATGATAATAATGCTCGTCGGTTATCATCATAAATATGCTTGATTCCAACATATAGGCATCCACATAAAACTGATGGCTGTTGTATGAGAAATAGGTGCCATCCTGATTTTGATCTGTAACAAACTCTTCGCCGTTGCGCATTGGAATCTGGTCCACATAGGCATATTCCGTCCAAGGGTCGTAGTGAAATTTGTACATGCCGAAAATACGGTAAAAGTCGCCACTTCCCTGATAATCTTTGAAGCGAAAGCTGATGGTAATCACTTCCGGTGCAGGGGAAGGTTGGTTGATTTTGAAATCTTCAATTTCCGGCGGAGTTTTTGATGGCACACTACATTTTGAAGTCAGTATTTCGCCTGTGGCGGATGTGACTCTCAATGAATAGCTTTCTCCTTTACGTATGTTGAGTTCTGTCGTCCAATATCGATTCATCAGCGCATCATACTGTAATAGCACCGTCTTGTCAAGATGACTTATTTCAACCTTTGCATCGGGCACCGAAACAGGCTGGTTGTAATAACGGCTGGTGTATAAGGGTTGACTTTTTGCCAAATGGAGGGTTATTGTGTCTTGATCGGGTGACAAATAGCTGTGCACCACAAATTTGGGCTTGCCCGGATCAATATCCACATCCGAAACCATATTGTCGCAAGCAGAGAGAAGGGCGCCCAGACCAAATAATAAGATAAATATGATACGATTCATGGCTTTAGAATTTGAAATTGTAGGAAATGGAAGGAATAATCGGGAAAAGTGCCCTCTGTTTCAGCTTGCTTGTTACGTTATTGTCATCGTACTCATAATCTATATAATAGAAAAACGGATTATGCCTGCTATAGGCATTGTACAAACCTACTTCCCAAGTTTGATCGTAATGCTTCAAGGACCTGTGAAACTGAATAGCCAAATCCAGTCGATGATAGGCTTTCATGCGGGAGCTGTTCATCTCGTTATAGTCATAAATCTCGTGTGGATAATAATACATATCCCATGACTGACCGTTATAGGGTATATGCGGCTTGCTTACAAAGGTGGCAATTGGCAGGGTAATTGCATTTCCTGTGCCATATACCCAGGTGCCTGAGAGGGTTATCCGGTCATTTATTTCATGTATGGCCACAATGGAGATATCATGTCTTCGGTCGTAGCGTGCCCAGAATTTCTTGCCGAAATTGATTTCATCAAACTGAAGCTGTGTCCACGAAAGCGTATAACCGACCCAACCGCTTGTTCTTCCTGTTTTTTTCTGCAACAGCAGTTCAATTCCGTAGGATTCGCCCTTGCCTGCCGCGACATTGTCCTGCCAGGTAAAGCTTTGTGCTCCGCTAGGGTCGTCAAGCAGAAGGAAGCTGGCTCCGGGCTTATAGCCGATGATGTTGTTACTCTTTTTGTAATAGGCTTCGGCTGAGAAAAGCAAATCGTTTTTCGGTATGTCATATGCAATTCCTGCCGAGTACTGTTGCGACTGCTGCGGAGCCACCCTGTCTGTGGAGGGGACCCACAAATCGGTGGGCAAACCTATGCCGGTATTGCTGAGCAGATGAATGCTTTGGGTCATCATCGAGTAGGCTGCTTTTGCGGCAAGCCCCTCACGAACTACATAGTTGACCGAAAGGCGTGGCTCAGGCGAGAAATAGTGTTTGTTGTTTGCCACAAAATGAGCCAAACGGAGCCCGGCATTGATTTTTAGCTCAGGTATAAGGTTTAGGTGGTTCTCCAGATACATGGCGGATTCCATCGATTTGTAGGCAAGCCTATGGTTCCAGTCCGTGACATTGTTATTGTCTAATTCAATGATTACATTGGGAAAAAAATGATGATAGGTGGTTTGTAAACCGCTGCGTAGCGAGTAGATAGGTGAGTGATAATACTCCAAATCATACTTCAAACCCACATCTTTGATGCCGCTATTATATTCCAATTTATAGTGCTCATGTTGACTTTTATAATCGTTGAATATTTTCATGGCATACTCACTGAATATTAGGGAGGTATTGCTGAATAACTTATTGGTGAACATATGATTCCATCGCAATGTGGCGGTTTTGTTCTGCCAATAAAGCCCTGCTTTTTCAGTGGCATTGTTGTATTTTTGTTTAAACTGGAATTTATCTCTGCCGAAATATGCACTTACATATAATTTGTTTTTTGGTCCAAAGTCATAGTTTAATTTGGTGTTGAGGTCATAAAAGTAATAACCAAATTTCTCATCTTTTGGTAAAAACGGGCGTATCAATGCATCGGCATAAGTTCGGCGTCCAGAAATAAGGAATGAAGATTTTTCTTTCACGATTGGTCCTTCCAATGTAAGGCGTGATGATAACAGTCCGATGCCGCCGCTTCCTTTAATTTGTTCTTTATTGCCGTCTTTCATCGTCATTTCAATCACTGAAGACAGCCTTCCGCCGTGGCGTGCTTGAAATCCTCCTTTGGTAAGCTCGATACTTTTAATGGCATCTCCATTAAAAACAGAAAAGAATCCAAACAAATGTGAGGCATTATATACCGGTGCATCATCCAAAATAATCAGGTTTTGATCCGGTCCTCCGCCACGCACATACAATCCGCTGCTCCCTTCTGTCCCTTTTTGAACGCCGGGCATCAGCTGCAATGCTTTAAACACGTCTTTTTCACCTAGCAAAGCCGGTATATTTTGAATTTGTTTCACGGGAATACTGACAATGCTCATGCGGTCGCTTTCGCTGAAACGCTCCGCCCGTTCAGCAGTTACTTCAATTTCTTTTAAGGTAATACTGCCTTCAAGATCAATGTCGTAGGTTTTATTCTCGTTCAGCAAGATATGCAGCTCATGGGTTTGATAACCCACATATGAATAGGTAATGCTATACTCTCCAGGACTTAGGCTGAGCGAATAAAAGCCGTAATTATTGGTGGTAGTGCCTATGCGATGGCCGGGAATATAAATATTTACGCCCGGCAGCAATTCTTTACTTCCTTTTTCCCGTACATATCCACTGATGGTCACATGGTTTTGTGCCATTATACCGGATAAAGAAAGAAGAAATGAAAAGAAAAGTAAGATGGTATACTTTTTCATATTTTATGTACATCAATGCCAAAAGATTAACCAAAAATAGCCCAAGATTATTTCAAATCGGGCTATTTTTTTTATTTTATTTCACCTGAAGTTGTGAAATACACTTATTTCTCTACGAATTTCGATAATACGGTATAATCTTGTAGTTTTCCTTTCTTATCATATGTTTCACTACGTACAACACCAGCTTTTTTCGACATCCATTCCGTTACATTCAAATGTGTCTTTGTAAAGCCCATATTTGCTTCAATGGTATAGGTAATTTTGGAGGCTTTGAAGCTGCCTGCCGGTACCGTAATGTTTTCTTCGGCTACTACTTTTCTGTCAATCAGGTTGATACTTACGCTCATCATTGTCATACCGCCCATACTCATGGAAACTGTATAGCTGGCATCTGCTAATGTGGTGCCGGGTACTAGCACGGAAGGATACTCTATTGCTGTGGTTTCAATAGTAGCTTCTAAGCCTTCAAACTTATCCAAGTCGAGGTTCATGTGATTTAAAATATCTTGCATATCCATATGAAAAACACCGTTTTCACAGCGATAGCCCACTTCGAAGGAGGTTTTTTTCTCGTTATCCGGATCCGAGGTGGACATTTCAATTCGTGAAGCAATGCCCTCTGCCGTGGGGGTGACTTCTAATACACGGGCTCCGGTAATGCTTTCTAATTTGTCTTTGGCACTAAAGGTTTGCTGTTCCCACATCACGCCCGGGCGGAAAGAGAAAAAGTCAGAGCAGTCTTGAGAAAAGCTTAAGGTACTGAAAATAAGAGCAGTAAATAATAAAATTGTTTTTTTCATATGGATAGTATTTAAATATAACTCAAAACTATATAAAGTTTTATATCTATTGGCAAATGAAATTATTAATTAAATGTTAAATCTTCTTTTACCGGATTGAGTGATGGGATAAAAATTTTGCAAAAAGTACTGATTACAGTTGTATTTTTGGAATATGTCGGCGGTTTGAAACTATTTAATAGCTTTGTAAGCGTTTTACGAAATGCTGAATTTGTATATCATTAAATCATAAAAATATGAAGCTTACGGAAAAAGGAAGTAAACGCTGGTTAATTGCCATCATGGCAAGTTTTGCACATCTGAGCATAGGTACGGTTTATGCGTGGAGTTTTTTTCAGAATCCCATTTCTGAAGCTTATCTTTGGAATAATTCCACTACTGCATGGACATTTAGTATTGCTATTTTTATGCTGGGTGTAACGGCTGCTTGGGGGGGTAAAAACCTTGATCGTATCGGCTCCAAAAAGATGGCGCTCATTGGCTCCTTTTTATATGCCTTTGGTTATATCATTTCTTATTTTGCCTTTAAAGCAGAAAGCTTGTTTTTGCTATATTTGGGCTTTGGCGTAATTGGCGGTATGGGCTTGGGCTTGGTGTATGTCACGCCTGTTGCAACAGTTTCGGGCTGGTTTCCGGATAAGCAGGGCTTGGCTACCGGTATGGTGGTTATGGGTTTTGGTCTGGGAGCTTTTGTGATGTCGAAACTGATTGCACCGGTATTCATGAAGATGTTTGACAACAATCTTGCAAGCACGTTTTTGGCAATAGGTATTTTATTATTGATTGTGCTTCCTTTTTTCAGCACCTTCCTTGAGTCGAAGGCAAAGCCGGCAGGTACGGTAGAAAGTAAGGAAAGTGTCATGCCCCATCTGCTGAAGTTCGACTATATGCTGATTTGGTTTATGTTTTTGTTTAACATCATCGCCGGCATGATTTTCTTGTCTTTTCAGTCGCCTTTATTACAAGATTTATTGCGTGAACAAGGCATTTCGGATAAGCTGGTTTTAGAAAGTCGCGGTGCCACCCTTATTGCGGTAAGTGCATTATTTAATGGTGTAGGGCGCTTTTTCTGGGGCAGTGTATCAGATAAAGTAGGGCGTATCATGACTTTTAGAATGCTTTTTATCATACAAATCATCACTTTTGCTATTATGGTAGTCAATAAAAATCCATTGGTATTCTTCGTGGGGGTTTGTATCGTATTACTATGCTACGGCGGCGGATTTGGTGTGCTACCTTCCTTGATTCGTGAAAAGTATAAAGGCTTAATGGCAACTATTTATGGCATTACCCTTATCGCATGGGGAATAGGCGGTATCATAGGACCTCAGATTATTGCCTTGATGAAAGACCATTATCCTGAGAATGCAGCCACCTTGGCATATTATATCGGGCTTTTACTCTTGGGCTTGGGTTTGCTTAGTTCCCTTTTATTGAAAAACAAAGCAGCAACGGAGGTTGATTAATTGACATCTGCCACGGCGGAAACAATTAACAATGAACAATGAACAATCAATGTACTTCCCTAAATAGGGTTGACCGTTTTGGTTAATTATTAACTTAGTTTTGGTATAGTCCAAAAGGGTCATTGTTCAGCTTTCAAATTTATAAAGTTATTTCCAACCTGCTTGATTTTTGTGTCCTTTTATCAAGAAAAAGGACGAAAGAGATGTGTATTCTGTTTATATAAATGCTATTTATTGCATTAACCCTTATAAAATCAAAGAATGAAATCTCTGGCGGGGCTTTGCCCTGCGACCCACTTCATTTTTTTGCCAAATTGCAAAAAAAGGAAGCAAAAAAGAATTAGGTCGCTTATAAGGCTCCTGCTACGCACCGCTTATGGGCTTAATGCTTCATGCTCTTTTTTTATTCCGCTACGCTTCATAAAAACGCAATTTCGCATTGCCCAAAGCTGTCGCTTGAATAAGCTCCTACGCCAATTAACAACAAATGCAAGGGTTATATCTTTTGTATTGGCGGCATTTTACTCGCTGCGTTAATGCTATTTAGTAGTCATTGAAAATAAATCTTTTGCGATTCATATTATCAAGCATAATTGAATTTAAAAACACTTCAAAACAGCGCCGGGCTGGGCGGGGAGGGGGCATGAATGGGGGAGCAGCGCCCGGGTGAATCAAGAAAGCACAGTAAATCTTACAAGGTAGCCCACGAATTTTTTCGTGGGCTATTTTGAGATTATAAGGAGTTGGAAAAATGCAGGTTAGAGTTACTTGTTTCCAAATGCTTAAGAAAAGCATGAGATGTTTCTCCTTATAATCGACGCAACCTTGTTTAGATTTACGTGCTTTATTGAGAGCGGGTTGCCCCATTCATTCATGCTTGATTTTTGTGTCCTTTTTATCAAGAAAAAGGACGAAAGAGTTATGTGTTTTGTGTGTGAGATTGTTGTTGGAAAGGTGTTTCGTCCCTACAGGACGATATGCAAAACTGCAGCAACAGTTTTTACAAACATCTCGTTCCTACGGAACGGGGTTTATGCTTGCTTCTTGGTTAATTAAGCAAAAAAAACTAAAGACACTTCAAAATAGCACCGGGCTGTTCCGATAGTGGATCGGAAGGGGAGGCCGATTATTCATGCTTGATTTTTGTGTCCTTTTTATCAAGAAAAAGGACGAAAAGAAGAGAATACTGCAAGCATGAAAAAATCAAAAAAAATGCCCCAAAAACTTGCTTAAATTTAAATAATGGCCTATCTTTGTAGGTTGATTTATTTTTAGTGGATAATATTTATTGCAGATAATCACAACTAGATTATTAAATGTTGAATTCAATAGATTTTCAACATTTAACTATAAAATAGAATTTAAGAAATTAACGAAAAAAGAGCTATGAAAACAAACTTTAACATTTGTGTATGTGCCATAATTTTCGTAATTATGACTATCGGTTTTTTCTCTTGTGAAAAAATTGAGCCTGACTATCGCGATCAATGGACAGGAACCTATGATTTTACAACGATTAGTGCAGTAGGTTACTGGGAGCTTGGTTTTGGTTGGTCTTTTGTATATGACACCATGAATTTTGTGGGAACTATTGAAAAATACGATGAAGAAAAATTAAAAATTACTTTTAAACCTCATGCCACAGAACCGGATTTTACAGATATAGTTTATCCATTAAAAATCAATGGTTTAATATATCCTCGTATTTCAAAATTTAATAAACTTGATTATCCTGAATTTAGATGTGATAACGGTGGATTTTCAGGCTCAATTACTGAAGATAAAATCAACATACAATATCAACAAAGTGCCGGTCATTTTGGTAATGAAAATCATAAAATAGAGGGAATAAAAATCAATAAATAAAGATTGCTCATTGCCCCGCCTAACACAAGGTTTAGCCCTTCACTTAATATTACTTTTCCCAAAGTGCGGGCGGATAATGCCCTAGCCGAATTAAATCTTGTAGCTCTTGCTGCACCTGTGGCTTGTCTTCTTTATAGGTTACACCAAACCATTTTGCTTGTGTTTGCAAGACTTGGACGCGGGCAGCTTGTTGTTTCAACAGCTGGTCCACAACAAATGGGATATAAAATTCGGCAGTTAAATGTTGTCCGTTTGTTTTCAAAAAGTCGATAAACAGTTCTTCAGCCTGCTGAAACCATTTCGGGCTGAAGCCCCAAAAATTCATTGACACCGCTGTTGTAGGCGGCAATATATGGGTGTTATTTTGTTCATCTGTAAACACAATATCTTCGCCTTGGTAGCGGATATTGGTTCGTTCGGTGACTTTTGTCAATAATAAGTTGGAATCATGTTCGCACACACCTCTTGCCACTGCTCCATATTTTGAAACGGTGGCTCCCAAGGGATATCCGACAAGGGCATAATCACTTTTGTCGACGGCTGCATTTTCTAAGAATGTGCCCATTGCTTCAAAGGCTTCTAAGCCGTAAAAGTCATCCCCATTTATGATGGCAAAATTCTCGTTGACAACTTCTTTCGCCATTAATGCGGCATGTGCAGTGCCCCATGGCTTGCTTCGTTCGGGCGGACTTGTAAAGCCGGAGGGCAGCTTGTCCATTTCTTGAAACACCCATTCAACCGGAATAAAGTCTTTTATCTTTTCAACAATAAGCTGCTCAAATTCTTTTGCAAAGCTTTCACGTATAATGAAAACCACCTTCCCGAAGCCGGCTCTATGCGCATCATAAATCGAATAATCCATAATTGTTTCGCCTGCCGGTCCAAATTGGTCAAGCTGTTTCAGTCCTCCATATCGGCTGCCCATCCCGGCAGCCATAATTATTAAAGTCGGTTTTGTATTTGTCATTTCTGCGTTTAAAATTTCAGTTTATTCATTTGTTATACGTATGAAGCTAATTGCGGCACCTCCACCGGGAGCAAGCTGTAATTTAAGTTCGGACATATGGCTCAGCTCGAGTGTTTGTATGCTGTAGCTCCACGGATTTTCATCCCAATGGGCATCATCTCCATCGGCATAAAGCACGACATTATATTTGTAATCCGGATTTAAAAAGTCTGTTTTAATTGTTATTTCGCGCGCTTCTTCATTTGTAATGCTCCCTAAAAACCAATTGCCGCTTTCGCGTTCTTCACGTGCGATACTCACATATTCGCCAACTTCACCATTTAACACAATTGTTTGCTCCCAATCCACGCCTACATCGCGTATAAACTGAAATGCAGCATGTCCTTCATAATGTTCGGGCAGGTCGGCAGCCATTTGTAAGGGGCTATAAATGACCACATACAATGCCAGCTGATGGGCTAATGTGGTATTCACTTGATTATCTTTCTTATAGGGTTCAAGCTTGATATTAAAAATCCCGGGTGTATAATCTATTGGACCGGCAAGCATACGCGTAAATGCCATGGTAGGCAGGTGGGAAGGAGGATTGCCACCATCGGAAGCCCAAGCGTTAAACTCTTGTCCACGAAGTCCTTCACGCGATACATCATTGGGATATGAACGTCTCAAGCCGGTAGCCATAATAGGTTCGTGAGAGTTGACCATGACCTTATGTTCGGCGGCTTTTTTAATGACATTATGATAATGATTTACCATAAATTGTCCGTGATGGTATTCCCCTTTGGGGATGATGGTGCCCACATAACCTGTTTTTACCATATCAATGCCGTAATGACTCATCAGCGCATAAGCTGTATCAAGTTGCTGATCATAAGTGGTGACAGCAGAAGAGGTCTCATGATGCATAATCATGC
>CAZDWA010000074.1:0-11113 GCA_964509065.1 uncultured Lentimicrobiaceae bacterium
ACTTGGGGGGTCACTTGCGGGGTGTCAGCTATAACTCTCACACTATCATACTCTTTACTTGCAAAGTAATCTTCTTCAAAAGGAAAAACTACTTCAATAAAGTACTCACTAAAATGAAAAATACTTTTGGGGTACTTATTTAAAATTCTGTTCATGCCCGAACCAAGTTGCTCAACTAAATCCAAATCTTTAAATACCCGCATAATTTCACGATTCCGAAGCATGGAACGCCCCTTAAAGAACTCATCCTTACTTAGTCCTTCAACCAATCCTCCATAAGAAGTAATGCTAAGTCTGTCAGAATAAATTTCAACTACGGGCATCACTTCTCTACTATAATCATTGTGCACTATGGCATTTATAAGTGCTTCACGCAATGCAGTTCTGTCAATCATTCGTTTTTGTAAACGTTGTGCTGCACCTGTTATTTTTGTAAATGTTCTGTTTTCAATCTCTAATTTATCCAAAATAAGGTTCGTTGCTTTTATCAGCGAACAATATCCATACTCTTCATTTTCGACTAAATCAATTTTATCTTTTCCGGAGTATTTGGCTACTTTTAATGAAGCACTATTTACATCAGCAAAAAGATAGGCTACATAATTAAGCTCACCATCCGTTGTGTAGAAATCAAGATTATTGAGAAATGAATCATTGATAGTAAACCCCTTCTCTTCATAATATATTTTTAGCTGGCTAAAACTATGATCACCTACCCTTGGTGTACGAATATTTCTTAAAGAATTTCTTGTTCTTTTAGCAAACTGTTCCTCAATCATACTTAAAGTCATAGCTTGTACAGATGTTCCAACTCTAATAAAAGCACCTTGTGGTGAATGACCGTATTTTCTGATATAATAGGGCTTTTCCAATCCTCTGGAAATTACAACATGAATAATACTTTTACCTTCAATCTCCTCAGTAAACACATCAAAAGCACCTAAGACAGTCGGTAAAATATTGTTTTTTATTCTATTAGTTATCCTCAATTGCAGTTCATCGGCATTTTCAACACCAACTATTACACCCTCATCCGTTACTCCAATATAAATATCTCCACCCTTTTCTGAATTTAGAAAAGCAACAACCTCTTTTTCAAAATTATCAGTCAATTTTTCTTTAAATTCAACTGTATTGGTCTCTATTTTGGGAAACTCTTTCATAAGTATTCTTTTTATACAAAAAAGTGTACAATAAAAATTCAAAAATATCCATTACAACTCATACCCCAAGTCTTTAAACACTTTTCTCACCTCTGTTTTCAGTTTTTCCTCCTCTTCAAAAAGGCTTTTCAATTCAGTTTGCAGCGTTTTCATCTGTTCGTCGTAATCCAATCCCTCATCTCGGTTGACAAACTCAATGTATTTGCTCGGAACCAGTGAATAATCCTTTTTACGTATTTCGTCTATTGTCGCCGAATAGCAATATTCCGGTATATCTTCATAATTTTGTCGGGGCAGTTGGGGCGAATCATTATTCGCCCCTTCCTGCCAATTATGATATACCGACGTTGCTTTTTCAATATTTTCATCAGAAAACTGGATAAATTTCTTTTCAAAAGGGATTCCTTCTTGTCGTAAATCCATAAAAAGCAGTTCTTTTTCCCGGTTACGGTACTGTTTCTCTTTGTCAAACTGTTTTACAGTGCGTTCCCTTTTATTTCGGTTTAAGATCCACAGCGTTACCGAAATATCGGTGGTGTAAAACATATTTCTTGGTAGAATTACAATCGCTTCTACCAGATCATTCTCAATCAACTGCTTACGAATGATATATTCATCACCTCCACCGCTCAGTGCGCCGTTTGCCAGCAGAAATCCTGCCACCCCATTTTCCGAAAGCTTGCTCGCCATATTCAAAATCCAGCCGTAATTGGCATTGCTTCGGGGCGGTACGGCATAGCCTCGCCAGCGAGGGTCATCAATCAGTTCATTTTCACCCCGCCAGTCTTTTTGGTTAAAGGGCGGATTGGCCATAATATAATCCGCTTTCAAATCTTTGTGCTGGTCATCCAGGAAAGTATCGGCTGCTTTTTCGCCCAGATTGGCAGAAATACCACGGATTGCCAGATTCATTTTCGCCAGTTTGTACGTAGTATTCGTATATTCCTGTCCGTAAATGGATACTTCTTTTTGATTGCCGTGATGTGCCTCAATAAACTTGATACTTTGCACAAACATACCACCTGAACCGCAAGCCGGGTCATAAATAATACCTTTGTAGGGTTCAATCATCTCGGCAATCAGGTTTACAATACTTTTTGGCGTATAAAACTCGCCCTTGCCTTTTCCTTCAGCAAGTGCAAATTTTGATAAAAAGTATTCGTATACTCTTCCAACCAAGTCATTTTCAGGGTCTTGAGTGGTGTCAATATCATTAATCGTATCGAGCAGCGAAGCCAGCTTGGTAATATCCAGTCCCAATCGGGAAAAATAGTTATCGGGCAGCGCACCTTTCAGTGCTTTGTTGTTTTTCTCGATGGTATGCAGAGCGGTATCAATCAGTAGAGCAATATCGTTTTGCTTTGATTTTTTTATCAAGAAGCTCCAACGGCTAATCTCATCCAAGTAAAAGACATTGCTCATATTGTAAAATTCCGGCATTTCAATATACTTCTGTTTGCCGTCTGCAAGAAGCTTGGCGCGATGTTCTTCAAATTTATCACTTGCAAACTTCAAAAATATGAGGCTTAACACCACATGTTTGTATTCTGCCGGCTCTACGCTGCCACGCAGTTTATTTGCTGCATCCCAAAGTGCTACTTCGATTGGTTTTTCTTTCGTTTCTTTTTTAGCCATTATATTTCCTAAGGTTTCTATTAAAATCTCAAAGTTACAACTATACTTGTTGTGGTGGTTAATAAAACTTTTGTATCATCAAATTATACAAATGTCTATATGCGGTCTTCAGTAATAATTATGGCTTCCTTGATAAAGGATTTCCTTCGTCAAGAAACTATAAAACCCACAAATACAGCAATTTATAAAATCTACTCCTTATCGCCGGCAGTGATTTTTTGTTTTAATGCGATGAGCAGGCTGTTCAGGTCCTTATAGTTTTCCAATTGGTATTTTTCGCTTAGGATATCTACATTTCCTTTTCGCCAGAAGCCTTCCGGGCAGACCACCATCAGCTTGTCGCTTCGTGCATAAAGTCCCAGCTCTAACAGGCTGATTGGGCTGAGTGAGGCAGGAGCAAAGTACATGATGATGTAGTCGGCAACTTCCAATGCTTCCAATTCCCATTCCACCTGCTTTCTGAATTCCGGCTCATCGGCAACAGGCTTCCAGTCTTTGTTCCAATCTCCCCGGCGCGGATTTAAAAGAATGACATCGTATGCAGCTAAGTCCGTTTCAACTGCTTGTTGCCAGTCTTCGGCAGTACCCATATCAATGCTGCCACCAAGAAAAATCTTGATGCGCTCATCTTGCTGAGGCAGCTTCTCGGGTGCTTTGATAATTTGTGCGTGTTGCGCATTAATTATCAATGGAAAAATCAGAAAAACGAGTAAAAATAATGCCCTTGTGTTCATAAAGCCATGCTTCGGTGATGCAATTTGTTTGATAAAGCAAAAATATGGATAAAGTATGAAGCAAGAGCATTTGCTTTTCAATTCGGGACAAAAGAGGGTTTTAGGTGGTTTGTGAAATCAGAATTTATCCGAAGGTATGGAATCGTTTTTTTACAAATTTAGAACCCCAAAAGCTTGTGAGATAGTAAAGTATGGTTTTAATATTCCATGTGGAGCGCGCAAAATAAAAGCGTGCTTCTTTCATATCGCCCAACAAATAATAATACCTTCCTCGGCTGCCGTGTATCTTTTTATATGCATGTTTTACTTCTTTTGGATAGGTGTTTTTATAGCTTTCAATCGTCAAGAGCGAATAATAAAAATCTTTCATGCGATAATCGGCATTTAACGAAAGATTGGAGTCTTTCACATGGCGATAGTAAAGCGATTCGCAGACTTCAATTGAATCTTGATTATGAAACAGCCGCAGCACCCAATCATAATCCACCATCCCGAAATTTTCTTCAAAAAGTATGTTTTTCAGTTCTTTTCGGTAGATGAGGCTTCCCAGATAGGCTTGCTGCCCTTTGCCTGATTTTGACAGTTTTTCTAAAAAACTTTGATTCTTTTGATAATAAATATAGCCTTTTGGGTCAGAAAGCACCCGTGCTATTGTTTTGTCTTTTGCTGTATCTACAAGGCTGTAGCCCGAGCTAACAATGGGCACTTGTTCCAAAAAAGGCAATTGCACGACTAATTTATTTTCTTTCCACTCATCATCATGGTCCATGATGCAGATATAATCGCCACTAGCCGCATTTAGGCCGATATTTCGTCCGGTATTGGGACCGCCCGTATTTTTTTCTGTTTGCAGCACAATTGCACCTAAGGATTTTGCAATTTCCGGACTTTTATCCGTTGAGCAATCGTCCACCACAATAATCTCCACATCAAAATCAGTGCCTCTTCCTTGCTGATTACGCACTGAAAGCAGACTTCTTTCTAGTGTCTTTTCGGCATTATAGGTAGTGATGATTACGGAAACGGTTTTTTTCATTTTTATGGAGCTGTTTTCGCTAAATACGTTCGCTAATTTGCTGTATCATATGCTTTTAAAGCAGGTCTTTTCTATCAAATAAATTGTATTTCAGTATGCAATAGATGGCTCTGAAGCCGTCTTTCCAGTTAATTTTTTTGCCTTCGGCATAAGTTCTACCGTAGTAGGAGATGCCTATTTCGTATATGCGTATTCCTTTGATACGTGCTATTCGTGCGGTCACTTCGGGTTCAAATCCAAATCTGTTTTCTTTGAGCTTTAGCCTTTGTAGGATGTCGCGGCGAAACAGCTTATAGCCTGTCTCCATATCACTCAAATTGAGATTTGTAAATACATTTGATACAAATGTCAGGAATTTGTTACCAATGGAGTGCCAAAAAAACAAAATGCGGTGCGGATTTCCTCCCGAAAACCGTGAGCCGTATACTACATCCGCCATTCCTTCGCGTACGGGCTGCAACAAGCGCATATAATCGCGTGGGTCGTATTCGTGGTCGGCATCTTGTATTAGTATATAATCGCCTTTTGCTTTTCCGATGGCAGTGCGAATGGCAAAGCCTTTCCCTTTATTGCTGGCTGCCTTTAAAATATGTATTGGGATAGTGTTTTCTTCCGCCATAAATGCTTCAGCTATCTCGATGGTGCGGTCGGTAGAAGCATCGTCAGAAATAATAATCTCTGAAGATATATTATTGGAGATGAGGCTGTCGCACACTTTGCGTAAGACAGACTGAAGCGATTGCTCCTCATTATAACAAGGGATAATAATACTTAATTCGGGCGTAATCATATAAGCTTATACGCTTTAAAAGCGGCAAAGTTAGTGCTAATTTTAGCAACTGCCCTTAAAAAAGTCAGAAAGCTTGGCAGTTTAAGGCAGTAATTGCAGGTTTTTTGATTGCCTGCATTCTATTTTATTTTAAAGCAGTGAAAGCATTTTTGATTTCAGCCTAAAAGAGTAATTTTACCAAAATTTTTGCTGATTTTCATGAAACTACTGAAACTTCCTTTATTGGCTAAAGTGGGTATTGCCATTGTGTTGGGTATTATCTTTGGGCAGTTTGTTCCGCTTTGGTTTGCGCGTATTTTTGCCACTTTTAATGCCTTATTCGGTAATTTTTTATCCTTTATTATCCCTTTGATTATTGTCGGTTTAATTACGCCGGCTATCGGAGAATTAGGCAAGGGAGCAGGTAAATTGTTATTGTTGACGGCAGTGATTGCCTATGCATCTACCTTATTTTCCGGATTTTTCACCTATGCTTCTTGTCAAGCAGTGTTTCCGCATATGTTGTCGGGTGGGAGCGAGCCCCTTGCGGTGGAAGCTATAGACGAAGTGGTTGTAAATCCGTTTTTTAGTGTGGCAATGCCTCCGCTGATGGATGTGATGACGGCTTTGGTGCTATCATTTACAATTGGATTGGGGTTAACGGTTATTTGGGGTAAAAGCCTGCAAAATGTGTTTATTGATTTTCGCGAAATCATTACGGTCGTTATTGCTTCGGTTATTATTCCGTTATTGCCGCTTTATATCTTCGGTATGTTTCTATCCATGTCGGTTTCGGGTCAGGTGTTTTCGGTGATTCTGCTCTTTTTAAAAGTTATTTTAGTCATTTTTGTATTGCATATTCTCCTGCTTATTTTGCAGTTTGTGGTGGCCGGAGCTATTGCGGGTCGCAATCCTTTTAAGGCTTTGAAGCAAATGTTGCCGGCTTATGCCACTGCCTTGGGGACCGCCTCATCCGCAGCTACCATTCCCGTCACTCTGCAGTGTAGCTTGAATAACAAAGTGAATGAAAATATAGCTTCTTTCAGCATCCCGCTTTGTGCCACCATACATCTTGCCGGAAGCACCATGAAGATAGTCGGTTTTGCCCTGGCAATCATGTACTTCTATGCTGTCCCAATCGATTTCATTAGCTTTTTAGGCTTTATATTCATGCTTGGCATCGTGATGATTGCCGCTCCCGGAGTGCCGGGAGGTGCTATCATGGCAGCCATCGGAATTATTCAAAGCATGCTGGGTTTTGACGAGCAAATGGTCGGACTAATGATTACGCTTTATATTGCTGTAGATAGCTTCGGTACAGCTTGTAATATAACCGGAGACGGTGCTATCGCCATGATTGTGGATAAGATTGCAGGGAAATGGCAAAGGGTGGAAGCAGAAGAATAGTATAATAGCTAATAAATCAGTAAGACCGTTCCGTTTTTATGCCTGATGGTGCCAGCTGAATCTTGGTATTGCATTTGATAGACATAGGTCCCCGTAGGCTGCATCTTATCTTGATATTTGCCATCCCAGCCTTCGCTTGGATTGCTGTATTCCCAAAGTAGCACTCCCTGACGATTGAAAATAGCTAGCTTGTATCCTTCTGATTTCATGGGCTGTACGGGCTTGAAACTGCGATTTATTTCAATAGAACTATAGGGATTAAATGCATTGGGCATTACCGGCTCTGCTTCCGGGTCGAATTGCAAAATATTGGAATATGAAAGCTGATGTTCTTCACGACCTACGGCTTTTAATTGAATGGAAACCGGAGCGCTTAATACGAATAAATCATCTATCGGGATATTGTATTCTTGGGCATTGTCATGAATGGCAATAACTCTGTTGCCTCCGGACAGAATAATTTCTTGTGAACCGGTTTCCCAGCCTTCATAGGAATTCCAACGAAGTTGAATTTCATTATTTTCGGTACCTCCGTACTCCAGCAGTATGCTTCTGTGAACCTTGTCATCTGTATGAAGATTATTGCAGGAATCCTGCATAAACAACTTATAATAATATGAATGTGCATTACAGTTCAACTCATGGCTGTCCTCAAAAGACAATGGATTAAAGCTATGCATTGGAAGCGTGTAGGAATCAAAGCCCTCATCATTGTTTCGACTCAGGTATAGTGCTTTGTAGCGCATGGCTTCTTCCGCCTGATATGAAATCTCAATCGTATGATTGTCAAGCACGCTTACTGATTGAATCTTGGGTGCTGCGGGCGGCAGATAACTCTTGGTAAACACCTCCGTAGAATTTGAATTGGCATCCGGATAGCTCCCATCGGGAAAATGTGCAGCCACATAATAGCTGTATGTTTGTTCCGGCTCCACATCCTGATGCCGGTATTCGTAGATGTTTCGTTCGAATGTTATTCCATACCCTGGTCTGCTTATGGTTTCTGTTCCCTTTGGCTCGAGATATGCTGTTATGATTTTGTCTAGCTCTTCCCAAGGCTGATCATTTTGTTTGCAATAAATAATGTATTCCGGTGCTAGGCCTTCAAGCATATACTCCTTGAAAATCAAAGAATTATACTTTTCACACGGCTCATAGGTAGTAGCAGTATCATCTAAAATAATGCTTTGAAGCAAATCCTTCGATATGGGTGATTCAATTCCGTTATATTTGGTTGCAACCGTAAAAATATAGTTTTTCAACTGTTTATGGTCTCGTATGGAATAGGTCCATGAGCGGCTTGCCGAATCTGTGATATGATGTATGGTATCCTGCGTTTCGTCCCATAAATATATTATAAAACCTTCAACATCAGTACTATGTGTTGTAATATCCCACTGTATCTCAATATCATTATTGTTATCGGGATTAAAACTAATCATGCGAATATTCGGTTGCATCTGCGAAAAGAGCGAAACTGCATACAGCATCAGGACAACTAATATGATTGGACTTTGTCTATTCATATTTTAGGCTATTTAACTACTACAGTAAGCATTTCATCGGCTTGCAGCCATTGTTTTGCCAGCTTTTGCAGCTTTTGTGGATTGGTATTGTTCATTTCGGCAAGGCTCTTCGTGAAATATTCCATTTTACGGTCTATCTCGAGGGTGACATGAAACTTTTCGGCTTGATTGTAAATGCCGTCCAGCCCACGCAAATAACTTCCGTTGAGGTAATTTTTGACAAGCTGCAACTCATCTTCGCTTACTTCTTCGTCAATCAATTTTTGCAGCTCGTTCCTTATTTCTGCAATGGCGGCATCAGTCACTCCGGCACCTACTTCTGAAGCAATGGCAAAGGTAGCGCTATGGCGGTAGTTGACCATTTGTGAGTAAATGCCGTAGGTATAGCCTTTGTCTTCACGTATATTCGACATCAGGCGTGAGCCGAAATAACCGCCCAATAAGGTGTTTAGCACTATAAAACTGCTGTAATCCGGATGGTCGCGCCTCATAATTTGCCTTCCCATCATAATAGCCGATTGAAGGGAGCTCGCAGCTTTGAATTCATGTGTCCCTACGGCTGCCTTTTCAACAATTGCTGCTTCAGGGAGTGTTATATCCTCAATG
This sequence comes from uncultured Lentimicrobiaceae bacterium, assembly GCA_964509065.1. Taxonomy (GTDB): domain Bacteria; phylum Bacteroidota; class Bacteroidia; order Bacteroidales; family F082; genus JALNZU01. Next base: position 8,877 of record CAZDWA010000074.1, read on the forward strand.
TGGTGCTGCCCGAAAAGAGAATTGACCATCTCCGGCATTTCTTTGGTAATTGCACCACTCATAATAAGCTGTAGCGGGGCGTGTTGATAGTATCCCGCATGAAATTTCTTTAAATCTTCGATTTGAAGTAAGTCAAAGTCTTCTTCTTCTGCAATTTGTCCGTAAAGGCTGTCATTACCAAATACCAACTTATTGAAATGACGTTGCGCAAGCTGACGGCTCCGCTTCCCGCCCAGTATAAATGCTTGTTTTTGGCGTTTGTTGTAAATAGTAAAGGGCTTTTCGGAAAAGGCGGGTTCAAAAAATAGCTCTGCCAGCAGGGGCAACAAATGGCGCACACTCTTTTGAAGGCACAACAAACTAATAAGTGCACGGTCTTTTGATGCATTAAGTGTGAGATGTGCACCATGATATTCAATCCGATTGTTTATCTGATGGCTGTTCAAGCGCAGGCTGCCTTCACGTAACATACTATTGGTGGTGATGGCAACCAGCTTTTTATGTTGTACCAAGCTACCGGCATTTAAAATAATATCAAAGCGTACAGCGGGATTGCTATGGTCTTCGAACAAAAACAAGGGGATATTATTGTCTAATGTATTCCATACGGGCTCGTTGAGCTGTGGTAAAATACCGCTTTCTATTGCGGGTGCTGTCAAGCGATCGGGATTTTGCATGCTCCTATTGTTTATTTGGTTTTGTAAATTAAGGTATTGCTGTTTTCGTCACGTAAAATCTCGTTTGCACGCAATATGATATCTTCTGCTTGCAGCTTACGATAATGCTCTGATATAGTATTAATTAGTTCAGTATCACCCAGATGGGTGTAAAATGCCAAACTCATTGCTTTGCTCAGTACCGACACATTTTCATAAGCTTGTGTGGCAATAATTCTGTTTTTCAGCTTGCGCAATTCGTTTACTGAGGGGCCTTTGCTGCGCAACAGCTCAAGTTCTTTTTTTATGGCTTCTTCAGCTTCTTCAATTCGGACGCCGGGTAGGGGCGAGCCGGTTACAACCAATAAGCCCGGGTCGAGACTTCCTGTTACAAACGACCCAATCTCGCTGAACAAATGCCGTTGTTTTACTAGCGTTTTTAGCAAGCGTGATGAATGTCCGGCTCCAAGTATATCCGTAATCAGGTCGGAAGCAAAATAATGTGGATGGCTGCGTTCACACATATGGAAGGCCATATAAATCCGATCTGTAGGAAGCTCACGCTGCACTAGTTTTCGCCTTGCTTTGGTTTGCTTTGGCTCTTTGGGAAGCTTACGCACTGCTTTTTCACGCTTTGGGATGGGGAGAAACCATTTCTCGGCAAGGCGTTTTACCTCATCGGGATGGATATTGCCCGCCACGCTCACAATTGCATTCGAAGGATGATAATGTGTGGCAAAAAAGGCTTTCACCTCTTCCAGCTCGGCTTCTTGTATATGTTCAATCTTCATGCCAATGGTATTCCATCGGTACGGATGACGCTTATAAGCCAAAGGCTTAAGCAGCAGCCAGGCATCGCCATAAGGCTGGTTGAGGTAGTTTTGTCGAAACTCTTCCACCACCACCTGACGCTGTACCTCCAAGCTTTTTTCGGAAAATGCAAGGCTTAACATACGGTCCGACTCCAGCCAAAATGCAGTTTCGGCATTGGCAGCAGGCAGCGTAAGATAATAATTGGTGATATCCGGATTGGTGAACGCATTGTTGTTGCCGCCTGCAAGCTGTAAAGGCTCATCGTAACGCGGTATATTTAGCGAACCGCCAAACATCAGATGTTCAAATAAATGTGCAAAACCGGTACGATCGGGAGATTCGTCCCGCGCACCTACATCATATAAGATATTCATTGCCATCATGGGAGTGCTGCGGTCATAATGCACAATGAAGCGCAAACCATTGGCAAGTGTAAATTGTTCGTATTGTATCATGCGAAGCTTGTAAGGTATCTTTTGCAATAATAAACCTTTTCCATGTTTTTTTAGTATACATGCCGTTATTTATATAAACTGTTCATGGTGAAAAAGAGGTTTTTAAGCGGAAATAAGTGCCTGATTTTTTAGGTTTGATAGCTTTTTTTAAGGCTTATTCTTTAAGCCTAAAACGTCCTAGCATTACTTTTTTCTTTCATCCTTTTTGTTGATAAAAAGGACGAAAAAATCAAGCATGAATGAATGGGGCTCTACGCTCTCAAGAAAGCACGTAAATCTAAACAAGGTTGCGTCGGTTACAAGGAGAACCATC
>CAZDWA010000075.1:0-11024 GCA_964509065.1 uncultured Lentimicrobiaceae bacterium
TGCGACTACCGCAGTGCTTGAAAAAGGAAAACGCAACCTCGAAATTTTGAAGCAGCCGCAATATACACCCATGCGCGTAGAGCATCAAGTGGCAATATTGTATTGTGGTACACAAAACCTGCTTCGTAGAGTGCCCGTAAACTCAGTAATCGATTTTCAAACTGCCTTATTGCAAAACCTTGAAGAAAATCATAAAGCCTTGCTTGGAAAACTTGCAGAAGGTAAGTTTGATAAAGACATTGAAAACGAACTCGAAACCGCAGCGCGTGCAGTAGTAAGCCGCTTTGAGGTATAAAATCATTGAATGAATTTGAATCTTTGCCATGGCTAGTTTAAAAGAAGTAAGAACACGTATAGAGTCGGTAAACTCTACCATGCAGATTACCAGCGCCATGAAAATGGTGTCTGCCTCGAAGTTGAGGAGATCGCAAAATGCTATTATTACCATGCGACCTTATGCCTCAAAACTTCGTGAACTGATGCAAAACCTTGCTGCCCATATGGGTGAATCAGAAATGGCAAAATATACCCAACAGCGTGCAGCAGAAAAGATATTGCTCGTTCCAATCACCTCAAATAGAGGGCTTTGCGGAGCGTTTAATACCAGCATCATCAGACATACCATTAACTTTGCAGAAGAACATTTCTCCGAGCAGATTGAGAAAAATAATGTTGCTCTCTATAGCATCGGAAAAAAAGGCTCCGACTTTTTCAATAAATACCATTTTAATTATCTAGGTGATAATATTGAAATCTTCGATAATTTAAACTTTGACAATATCGTGCCGCTTGCCGAAAGTTTCATGAAAATGTTTGAAGACAAAGAATATGATCGTATCATATTTATTTACAATCAGTTCAAAAGTGCCGGCACGCAAGTTATTGTAGAAGAGCAGCTGCTGCCCTTCGAAATGCCCGAAGAAGAATCGCCGAAAGAAGTAGATGAACTCGCTGAGGATGAGCCTGAAAAGTATATTTTTGAACCCAGCCAACACGAAATTTTAGATTCGCTGGTACCAAAAACCATCAAAATGCAGGTTTATAAAATCCTTCTGGATAGCTTTGCTTCTGAGCATGGAGCACGTATGATTGCCATGCATAAAGCAACAGATAATGCAACCGAAATGCTGAAGGAGTTGAAGCTCAGCTACAACAAAGCACGTCAAGCCGCTATTACTACCGAAATTTTGGAAATTATCGGCGGGGCGGATGCATTAAGCTAATCGAATATCATGCAGCAATTGCTGCATAACACATACAACAAAAAACGGCAGCCTTTCGACTGCCGTTTTTTTGTTGTTATATATGAATAGCTTAACTAATCCGATAAAACCAAAATATGGTTTTCGAGCACTTCCATTACGCCTCCTTCGATTTGAAAGAATTGTTGCTTCTTGTTTTCATCTTCAATTTTGATTCTGCCTTTTCCCAATGCAGCAATCATAGGGGCGTGGTTATGCAGTATTTCAAACAAACCATCCAATCCGGGCAGCTGCACAAGGCTCACTTCTCCGGTGAATATTGTTTTATCGGGTGTTATAATTTCCAGTTTCATGATGTATTATCTTAAGCTTGACTTTCGGCCAGCAAGCGCTTGCCTTTTTCTATTGCCTCTTCAATAGTTCCAACCAAGTTAAATGCGGCTTCGGGATATTCGTCCACTTCACCATCCATAATCATATTAAAGCCTTTGATGGTATCTTCGATGGATACAATCGTTCCGGGTATACCGGTAAACTGTTCGGCTACGTGGAATGGTTGCGACAAGAAGCGTTGTACACGACGTGCGCGGTGAACAATTAATTTATCTTCTTCCGATAGTTCATCCATACCGAGAATTGCGATAATATCCTGTAGCTCTTTATAGCGCTGCAGGATATTTTTCACTCTTTGTGCGGTATTATAATGTGCTTCACCTACGATATCGGGTGACAAAATCCGAGAGGTACTATCCAATGGGTCTACTGCCGGATAAATTCCAAGCTCAGAAATTTTTCTGTTCAATACGGTAGTGGCGTCAAGGTGTGCAAAAGTCGTTGCCGGAGCGGGGTCCGTCAAGTCGTCCGCAGGCACATACACTGCTTGTACGGAAGTAATGGATCCGCGTTTAGTAGATGTAATTCTTTCCTGCATCAATCCCATCTCGGTAGCAAGCGTAGGTTGATAGCCTACTGCTGAAGGCATACGTCCCAAGAGTGCGGATACCTCGGAGCCGGCTTGCGTAAAGCGGAAAATATTGTCAATAAAGAACAAAATATCACGTCCGCCGCCTTCTTCATCTCCATCACGGAAATATTCGGCTAAGGTAAGACCGCTCAAAGCTACACGTGCACGTGCACCCGGTGGTTCGTTCATTTGTCCGAACACCAGCGTAGCTTGCGATTCTTTAATCTGATCATAATCGGCTTTCGATAAATCCCAGCTACCTTGCTCCATGCTTTCGAGGAAGGCATCACCATATTTTACAACACCGGATTCAATCATTTCACGTAGAAGGTCATTTCCTTCGCGGGTACGTTCACCCACACCGGCAAATACCGACATTCCGGAATAGGATTTCGCGATATTGTTAATTAACTCCATGATGATCACCGTTTTACCTACACCGGCACCACCAAACAAACCTACTTTTCCTCCTTTGGAGTAAGGCTCGATGAGGTCAATTACTTTAATTCCGGTATAAAGCACTTCGGATTGTGTTGAAAGGTACTCATACTTTGGAGGCAGCTTATGAATGCTGTATCGCTTGCTTTCCTCCATCGGCTTAAGGCCGTCGATGGGTTCTCCAATCACGTTAAATAATCGTCCTTTAATCTGATCACCTCCCGGCATGGAAATAGGATGTCCAAGGATAACGGCTTCCATTCCGCGTCTGAGACCGTCGGTTGAATCCATTGCAATGGTTCGCACCGTGTTTTCACCAATGCCCTGCTGCACTTCAAGAATAAGCTTTTCGCCGTTTTCACGGCGGATCTCCAGTGCATCATGAAGATCAGGCAGTTGAATATCGTTATCAAAGGCCACGTCTACAACAGGCCCGATAATTTGTACTATACGTCCGCTTTTTGTCTGATTCATGTGTTGTTATGATGTGATTTTTAAAGTCTATGTATATATGTTTGCAAAGATAATTTTTTACCCGTAATAAGCCTCCTATTATGACAGATTTTTTTGCCCTCTCGGGCAGAATTGGCTTTTTTAAAGGTTTTTCAGGAATTTACGTTGAAATAACAGCAGCCATAACACCCCAATAGTGATGGATGCATCGGCAATATTGAAGACCGGGCGGAAGAATATAAAATATCCGTCGCTGCCAAATAAAAAATCGGGCAGCCATGATGCGGCTTCGGATTGTTTTATCACGAGAATTGGAAAATACAGCATATCGACCACCTTCCCTTGAAGGAAGCCGGCATAACCTCCGCCTTCAGGCATAAATTCTGCTACATGATGAAAGCTGCTATGGCTGAAAATTTTGCCGTAAAATGTACTGTCGATAATATTTCCGAGCGCACCGGCAGTGATTAGTGAAATACCAAAAACAGGTCCGAAAGGACTTTTCTTTTTGGTGAGCAAGTACAGATAAATCCCGATGGCAGACACAGCAATAATTCGAAACAAGCTGAGAGCCAGCTTGCCCCATTCGCCGGCAAACTGTATGCCGAATGCCATGCCGTTATTTTCGGTAAAATGAATGATGAACCAGTTGCCGAATACTGAAAACTCCTGACCGATAGTCATTGTCAGTTTGATATAAAACTTTAGCAGCTGATCGGCTATCAGCACCAAAAAAATAATCAATAGGGGTTTTTTCACGTTTTATGCTTCGATATGGGAAATAACATATACCCCCGAGTTATTTATCTCAGGAAATAAAATGAAAATCTATTACAGCCGGTGTTTTCAAGTTCTGTTTATTAATTACTTCCCTGCTGTAATTTAGCCTCGATACTAAGCGTTGCATGAGGAACAATTCTAAGTCGCTCTTTTGCGATTAATTTACCTGTTGCTCTGCAAACACCGTAGGTTTTATTCTCAATCCGGATCAACGCATTTTCCAGATTATTGATAAACTTTTGCTGACGGGCAGCAAGTCTTCCATTTTCTTCTTTTGACAGCACATGATATCCTTCTTCCAAAATTTTAAATGTCGGTGAAGTATCGTTTGTGCCATTCTCACTATCATTGGAAAGTGCTTCCGTCAACAGTTTCAAATCAGACCTTGCCTTTTCCAGCTTGAGATGAATAATTTCTCTAAACTCTTCCAGTTCTGCATCTGAGTAACGCGTTTTTGCCGTTTCGGTTTGCTCCGCCTGTAATTTCTCTTTCATGGCATTATAGTATTAATAGTCTGACAACGATTCATTTTCAGAATCCGGTATAAATATAGTACAAATATTTGTTATACAGTCATAAATAATTCAAAATTCAGTTAATCTGCCTTTGAAATTCGCAGTTTTACCTTTACACCATCAATAAGTTCCTGCTCCACTGCATCAACTTCATTATCCAGATTCACGAGCTGCAAGCTTGCCAAGGTTTCGGAACAAATATAATCCTTGAAAGCTGCCAAGGCATCCAGCATTTCGCCCGAAGCCGCAACTTCCAGCAAAATTCGATCGGTAACTTCCAGCCCCGAATCTTTACGCAGATTCTGTACTCTATTCACCAATTCGCGTGCCAAACCTTCTTGTTGCAGTTCGGCAGTAAGGGTTACATCAAGTGCGACCGTCAGCTTGTCCATAGTGGCTACTGTCCAGCCGGGTATGTCTTCGGTAACAATCTCCACATCTTCTATACCTAAAATTACCTCTTGCTGATCAATATGGAACTTATATTCGCCGCTTGTTTCAATTTGTTTGATATCAAATTGCGAGAAGCCTGCCAAAGTACCGGAAATCTGTTTCATCAGCTTGCCGTAACGCGGTCCCAATGTTTTAAAATTCGGCTTGATCTTTTTAATCAAGATGCCGGTATCGTCGCTCAGGTAGTCAATCTTTTTAACATTCACTTCGGATAATATCAAATTTTCGACTGCCTGTAATTGCTGCTTCATCTTCGGATTCAGCACCGGAATCATAATTGAATTAAGTGGTTGGCGCACGCGTATGTTTACTTTTTTACGCAATGACAGCACCATGGATGAAACATCTTGTGCCATTTCCATCCGCTCCTCCAAATCTTTGTCGATAAAGTCCGGATTGGCTTTTGGGAAATCGGTCAAGTGTATGGATTCTTCTTTTCGCTTTGCGCTTACTGCATTCAGGTCACGGAAAAGCTGTTCGGTAAAGAATGGTGCAATGGGTGAAGCAAGCTGTGCCACAGTTTCGAGGCAAGTATACAAGGTTTGATAAGCCGAAATCTTATCTTCGGTATAGCTTCCTTTCCAGAAACGGCGACGCGATAAGCGCACATACCAATTGCTTAGGTGTTCATCCACAAATTCTTGAATTGCCCTTCCCGCACGTGTGGGTTCATAGGCAGAATAAGCTTCGTCAACCGTGTGTATCAAGGAGTTAAGCTCAGATAATATCCAACGGTCAATTTCGGGACGTTCTGCAAAGGGGATATCTTCTTCGGCATACACAAAGCCATCAATATTTGCATATAATGCAAAGAACGCATAGGTATTATAGAGTGTGCCAAAGAATTTTCTTCGTACCTCATCAAGTCCGTTCAAGTCAAACTTGAGGTTGTCCCAAGGCTGTGCATTGGTAATCATATACCAGCGTGTGGCATCCGGTCCGTACTTTTCAATTGTTTCGAAGGGATCCACGGCATTACCAAGGCGCTTCGACATTTTATTTCCATTTTTATCTAGCACCAACCCATTGGATACCACTGTCTTAAATGCTACTGAATCGAAGAGCATGGTGGCAATGGCATGGAGTGTAAAGAACCATCCTCGCGTTTGGTCTACGCCTTCCGCAATGAAATCAGCCGGGAAGTTTTGCTCAAATTGTTCAACATTTTCAAAGGGATAATGCATCTGCGCATAGGGCATGGCTCCGGAATCGAACCATACGTCAATCAAATCGAGCTCACGGTACATCGGCTTGCCGGAAGGCGATTTGAGCACGATGCGGTCCGCATAGGGGCGGTGTAAATCAAAGCTGTTATAATTTTCTTTGCTAAAGTCCTTCGGATCGAATTCGGCAAAGGGATTTTCGGTCATCAAGCCGGCTTCCACAGCTTCTTCTACAGCCTTTTTCAATTCTTCTACCGAGCCATAGCAAGCTTGTTCGGATTTGTCTTCGGTTGTCCAAATAGGTAGTGGCACACCCCAAAAACGAGAGCGCGACAAGTTCCAGTCAACCAAGTTTTCGAGCCAATTCCCGAAACGGCCTTCACCGGTGGCACGTGGCTTCCAGTTAATGGTTTTATTCAATTCCAACATACGCTCTTTGAAGGCGGTTGTACGAATAAACCAGCTGTCCATCGGATAATAAAGAACCGGCTTGTCGGTACGCCAGCAATGCGGATAGCTGTGTACATATTTTTCGATGCGAAATGCCTTGTCTTCCTTTTTTAGCATGACCACCAAATCCACGTCCAATGTTTCGGCATCGGCAGGCAGGCTTTCGTCGTATTCATTTTTCACGAAACGTCCGGCAAACTCGCCATACAGTTCGGAGTTTACATATTCTTCAATAAAATCAGGATGTAGATCTTCTAATCGATAAAAGCGTCCTTGCAGGTCGACCATCGGGCGCCTTTCGCCTTCTTTGTCGAGAAGGATTAATGCTGCAATGCCACTTTGTTTGGCTACGCGGTCGTCATCAGCTCCAAAAGTGGGTGCAATATGCACTATTCCGGTACCGTCGGCTGTAGTTACAAAGTCGCCGGTTATCACTTTAAAGGCATCGCCCATGGGCGTTACCCACGGAATAAGCTGACGATAGCGCCAGCCTTCGATACGTTTCCCTTTAAATTCAGCTAAGATACTGTAAGGCAGCTTCTTATCATTGGCTTTATAGTCTTCGAACGCTGTATCTTCAAATTGAGAATCAAAATAAGAAGCTATCAGGTCTTTAGCTAAAATCACTTGTATCGGCTGTGCCGAATACGGATTAAATGTCTTTATAAGAACATAATCGATATTTGCTCCTACCGCAAGTGCCGTATTTGATGGCAAGGTCCAAGGCGTGGTGGTCCAAGCCAAGAGGTATAAGGGCAGTTCATTTTGTATGGGCAAATCAGCAAAGGCATCAGCATCAGCTTGATCTTCAGCTTTTACCAAAAACTGTACGGTAGCTGTAGTATCTTTTACATCGCGGTAGCAGCCGGGCTGATTAAGTTCGTGGGTGCTGAGGCCTGTTCCGGCAGCAGGCGAATACGGCTGAATGGTATAGCCTTTATATAAAAGTCCCTTTTCATATAATTTGGATAACAAATGCCAAATCGATTCGATGTATTTGTTGTCAAATGTGATATACGGATTATCCAAATCCACCCAATACCCCATACTTTTTGTCAGCTCATCCCAAAGGTCTTTATACTGCATCACCTCTTTGCGGCAGGCAAGGTTGTAATCTTCGACACTGATTGTCTTTCCGATATCTTCTTTGGTGATGCCCAACGATTTTTCCACTCCCATTTCAACGGGTAATCCGTGGGTATCCCATCCTGCTTTGCGTTCTACAAGCTTTCCTTTCTGCGTTTGGTAACGGCAGAATATATCTTTTATGGCACGCGCCATGACATGATGTATGCCAGGCACCCCGTTTGCGGAGGGTGGTCCTTCATAAAACACATAAGGTTCAGCATCTTTACGGATATCAAGGCTTTTTTGAAAGATGTCTTCTGTTTCCCAAAATTTACGGATATCTTTACCAATTTGGGAGAGGTTTAACTGCTTATACTCTTTATACTTCACTGTTATATGTGTTTATTCAATTGAAAATCAGTAGATAAAAATAAGGTGCAAAGGTAGTAAAAATCATTTGAAAAATTCACCACCCTTTGCTGTTTACTATATCGCCAAGAAACAATCTATGGGATATTGTTTTGGGCAAACATACGGAATTGCGATATAAAAAAACCGGCTTTCACCGGTTAATTTTTTCTAATTTATTTTGGGTCATACGCCCATTTCAGCCAGATGGATCCCCAGGTGAAGCCTCCTCCAAATGCTGCCAGAATGATATTATCGCCTTTTTTAAGTTGATTTTCCCATTCCCACAGGCAGATTGGAAGTGTACCGCTTGTGGTATTTCCATAGCGTTCTATATTTATCATCACCTGCTCCTTTTGTATACGCATACGGCGTGCAGTAGCTTCGATGATGCGCATATTTGCCTGATGCGGCACAAGCCATGCAATATCGTCGGAAGTAAGATTATTCTTTTCCATGATGGCAACTGCCACATCTGCCATATTGGTTACGGCAAACTTAAATACGGCTTGTCCTTCTTGATACACAAAATGTTCTTTTGCATCAATAGTAGCATAGGATGGCGGTTTTGCCGAGCCTCCTGCTTTCATGTGCAAATGCTGCACCGTCGCTTTGGAGTATCGAATCCATTATTCCTACGCCTTCGGTAGTGGGTTCAAGCAATACAGCTCCGCCTCCATCGCCAAAAAGCACACAGGTTTGACGGTCTGTATAGTCAATAATGGACGACATTTTATCGGCTCCCACCACAATAACTTTTTTATGGGTTCCGCTTTCAACAAATTTTGAAGCAGTTACCAATGCATAAAGGAAGCCGGAGCATGCCGCATTGATATCAAAGCTGAATGCGTTTTTTATGCCGCAGTTATGACTAATGATATTTGCCGTAGCCGGAAACATCATATCCGGTGTTACGGTCGAGCAGATGAGCATATCTACTTCTTCCGGCTTGGTGCCAGTCTTTTCGAGCAAGCCTTTCACTGCTTCGGTACCAATCACCGAAGTGCCTTTGCCTTCACCTTTTAATATATGGCGCTCGCGAATGCCCGTGCGTGTGAGTATCCACTCATCGGTAGTGTCGACCATCTTTTCGAGCTCCTGATTGGTCAATACATATTCCGGTACCCAAGCATGTATACCCGTAATAGCAGCATTGTATTTTTTCATAATTCCTTGGTTTTAAGATACATCATTAACTTTTGGTAAAATCATTGATGGCTCCAATTATTTTTTTATTCAATTCTGAAGCGGCAATATCTCTAGCAAGCAGCATCATATTTTTTACAGCCAGCGGACTGCTTATTCCATGTCCGATAACCACATTTTTATTGATACCGATGATAGGGCTTCCGCCGTAAAGTTCGTAATTAAAACGCGAAAAATAGTCATCAAGCAATTCTCTTTTTTCCATAAGTCGATAGGTAGCTTCAATCTGCTTGATCACAATATTACCGGTAAAGCCGTCGCAAACAATCACATCCGCCTTTTGGCGAAACAAATCGCGGCTTTCGATATTACCGATAAATTGAAAATATGGACTGTCTTTCATGATGGCATGTGCAGTCTGCAGCAAATTATTGCCTTTATTTTCTTCTGCTCCTATATTTAATAATCCCACCTTTGGATTTTCTATTTGCAACACATGTTCGGCATAAAGTTTACCCAATAAGCCAAATTGGTTCAGCATTTCGGCTTTTGCGTCCGGATTGGTCCCTACATCGAGCAATATATTGTAGCCTCCATCCACTTTTGGGATGAGCACTCCGCTTGCCGGGCGAATAATTCCGGTGATGGTATGTACCATATTTACGGCACCAACCATCATTGCTCCGCTATTTCCTGCACTGGCAAAAGCGTCCAGCTTATCGTTTACCAGGTCGCGGAAGCCGGTAACTATACCGGAATTTGGTTTAGATTGAAAGGTGGAAGTTGACTTCTCCCCCATGCCGATTATTTCGGGGGCATGTACCAGTTCGATATTTTGGTATTGGGGAAGTCGGTCGGTCAGATAATTGCCAATAAGTTTTTCATCACCATACAGCACGAGGGTAGTATCAGTTGCCAACTCGGGGAGTAGCAACTGCAAACTATCCAATGTAACGGTGGGGGCGAAATCGCCTCCAAATACATCTAATCCAAGGCGCATGGTTTGGCAACTCTTGCTAAAAGCTTATACCTGAATCAGGTACGAGCCTATTATTGAGCTGCCATTACAAGTTTACCCTTGTAGTACAGGTCGCCGTCAACATAATATGCACGGTGGTATACGTGTGTAGTACCGGTGGTAGGGCATTTTGCCAACTGGGGCATTTTGATACCGTCATGCGATCTTCTTTTATCTCTTCTCGACTTCGACTGTTTTCTTTTTGGATGTGCCATTGTTCTATTAATTTATTTATGGATAATTATCTTTTTAATTTTTTCAACGCTTCCCAGCGCGGATCTGTTTCTTCTTGTTCCGAAATATTTTTTAACCGTTCGAGTGCTTCGGGATTGCAGCTGCTGTTTCCGTCGGCATCCCGAGGGTGAATTTTTTGGATTGGCAACGCCAGAATTGTATATTCGTAGAGTAGCTGATATACATCAAACTCATGCAAATCTGTAGGTATTACAATCACTTCTTCCGATTCTTCTTCATAGTGGTCACCAAATTTAAGTATCAGCTGTTCATGATTTTCAATTTGCTGTTGAAATAAATCTCCGCATCTGTCGCAAATCACTTTGAGCCAACCACTTATATGGAAATTCAGTTCAATCATATTGTCTCTTTTATCCAGTTCAAGATCGACTTGTACCAGACCGTTTGAGGCCTCTTCATATGCTTCTTTTTCAAAAAAAGCCTTATCCAGTTTGAACACATAATGTTTCAAACCTGTTGAGAGGCCTGCTAAGGGCAATATATATTCACGTTCAGCTTTCACAATCTAAACCCATTTCTTCAAAAAAATCGGGCGGCAAAGTTAGAAAATTATCTTGTGTCATACAAATTATTGTAGTAAAGTGCTGATAATTATGTGTAAATGCGTATATTTTGGCAAAGATTCAAATAATTTTTCAAAAAATATTTGGAGAGATACAAAATTAGCTTAATTTTGCATCCTCAATTTGAGGAATACACTCCTCCTTAGCT
>CAZDWA010000076.1:0-11017 GCA_964509065.1 uncultured Lentimicrobiaceae bacterium
CTGGGGACCGGTAGATGACGGACGAATTAAACCCGAGGTGGTAGCAAAAGGAGTTGCAACTTATTCGGCAAGCTCCGACAGTGATACCAAATACAGCAGCAAGAACGGAACAAGCATGGCATCTCCCAATGCAGCCGGAACCATGGCTTTGTTGCAACAAAATTATCAAAATACGCATGGAGGACAGTCGATGCTGAGCAGCACTTTACGTGCACTCGTAATCCATACTGCTGATGAGGCAGGACCTCATGAAGGCCCCGATTATATGTTTGGCTGGGGATTAATCAATGCCGAACATGCTGCAACAATTATTTCGCAAGATGATGTACAGCAAAATGTGATTGACGAAATAGATTTGGTTCAAGCTGAAAGCTATACACGTGAGATACATGTGCCGGGCAACATTCCGCTGCGCGTAACCATCGCATGGAATGATCCTGCAGGTGATGTGCCACCCAAATCTTTGAATAATAGAACACGCATTCTCAAAAATGACTTAGACCTGCGTCTGATAGGACCGAATGGCGAAATAAATTATCCTTACAGATTAGATCCGGACAACCCGGCTGAGCCGCCCAAGACGGACGGAAAAAACTTTGTGGATAATGTGGAACAGGTGTATATTGCGGAGCCTGAATCAGGTACTTATACAATTGTTGTAGACCATGACGGACCCCTCGTGAACAACATGCAAACATTTAGTGTGATAATCAGTGGAATCAACGAATATGAAGGCATCCCATTCTGCTCAGGAGGTTTAATCACACCCGAAGAAAACTCAGAAGAAAATCCATTGGATATCACCATTCAGTGGCAGCATGCGCCCTTTGCATTGCAGTATAAAGTGTTCTTCGGTACGGATGGAGAAGGCATTGAAACGCCCACAAACATTTATAACGGCATGATAACTGATCTGGCTTTGATTACGGAAAGCCTGCAGCCGAATACAAGCTATTATCTTCAAGTACAGCCTATTAATGATTTTGGCATTAATGAAGATTGTACGGATATTTGGCAGTTTTCTACCCTTACAGCTATTAATGAATTTCCGTATATAATGGATGTGGAAGATGTTACTACACCTGCAATTCCGCCTTCATGGCAACAGCTGCAGTTCACTGATACCAAATGGTTGAGTACCAGCCTTATCAGCCATGGAGGCAGCAAAGCCTTAGGCTGTTATAATCCTACGGGCATGAACCTTATGGATTATGATAATTGGTTGATTACACCGCCTGTTGTGGTAGAAAGCGGTAAAGAATATTTAATCAGCTTTTATTATAGAGGATTTATTCCGGGCACGCCGGAGCGCCTTGGAATTTATTGGGGTGCAGCAGCTGATGTGGAGTCTTTGGATACGCAATTGATGCTGTATAGCGGCTTTGATGGAGAAGACGATTGGCTGTTAGGCGAAGTATTGCTCGTTCCTTCCGAAAGTGGATATGGATTTATTGCCTTCCGTGCCGAATCGGAAAGCGGATATGGCGTATTCCTTGATGATATTATGATTGAAGATTGGGGTGGTGTGGGGCTTTCCGAACAGCATGCCGATATGATACATGCACACTATTTTAATGGTACACTGCGCATTAATTTAGAAAAAGAAGCTGTAAATGCCGTGCAAAAGCTGTATGGAACTGACGGTCGCTTGTTATATGAAAAGCAGTTTTCAGGAAATAGCTTGCAATATGGCGGATTGAATTTATCATCCGGGATATATGTCATCACCATTGAAAATGGAGCTGAAGTGCTGAGAAAATCCTTTATGGTACGCTAATTTGCAACACATTATATAAAACAAGCCGGGATGTTTGCTGTTTTAGGTATCTAATCCCAGCTTTTTTATCTTGTAGTCTTTATGTGTTCCTTTGAAGATATCAAAGCGTTGGAAACGACATTCCAAGGGACCGTTGAAGACGGTAATATTTTTCGAAGGCTTAAGCCCAACATGTTTTAACGCATCCAAATCGCTGCTGATAACCCATGCTTCAAAGCCGCTGAAGTTTTGCTTTAGTGCGTTCCCGATTTCTTTGTAGATTGATCGCATATTGCTTACTTCCAAACGCTCACCATAAGGAGGATTAAGCAGTATAATACCCGGCTCGGCAGTTGGTTTTAAATTTTCAAAAGGCCTTTTGAGTAATACGATATCTCGCTGAAGATGTGCCTTTTGAATATTGTTTTGTGCAATATCTACTGCTCGTGCCGAACGGTCGGAGGCAATGATTTTTATGTCCGTTTCTTTTATCTCGGCATTTGCCTCACGCCATACTGTTTCCCATAGCTCACTATCAAAATCTTTCCACTTCATGAAGCCGAAATCATTTCGATAATAGCCTGCCGGGATATTCATTGCAATCATGGCTGCTTCAATGGGAATTGTTCCCGAGCCGCACATTCCATCAATGAAATTGGTGGTGCCTTGCCAGCCGCTCAGCAGTATAAGCCCTGCTGCGAGTACTTCATTCAGCGGTGCTTTATCCACCTGATAGCGATATCCTCTTTTGTGAAGCGATTCCGCCGAGCTGTCTAATGAAATATTCAGCGTAGTGCCAAAAATATGTATGTTGATGCGTAAATCAGGGTCGAGGGTGTTCACCGAAGGGCGTATCCCAAAGCGGTCGCGAAACTGATCGACTATGGCATCTTTTGATTTTAGTGCCACATATTGCGAATGCGTGAACTTGGTACCGCTTACCACCCCATCAATCGCAAAAGTTTGCTCTGCATTCATATATTCGTGCCACTGAATCTTTTGTACGGCATCGTATAATTGATTTTCGTCATGTATGCGATAGGTTGCGATGGGACGCAGCACCCGCAAGGCAGTACGAAGCTCGTAATTGGCGCGATACAAAAGTTTGGTGTCACCTTCAAAAGTAACGGCGCGTACCGCTTCTTCTATATTGCTCCCGCCAAGGCGACGAATTTCATCGGCAAGTACCGTTTCCAAACCGGCAAATGTCTTAACGACAATAGGAAAATGATCTTGTGAATTTTTCAAGTCGAATATTTTTGCAAAGATAGCTGTTTCGAACTGTTGAAGCCTGATTTTGAAATATTCCGCCTTATTTTTACTGTTATTTCTTCCAAAAGCGTATCGGATTCACTTCTTTATCCTCCGGCTCTGCCTTAAAAAGCTGTGCAATCAGCTGTGCAGTTAAATAAGGCGCAAGTAATACGCCTTTTGCTCCCAACCCATTGAATATCCATACATTGTCATGCTCCGGATGCTTGCCGCATAGCGGGCGACGGTCGGCTATGGAAGGGCGTATGCCTGCCTGATGTCCAATCACTTCATAAGGCAGCTTCAAGAATTTACGTAATTTGTCTTCAATCTGCTTTCTCCCTGCCAAAGTGGGTTCCGGACTCAGGTCGTCCCAGTCGTAAGTGGCACCGCAGCGGTATAAATCATTCCCAAGGGGGAGTAAAAACACATCTTTGTTGATAATCATATCGCTTTGCAAGCCTTTGACGGAAAGCTCCAAAACTTCACCTTTTACAGGTCTAAAAGGGATAAAACCGAAAAGCGGATTTGTTGTTGCTGCAGCACCTTCACAAAATACAATCTGCCTGGCTTCTATATCTTTATATCGAATTCGATTGGAATCTATTTGAAGTTTTTCATGTTCAAATGCTTCAAAGCTGATTTGATTGTTTGCTTGAAGGCGGCTTCGTAGCTCATTCATAAAGCCGTTGATGTCAAAGCGACCGGCTGTTGTGACCATAGCTGCGCCATAGGGGCTGTGGATATGCTCTAAAAGCTTTAAATCGCTGCTTAACAGGCTAATATGCTCTTTAAATGCAGCTTGTTTCAGCTTGCTTTCCCATAAATTCTGTTCGCCTTCGCCAAAAATCCGCAATATGGGGATTGTTTCATAATAGCTTTGTCCGAAATCGGCTTCAGTTTGCTTGTTAAATGTATGCAGATACTGCAAATTACGTGCTGCTTCCCAGCTGAGGGTGAGGTAACGAAATACAAGCGGATTTACTAGTCCTGCCGCTACTGCGGAGGCTTTTGGCAGGGCTGCATCCATGATATGAAAGGGACGTTTTAGGCGCAGCAGCTCAGCTGCAAGCATGCTGCCGGCAAGCCCTTGACCTATAATAAGTGTTTCGGTATGAATTCGCATTTATGCAAAGCGCGCAATCAGTTCCACCAAGCGGCTTGCATAGCCCATCTCGTTGTCGTACCAAGCAACGACTTTCACTAATTTATTTTTATCACCCAAAACAGCTGTCAGTCCTGCATCAAATATGGCAGAATGTGTATTTCCAATCACATCAACCGATACAATCGGGTCTTCTGTATATTGGATGATGCCTTTGAGGGGACCTTCGGCGGCGGCTTTAAATGCAGCATTAATTTCTTCTTCACTCGTTGATTTGCTAAGTGTACATGTCAAATCGGTGAGCGAGCCGTCCGGCACGGGGACACGTATGCCTGCTCCACCCAGATTGCCTTTCAGATGTGGAAAAATTCGGGTGGCAGCCTTGGCAGCACCGGTAGTGGTAGGCACGATGGCTTGTGCCGCCGCACGACCGCGACGCCAATCCTTGTGCGGACCGTCCATCAGGTTTTGATCCTTGGTATACGAATGCACTGTGGTGATAAAGGCTTTTTCAATGCCCCAGTTTTCGTCCAATATCTTAATCAAAGGAGCTACATTATTTGTGGTACAGCTGGCATTGCTGATAATGACATCATTACGATTTATCTTGTCGTCGTTCACGCCCAAAACGATATATGCCACATCTTCGCTTTCGTCTTTGGCAGGAGCCGAAATAATTACCTTTCGTGCACCGGAGGCATGCACATGCTGCAAAGCCTTTTCCGGCTCGGTAAATAATCCGGTAGACTCCACCACCACATCAATCGCCAACTCCTTCCAAGGCAGCTTGGACGGGTCGGGCTGTGAAAAAGCTTTTATAATACGTCCGTTTACAATAATTTCATGCTCCCTACTGCTGACTTCAGCTTGTAAAGGACCATGAATGCTGTCATATTTAAGGAGATGAGCCAGATTGGCTGCATTGGTGAGGTCGTTCACGGCTACAACTTCCATATCTTGACGCTCCATCAGCTTGCGAAAGCTAATCCGGCCGATACGACCAAAACCGTTAATTGCGATTCTTATCTTGGACATATTTTTTGCTGCAAAAGTAAAAGAAATATAAATTTTCTGCCATAAATTCGATACAATTTGTAAAGAAGCCCGCTATACGCAAGCAGTATCACAGCATTTGCCACGTCTTCCCCTTTCCATCTGAATGGTGATATGTGTGATGCCGTACTGCTTTTCAATCTCACTTTGAAGCTCGCATAATAAATCATCCGAGCAGTCTTCTTCCACTACCAAATGTGCGGTAAGCGCAAATTGGGTGGTACTTAACGCCCAAACGTGCAGGTCGTGAACTTCTTTTATTGCTTCTTTGCCATCGAGATAGGCTTTGATTTTTTCAATATCTATATGTTTTGGCACTGCATCCAATGCCAAGTTAATTGAGTCGATAAATAAATGCCAGCTGCTCCATAAAATCACTGCAATAATTACAAAAGAGGTAATCGGGTCAATCCATGCTTTCCCGGTTAATGTGATAAGCAGCCCGGCTACCACCACCCCGAGTGATACCGCCGCATCTGCCATCATATGCAGATATGCACCGCGTATGTTGAGGTCGTGCTTTTGTCCTTTCACAAATAGCATGGCGGTAAATCCGTTGATGAGTATGCCTATCCCGGCTACTATCATCACTTGTGTGCCTGCCACCGGTGTGGGATTGTTAAATTTACGAATGGCATCCCATGCAATAATACCTACGGCGGCAAAAAGCAGCAATGCATTCAGTACCGAAACCAAAATAGTAGTTTTACGCAGCCCGTAGGTGTATTTCCCTTTGGGACGCAGCGTAGCCATCCATGCTGCTGCCCATGCAAAAATTAAGCTCAGCACATCACTTGCATTGTGTCCCGCATCTGCAAGCAGGGCAGAAGAATTGGCTATAAAGCCGTAGCTGACTTCTACAATGACAAAAATGATGTTCAGCCCGATGGCAATTGCAAAAGCCTTGCTGTGGCTCATGGGGTTTATATCGTGTGAATGATGTTCGTGTGACATATGCTAAACTAGCGACAGCAAACGCTGTCGTGTACAAAATTAAGGCATAAAAGTACTATTTTATTGAATACTGCTTGGGCTTTTAGCAAAAATTGAGATTTGATGCTGTTTGTGGAATAAAAAATGCTCCCTGATTATGGACAAGGAGCAACCCAAATGTTTTCACAACGGAATAATCCTTATTGTGAATTGCTATCAAGTTGATACAAATTTAAAAAATTTTCTGATATAACAACACCAAATTGATTTAATTTTTTAAATTTATGCTTTAATTTGTAACAACCAGATTATTTTAAATAGATATGAAAAAGATTTTGGGATTAGATTTAGGGACAAATTCAATTGGATGGGCATTAATTGAGCAAGACTTTGATAAAAAAGAAGGAAGTATTTTAGGATTAGGAAGTAGAATAATACCAATGGATCAAAGAATCATTGGAGATTTTGAAAAAGGCAACTCTATTTCTCAAACAGAGGCAAGAACTACCTACAGAGGAAGTAGAAGACTCAGAGAAAGACACTTGCTTAGGAGAGAAAGACTGCATCGTGTTTTAAATGTGCTTGAATTTTTGCCTAAACATTATGCAAATCAAATAGATTTCACAAAACGCTTAGGACAGTTTATCAATGAAAGCGAGCCAAAACTGGCTTATAATGAAGCAGAATTTATTTTTCGAGATTCGTTTGAAGAGATGTTAGGTGAATTCAAGATACATCAACCAAGTTTAGTGAATCGAAAAAACAGGAATGGTGAAAATGCTTTAATCCCGTATGATTGGACAATTTATTTTTTAAGAAAGAAAGCATTAAACAATAAAATTTCTAAAGAAGAACTTGCATGGTTGCTTCTGAATTTTAACCAAAAGCGAGGATATTTTCAATTGAGAGGTGAGGAAGAGGAAGAGAATCCAAATAAGCTAGTCGAATATCACTCGTTAAAAGTAGTTAAAGTTGAAGCAGATGCTGAGCCAAATAAGAGAGGTGATTTATGGTATTCCTTACATCTAGAAAACGGATGGATTTATAGACGTTCCAGCAAAATGTCTTTAGCTGATTGGCAGGATAAAATAAGAGATTTTATTGTAACTACTGACCTGAATGATGATGGAACAATAAAATTGGATAAGGATGGAGATGCGAAACGGAGTTTTAGAGCACCCAAGGACGAAGATTGGACTTTAATGAAGAAAAAAACCGAGCATGATATTGAAAAATCTTCAAAAACTGTTGGGGCTTATATTTATGACACACTACTTCAAGTGCCAAATCAAAAAATTAGAGGAAAACTTATCCGGACCATAGAACGTAAATATTACAAAGATGAATTAATCCAAATTTTAAAGAAACAAATAGAACTACAGCCTGAATTATTCACAAACGATAAATTAAACGATTGTGTTCGTGAATTGTATAAAAATAATGAAAACCATCAGCAGCAGTTATTGGGACAAGACTTTATACATCTTTTCGTCAATGATATTATTTTTTATCAGCGACCCTTAAAAAGCCAAAAATCCAATATTGGGAGATGTGGCTTAGAATATCGTAAATATAAACGAAAAGATAACGAAGGAAAAACAATAGAAATTACTGATTATTTAAGAGCTATTCCTAAATCACACCCATTGTTTCAAGAATTTCGAATTTGGCAATGGTTATATAACTTGAAAGTTTTCCTTAAAGAAGATGATTCAAATATAACAGCTGAATTTTTACAATCTATTAAGTCCTATGAAGAGGTGTTTGAATTCTTAATGGATAGAAAAGAAATCAAGCAAGATGCATTAATAAAATTCTTACTTAAGGATAAAGGCTTTAAAGGAAAAGCATTAAACAAAGAAGCCGAGAAATATAGATGGAATTATGTTGAAGATAAAGTATATCCATGCAATGAAACACGAACATTAATTAAGACACGTCTTACCAAAACAGATGGAGTTGATAAAGAGTTTTTGACTGAGAAAAATGAAATAGCTTTATGGCATATTATTTATTCAGTTATGGATAAAATTGAATTTGAAAAAGCTCTAGCTACATTTGCTGCAAAAAATGGACTTGATATAGACTCTTTTGTTGAAAACTTCAAACGTTTCCCATCTTTTAAAAGTGATTATGGAGCCTTCTCAGCAAGAGCGATTAAAAAACTACTCCCATTAATAAGACTTGGAAAATATTGGAGTTGGGAAGATATTCATGCGGAAACAAAACAAAGAATTGACAAAATCCTAACAGGGGAATATGATGAAACAATAAAAACTCGGGTTCGTGAGAAAGCAATTCACCTTCAAAAACATGAGGATTTTCAGGGACTGCAGCTGTGGTTAGCCCAATATATTGTGTACGATAGGCATTCAGAAGCCAATATTATCGGGAAATGGAATTCCGTGAATGATTTGGAAAGTTATTTGAACGACTTTAGGCAACATTCATTACGAAATCCAATTGTTGAGCAAGTTGTAACCGAAACACTGCAGGTAGTAAAAGATATATGGAAGCACTATGGTGAAGGGAAAAAAGATTTTTTTGATGAAATCCATATTGAATTAGGGCGTGATATGAAAAATACTGCCGATGATAGAAAAAGAATAACACAATTTGTAACAGAAAATGAGAAAACAAATACACGCATTAAAGCTTTTCTTACCGAATTATTTGAAGATAGCTCTGTTGAAAGTGTACGTCCTCACTCTCCTATTCAACAAGAGTTATTGAAAATATACGAAGATGGTGTGTTAAATTCCGGAGTTGAAGTTCCGGAAGAAATTTCTAAGATTAGTAAAACTGAACAACCGACTAAAGCTCAATTTCAAAAGTATAAACTGTGGCTGGAGCAAAGATACAAGTCACCGTATACAGGGCAAGTTATCCCGCTAAATAAATTGTTTACCATAGATTATGAAATTGAACACGTAATACCGAAATCTCGTTATTTTGATGATAGTTTTACAAATAAGGTGATTTGTGAATCAGCGATTAATAGCTTGAAAGACAGGCAACTTGGCCTTGAATTCGTTAAAAATCATGGAGGTCAGAAAGTTGAAATCAGACCTGGAAAGCTTGTTGAAGTTTTAAAAGAGGATGCATATAGAGAGTTTGTAAAAATACATTATCAAAATAATCATCAAAAAAGGAATAAGTTATTAATGGAAGAAATTCCAGAAAAAATGATTTCACGGCAATTAAACGACACAAGATACATTAGCAAATTTATATCCAATTTGCTTTCCAATATTGTTAGAGAAGATGATAATGACGATGGTTACAATTCAAAAAACATATTGCCCGGGAATGGAAAAGTAACTAGTCAATTGAGGCATGACTGGGGGTTAAATGATGTATGGAATCAATTAATGCTGCCACGGTTTGAGCGAATGAATGAGCTGACTAATTCCATATATTTTACTGCTAAAAACAGTAACGGACAACTTATTCCAACAGTCCCATTAGATTTAGCCAAAGGGTTTCAAAAGAAGCGGCTTGACCATAGACACCATGCGTTAGATGCTCTTGTGATTGCTTGTGCAACAAGAAATCATATTAATCTACTGAACAATCAACATGCTAAAACTGAACATAGTAGATATGATTTACAGCACAAACTTAGAAATTATGAAAATTATATCAATAATAAAGGTGAAACTAAAATACGATTTACAACTTTTTATAAACCTTGGAATACATTCACTGTTGATGCAAAAGATGTTTTAGAAAAGATTGTAATTTCGTTTAAGCAGAATTTACGAGTTATAAATAAGGCAACTAACAAATATGAAAAAATTGTAAATGGTAAAAAGATAAAAGTTGAACAAAAAGGGCTGAATTGGGCAATTCGAAAACCAATGCATAAAGATACAGTATCGGGTAAGATTAATTTACCTTGGGTAAAGCTTCCAAAAGGAAAGATTATAACTGCCAGCAGAAAGACTTTAGACCCGTCCTTTAATTTTAAGAATATTAGGAATATTACTGATACCGGAATTCAAAAAATTCTACAAAATTATTTAGAAAGTAAAGCGAATAACCCTGAAATTGCTTTTTCTCCAGAAGGAATTGAAGATATGAATAAAAACATCACCTTATATAATAATGGGAAATTTCATCACCCTATTTATAAAGTTCGTGTATTTGAAACTGGCAGCAAATTCCCCCTAGGTGAAACAGGCAATAAAAAAGATAAATACGTGGAAACAGCTAAAGGTACGAATTTATTTTTTGCGATTTATCAAGATGAATATGGAAAACGAGATTATGAAACAATTCCATTAAATATTGTAATAGAGCGTCAAAAGCAGGGCTTAGATTCTGTTCCCGAGAAAAATGAAAAAGGTTATTTGTTGTTATTTTATTTATCGCCTAATGATTTGGTATATGTTCCAAGGGAAGCCGAGAGTTTTGATTCAAATATTTTTTATTCAGAGAACATATATAAGATGGTTAGTAGTACTGGAAAAGAATGTCATTTTATTCCTGCAAACATTTCATTGCTTATCAAAAATTATGATGCAAAAAGTAAAATTGGTGAAATCGGGAGTTTAAATAAACAGGAGTTAACACTTGATTTGTCGAATCCGATAAGAATAAAAGAAAAGTGCATTAAGCTCAAAGTAGATAGATTGGGAAATGTATCAATAGCACCACAAAATGAATTCTTAGGCTAAGATAATAAGAAAGTGATAATTATCAAAATAATTGTTAAATTTTATTGTGGAATTAAGAATATAAATTACATTTGAATTTTATAAACATAAAATATAAATACATTATGGCAACATTTACCAGTTCACTCCCGGATGATTTGCTTGCATTATTAGCAAGCAAGGCAAAAGAATTAAATGTCCCTAAGAATAAGCTGATTGAAAAAGCCTTAAGGATATACCTTGATCAACTCAACAAAAGTG
>CAZDWA010000077.1:0-4925 GCA_964509065.1 uncultured Lentimicrobiaceae bacterium
AAATTTGTTGTTTGAGCAACAACTGGGCAACAAAAATAAGCAATAAAGTGCAATTAGGCAACAAATAAGAGAAGAAAGTGAACCTATAAACTTAAGAATAGTAGGCAGTTAGCAAATAAAAGAAAGTAAACTACTTTCCGATACAAAATTTACTAAATACATTCCCCAATATTTCATCGGTATAAATGGTTCCGGTAATGCTTCCCAAATGATATAAAGCCGTACGCAAATCAATGGCAACTAAATCTGTAGGAATGTCTTTCTCCATATTCTCCCTCACCAACATCAGTGCTTCCAAGGTTTTTTCCAATGCTTGAAAATGTCGTGCATTGCTGACAATCGTATCTGCTTGTACCGTGATTTTCCCAACAGCTTGTAGGAGGCTATCGGTAATTAGTTGAATATTTTCCTTTCGTTTCGCTGAAATAAATATGGTTTCCAACTCCACCATTTCTCTGAAATAGGAAGGTATTTCTTCCAAAAGGTCTGTTTTATTTCCAATAAGAATAAAATGTTTGCTTTCGTCTTGAATAAATTCGGTAAACTCATTCAGCATTTCTTTGGCACTTTCACCACGGCATGTGGAAAGGTCGCACACATATAATATGACGGATGCTTGTTTTATTTTTTCATAAGTTCGTTCAATCCCCATGCTTTCAATCACATCCTCCGATTCACGCAAGCCGGCAGTATCTATAAAACGAAAGCTGTAGCCCCCTATCACAATGGTATCTTCTATCACATCACGTGTGGTACCCGGGATATCACTTACAATGGCACGTTCTTCGTTCAAAATTGCATTTAACAGGGTTGATTTCCCCACATTCGTCTTCCCAATGATAGCAACGGGAATTCCTTTTTTAATCACATTACCTGTGTGAAAGCTGTCCATGAGCAGCTTAATTTCTTTGTTCAGCTCGTCAAGCAACCTAAAAAACTCTTCCCTATCAGCAAATTCCACATCTTCTTCAGAAAAATCGAGTTCCAACTCAATCAAGGAGGCAAAATCAAGCAGACGCTCCCGCAATAATGCAATTTTATCGGAAAAACCGCCTCGCATCTGCTGTATCGCCAAAGCGTGAGATGCTTTCGATTGGCTTGCAATAAGATCTGCAACAGCCTCAGCTTGAACGAGGTCCATCTTATTATTGGCAAAAGCGCGTAAGGTAAACTCACCGGCCTCCGCCAAACGAATACCCTGATTCAGCAACAAATTCAACATTTGTTCTTGGATATAGACCGAGCCGTGACAACTGATTTCAACCACATCTTCGCCCGTATAGCTGTGGGGGGCGAAATACAAACTTACAAGTACGTCGTCCATTAACACATTGTCGGAATAAATCTGACCATAATACTGATGATATGGGCTATAATTCCCTTCATTGAACGCCTTATTGGAAGTTTTAAATACCGCACGCAACACTTCCAAGCTGCGAGGACCCGACATACGCAATATGGCAATGGCTCCCATGCCAGGAGGTGTCGATAAAGCAACAATGGTATCCTTTTTAAATAAGTCGAACTGCATAAGCAATAGTTTTTATAGGGATGAATTATTTTTTAACCCTACAAAACTACATATAACCAAACAATTTTAAAACACAACCCAAGTTTTAGACTTTAAAAGCAAGAAATATAACCAAGACCTACACACTAAAAGCAGTATATTTGCCGCATGTTTCCGGTAATTTCAGACAAAATATTATTGCCTACGGCTTATTTTCCACCCATCAGTTATTTCATTTGGATGGCAACAACTAAGCAATGCATCATCGAGCAAAAGGAAACCTATGGCAAACAAAGCATCCGCAATCATTGTGTGATAATGACTGCCAACGGATCTCATAAATTAAGTGTAACAGTAAATAAACCAAACGGAAATAAGACTAAAACAGAAGAAGTAGTGCTCTTTCAAGAGTCGAAATGGAATGTTTTACATTGGCGAGCAATCCAATCAGCTTATGGAAAAGCACCCTTTTTTGAGCATTATGCCCATATATTTGAAGCAGAGCTAAAAAACCCACCGCTGCTTTTGAAAGAGTTAAACCATAGCTTGCTTATGCAAATATTAAAAATCCTTCGCTTGCAGCCACAGTTGTCATACACTGAATATTGGGCACCAACAGCCGAAGCCGGTATAACGGATTTACGCCATTTCGATTTTGCCGGATTTGAAGGAAGGGCAAAGCAATTCAAGCTATATTATCAGGTGTTTTCAGATCGTCAGTTATTTCATCCAAACCTCAGTATATTGGATTTGATATTTAACGAAGGTCCTTCAGCAGCCAGCTATATTACAGAGCATACTGCACTATTAAAAGCCATAGAACCAATACTTTATCCATTTACTCGGGATATGCAAGCCTGACATGGTAAATGTTCAGCAGCTTCTTTTTTAGTATCTTTTTTACGGTATTCAACTCTTTCAGCGTAATATTTGCATTCAAATACTGCCCGTCTTCAAACTGTTTGCTGACAATATTTTCAATTAAGTCGTTAATCTTCTGCTCCGTAGGATTTTTTATACTCCTTGAGGCAGCCTCAACGGCATCTGCCATCATTACTACTGCTGTTTCTTTTGAAAACGGGATTGGCCCATTGTACCTAAAATCACGCTCATCAACCGGGATACCTGGGTTTAAGCGTTGCTCCATCACATAAAAATAATTTGCACGGCTTGTACCATGATGTGTGCGGATAAAATCA
Organism: uncultured Lentimicrobiaceae bacterium; assembly: GCA_964509065.1. Classification (GTDB taxonomy): domain Bacteria; phylum Bacteroidota; class Bacteroidia; order Bacteroidales; family F082; genus JALNZU01. The sequence continues at coordinate 2,710 of CAZDWA010000077.1, forward strand.
ATGATTTGATCCGGCAATTTTGCTTTTCGTGCCTTTTCTATTCCGCTTAGCACATGTCCGATAATTATGGCGGCACTTTCTCGCGGAGGTAAATCATCGTGCGGATTATAAGCTCCTAATTGATTTTCGATATAAAAATATGGATTTTCCATTTTTCCGATATCGTGATACAAAGCTCCGGTACGAGCCAAAAGCACATCGCCATCAATGGCATATAATGCCTCTTCGGCAAGATTGGCAACCTGCATGCTGTGCTGAAAAGTTCCGGGTGCCTTAGAGGCAAGTTCGTGCAGTAAGGGGCTGTTCGTATTACTTAACTCCAGCAAGGTGAGGTCAGTGACTAATCCAAAGCTGCGCTCCAAAATGAAGATGAAGGGCAATGCCAATAAAGTAAGTAAGGAGCTGCCGGCAAACAGCCACAAAAGACTGAAGTTCACCTTATTGATATCATTTAAATGCAATAGATTAAAGCCGGCAAATATCACTATATAGCTTAAAAAGATGAAAAGCGTAGTGCGGAAGAAGTACAAGCGACGGCTGTGGTCGGCAAAGCTGAAAACAACAATATAACCAACAATAATTTGCTGAAATACAAACTGAAACGCATTGGATATACTGATGGCAACAAGAAAAATAGTTATTAGATGGATTAAAAAGGTGGTGCGTGAATCGAAAAAGGTGATAAGTAAAATAGGCAAAATACCAAATGGGAACAGATAAATAAATTCCGGGAAATTATCAATAATAATATAGGATGGTATGATGACCAAAAGCACCAACAACAGCACTAAATTCACTTTCTTCAATTCACTGTAAATATCCGGCTTGAAATAGCGCAAATAATATAATAATACGCCCATAAGTGCAACCACTAATAGAAATCTGCCACCTAAAAGCAAGCCATAACGTATATTATCGCCTGAAATTGAATCCGTTTCGGCACGTAGTGAGTTGATTATCAAATATTTTTCTTCATCTACCGTCTCCCCCTCCGAAATTATCAGCTCTCCCTTTTGAACAAGGCCGTAAACGGGAGAAATACGCTCTAAAGCAAGCTCCAACTCCTGATTGCTTAGCCGCGCATCAAATACAATATTTTGCACTATGCCTTCGCTCAAAAATGTCAGCACCCGTTCCTTTTCTGCCAGTTCAGCCGCTTCCAGCTGCTGTTTATAAAACTCATAAGCCGAAGCCACTGAATAAAGCTCGTCCACAGCAATTGTTTGGGCGGATTTATCTTGCACCAAATTCAAGAACTTATTCGATTGCTGTTGATCCAAAATATCATCATACTGCAATACGCCCGTACGATAAACTGAACTAAATAAAGAAAGTACAAACTGTTTGTCGTTTGCAGTAAAATCATTCTTCTCTTGTTCCAAGAAATCAAGCTTATGTTCCAAATCGGATTGAGCAGCTTCCACTTCTTCTTGATGATAGCTAAAATAAGGATATAACGACTGTGTAAGCTGCTCACGTTCAGCCTTCAGCCGCTCCGTTGTCTTATGAATCGTGAAATCAAAAGGAGCAATCAGGGTAGTATGCTGCCAAGGCTTGCCCAAATGATATTCGTATCTAAACTTGGAAACTCCCGGCATGAGCCACACAATAAGCAGTATCACAATTAAAAAAGGTAATACTTTGAAAATTTCGTATTGAATATTAAAGAATTTGTGTACCAGCCGTTGCATATCTGTGAAATTAAGCATACAAATTTAGTTTATTTTCTGAGATATGCTTATAGTTTCTAATTGGCTTTTCAGCTAAAATACAATTATAAAATTAATCAAAGGCGTATGTTTGCAATGCTTCGCCCAAAATAGCTTATTTTTGAAAAAAATTCATATGAATGCTGCAGTTTGTAATTTAGCTGTTGTTCCTCTTCGGGCTTTACCTTCCGAAAAGAGTGAAATGGTCAGTCAACTTGTATTTGGTGAATCAGCTGATATAGTTGAAAAATCCAATGATTGGGCATATCTGCGTACGCATTACGATGGATACGAAGGCTGGTGCAGCTTGAATCAACTTGCTCCCATAACGAACAATGTTCGTGACAAGAATGAAAGCCCCTATGCTGTTGTCAGTAGTCAAACTGCTATCATCAAGCATGACGGACAAGAGAAATTACTTGGTTTTGGCAGCAGTATCTCTCAATATTCTTCTTCAGGCGAAAGTGAAATTCAACTTGTTGAAGGAGAAATTCGTAGACTTCCGAT
>CAZDWA010000077.1:4935-10752 GCA_964509065.1 uncultured Lentimicrobiaceae bacterium
ATCGCTAGAAACTTTTATTGAAGATGCACTGAAATTTATGGGAATCCCTTATTTATGGGGAGGACGCAGCATTTTTGGTGCAGATTGTTCCGGCTTTCTGCAGTTGGTATGTAAAGCAAACAGCATTCAAATCCCGCGCGATGCATATATGCAGGCAGAAATCGGTGAGACATTAAGCTTTATTGATGAAGCAAAAGAAGGAGATTTGGTGTTTTTCGACAATGAGGAAGGCAGAATAATCCATGTAGGCATTGTTTTAAACGGAAAAAATGTCATACACGCTTCGGGTTTTGTCAGAATTGACAAAATAGACCATTACGGAATTTTCAATCAACAAAGTGGAAACTATACCCATAAACTACGCATCATAAAACGTATCTTCCAATAATTCAATCAATTAGAATTATAACACATTCTAAATTCCGCTTTGAACACATTTCAGTAAATCGCTTTAATATCACTATTTGGCATAGTTTATGATAGATTTATTAGTAGAAAAATCTAAATAAATTAATATTATGGTACTACCAACAAATTTAGAGCATGTGGCTACTGCCGATGAGCTCAACAAGCTGATTCAAGAAAACGAGAACGTTATGGTTTGCTGTGGTCGTATGGGACCAATGTGTTTACCTGTGTATGATGCAATGGAAGAATTGCAAAATGAATATACCAATGTGGTATTCAGAGACATGATGTTCGACTCTCCGGAAGCTGCAGTTATTCGCAATCTACCTGAATGTCGTGGTTTTATGGGACTTCCATTTACAGTTTATTACAAGAACGGAAAAGTTGCAGCAGCCACAAGCAGTATTCAAAGTCGTGATCAGATAACAACTATATTGGATCGTGAGTTTGGTCCGGCAAAATAATATTTTTACAGCCCGGATTCAGTCCGGGTTTTTTCCTGCATAATCCACCAATTCATGAGTTTGTGAATCGGATTCTATCGTAATAAGCTTATAAACTTTGCATTAGGAGAATGTAGCAGTTATATAAAAAAGTATTTATTATAAAATGAATTTTGATTTAAGCAGGTTTTATTAATTTTTCAGATTATGGAGTCAAAACATTATAACAGTATTATTATAGGAGCCGGTCCGGCCGGTCTTACGGCAGGAATTTATCTTTCACGCGCCAAGATATCCACTCTGCTGTTGGATGCAGGTGTTGCCGGAGGTCAAATGGTTTTATCGCATGAAATTGCAAATTATCCCGGTTTCGAAAGCATTTCGGGATATGAATTGAGCAACCGCATGAAAAAGCAAGCTCAAAATTTTGGTTGCGACATTTTATCCAGCATTTCCATTAAAGATATCGATTTACAGTCGGAGCCAAAGTCAGTTTCATTATCCAATGGCAAAAAGTTTACTGCCGACACGGTTATTTTAGCCACGGGCGGACGTTCACGCAGCCTTGGCGTAACAAATGAAGAACAGTTTAAAGGCAGAGGCATTTCGTATTGCGCCACTTGTGACGGCGACTTCTTCACCGACAAAGAAATTGCTGTGGTGGGAGGTGGAAATGCTGCATTGGAAGAAGCCGTTTCATTAACCAAATATGCCTCAAAAGTTACCCTCATCCATATGTTGGACGATTTTCAGGCTTTTCAGCATGCGCAAGATGAATTGAAAAGCAATCCGAAGATCGACATCAAAATGAACAGCCGTATTGTTTCCTTTCACGGAGATGAGAAACTGGAATATGTAATGGTTGAAAACCTTATTAACCACGATCATACAGAGCTACGCTTAGACGGCGTATTTATTTTCATAGGCTATGAAGCAAATACCGACTTTTTAAAAGGCAAATGTATCCAATTGAATGAACGTGATGAGGTGATAGTGGACGCAAAAATGCAGTCCAATATCCCCGGTGTTTTTGCTGCCGGCGATGCCAATGAAAAACGCTTCCGCCAAATTACACTTTCAACGGCTGACGGAACGCTTGCCGCACTTAATGCGATTGAATACCTGCATTCCAAATCAATAGCCTAAAAATTTTATCCTACTGATTCTTTTTCAAGCCTGCGTAATTCATGAATTAAGCAGACTAGAATCAACAAATGAAATATTTTATTAAGAACTGATGCGGTTGATATGCAAATAAGCAATCAACCGCATTTTTTATTGGCCTAAACAGCATTAGCTCCCTCAACGCACAGTTTTATAAACAGAGAAGCTCTGGCGGGGTTTAACTCTTGATTTGTTGCTATTACCAAGGCGTTGGCTTTGAAAACCGCCGCTGCGGAAAAATTTCTTGCACAAATAACAAACTAAAAACACTTGTCCTCTTAACCGGGTCGGGCGCGGAGGAGGGCATGTTCCGATAATGAATCGGAAGGAGGAGCAGCGCTCGCCTGAGAATTGGCAAAGCATAATAAATCTTGCAAGGCAGCCCGCGAATCCTTTCGTGGGCTGTTTGAGCTTGTTAGCAGGGCGAAAAACAATTTTTAAAGCAGTTTTTTTTCCACTGTATTATATTAATGTTCAATATAGTTCTCCTAATAAGCGATGCAACCTTGCTTATATTTACGCACTTATGTGTCCCGAAAACTTTCGCGGAGTGGGGAGCCCGTTTATTCATGCTTGATTTTTCCGTCCTTTTTATCAAGAAAAAGGACGAACAGAGTTATATATTTTGTATAAAACTGACACTTGGAGGAAATTTAGCCCCTACATAACGAGGAAAAAACTTGCTGTAACAGTTTTTAGACAGATTGAATTCCTAACGGGCTTGTAAATAGTTGAGATGGGTTTTATAGGTTAAAAAAAATGCCACCTTTTCGGGTGGCATTTATTATATGAGTTGGCAATTCACAAATTAGAAGATATATCTTACTCCAATTTGCAGTTGCCATACTTGGCTATAGTTAAACAAGGGTGAATAAGTTTCGGTTGGATATTCTCCATTAACTTTCACCGTTGAGAAGCTAGGTACATTGTTCGCGTCTTTTCCTTCGTATCTGAGGATTTTTCCGCTGTTTGACAATGCATTTGTTTTATACACACCCCATTCGCTATTGAGGATATTTCCAAAGTTCAATACGTCAAGGCTAAATTGCAGTGTATTCTTTTGTCCGGCTACGTTGAAGTAGTATTCACGGGAAACACGCAGGTCAAATCTGTTTACCCAAGGAGCGCGAGCTGAATAAGCTTCGGCATATTGTCCTTGATGGTTTTTGAGATATTTGTCTTGCTCAAGGAATTTGAAGAATGCATCCTCATCTTCTTGGCTCACAAACTTAATATCACCTCTTCCGCTCGGGATATAAATCAGGTCGTTGATAATTCCGTCACCGTTCATATCATTAGCATATACGAAGCTGTTTCCATAAGGAGTAAATCCGTTATAGAATAAATTAAGGCGTGTAGCTGATTTCATTGCATCATTACCCCAAGGAAGTTTGTAGGAAATAGCTGCAATCAAATTTGAAGGCATTACATATTGTGAACGTTGTACACCGGGTAGGTGTGGTCCGTCAATTTGTACAAGTCCGGTATAAGCTGAAGCAGCGTTTGAGCCGGGCATGCCGGAAACTTCTTTCAACTCAGTTCTGGTATATGAAAGCATTACATCCAAATCTCTTACAGGCTCGGCAAAAATGGATATATTTCCAATTGCACCCCATCCTTCATTGGTATTTGAAAGTACGTATGCATTTCTCTTGTTGTATGATAAGTCATCATAAGCGGGATAGATATATCTGTCATCCGATCCGCTAAAGCGTTGCCAGCTATCGTCCGGATCTCTTAAGTCGTAGTTCTTCAGTAATACACCATTGAGTGTTTTGGTGAAGATTCCTTCAACAGTTAATGACAAGGGGAATGAAGCAGGAACCTGATAGTCTAAAGCCAATGATGATTTCCATACTTGAGGCATTTTAAAGTCAGGATCGATACCGTTAATATCTCTTGGCAGTGCGCCATCTTCAGGGCTAATGGTGTTCTGAAGGTCAAGGAGACGAATCATTTCTTCTACATCGGTAATCATACCACCTGCAAGCAATGCAAGTTTAGGATCAACAGAAGTGATGTTTCCGTCTGAGTCATATTTAGTAACAGCAGCATAGCTTCCTTGAACCATACCGGAGTTGGTAGGCATATTGGTGAAGAACACCAATGGAAGTCTTCCGGCAAATAAACCGGTACCACCACGTAATGTCAAGGTTTCGTCACCGAAGATATTCCAGTTAAATCCAACTCTTGGTGAAACTTGGATTTTAGCTGTTGGCCATTCACCGGTATTAATGTTTTTACCACCAAAATCGAGGGCGCTAATTGCATTATTTCCAATCAGGTTATCTTCATAAACCAAATAATCAGCACGTAAACCGTAAGTTAATTTAAAGTTAGGATTCACGCTGAATTCGTCTTGTGCATACAGTCCGAACTGATTGAAAGCAACTTCTGCGGCAGGATTCTTTTCTCCGTCATAACCGTAGGTTACGGCAAAGTCTCTTGGTGCTGCACCAGTCAAGAAGTCATCAAGACTGGCATAGCGATAGTATCCTGTTCCGTTACGCATATAGGAGTTGTTTGCCATTTGATGCTCAAAGCTCACACCAAAGGTATACTTATGCTTGTTGCGATAAACGTTTACGTTATCAATGATATTGAATATGTTGTTATTCACACCATTATTCCAAGTAAACAGCTCATAACCGGCTGAGATATATGGTTCAACGATTTGAGTACCATCAGGATTAAGTCCGTGCATGATATCAATAAAGGGGAATGGTTCTGAATTTGACCCACGCATATCTTTAATTTTCGTGTAGGTGGTCAAAAACTGATTTGAGATATTGTTTGAGAAACGGCTGTTCAAATCCAATGCAATTGAATTCACGATATTATCTTGTGAATAGATTGCGTTGGAAAATGCCATTGAATGTTGTGAGATACGGTTCATTGAAGAGTTACGTAAACCGGCATCTGTTGAGTTTCCGTTTGTTGGATACCAAGCTTGGTTTTTGGTGTAATTATATCTCACACTCAGTTTATTTGCTTGGTTGATGTTCCAGTCGAGTCTTGCCATCAGCTTTCTGTTGCTTTCGTCGGCCGGATAATCGGTATATGAACCCGGGTCATAGCCATATTTTGAAATCAAATGATCTTTAACTTTCTGCATATCCGATACGCTTGTACGTGACAGCATCAAGTCGGTATTTGCAACGCCGTCTTCCGAAGGTCTCCAGGTCACAACTTGACCAGGCTGAACTTCGTATTCACCGTTCACAAAGAAGAATAATTTGTTTTTAATAATGGGACCACCCAGTGAAACACCGTAAATTTTATTTGATTCGGCATCGCGTACACCAAAATCTACATCACCAATTCTGTTTCCTCGGAAATCTTGATTTTGGTAATAGGTGTAAGCTGTTCCTCTAAACTGGTTTGTACCGGATTTGGTAATTGCGTTAATACCACCTCCGATGAAGTTGGTTTGACGAACATCGAATGGAGCTACAACAACTTGAACTTCCTCAATTGCATCCAAAGAGATGGGGTTTCCACCACCCGGCAGATTGGAGCTAAGTCCGAAGTTATTGTTAAAGTTGGCACCGTCAACCGTAAAGTTTGTCGATCTGCCATCACCTCCGGCAAAACTCATGCCGTTGGCATAAGGTGATAAACGAGCAATGTCTGCAATTCCACGGCTAATGGTTGGCATGGTAATCAGTTCCTGATTGGAAATGCTGGTGGAGGCGCCTGTTTTTTCGGTCGCAAATTTAGTTTCCGGTGCGGAAACAACCACCTCTCCCAAGGCAATAGACTCTTCTACCAATCGAACCCTAAGTGCATAGGTTTCACCCAA
>CAZDWA010000078.1:0-10553 GCA_964509065.1 uncultured Lentimicrobiaceae bacterium
AAACAAAAGGTGAACTGAAATTAAACTTTTTGGCCGATTTCATGAAAAAACCGCCCGAACAAGTCATTACGCTGTTTTTACGTCTGGCTTCTTTGGGATATCTAAATTATGATCCGATATCAAAAACGGCATATGCAACAGATCGCTTTTTCCATATTTTAGAAGCAAAAGCTGAGCGTGCTGATTTTGATGTGATTGCGCTACACTCCGTTACGCCAAGACGTCAAAACAATCTGGTACTGAATTTATCTACAAATGACTTGGAGATATTCGGCATTGATGAAGTTTTGCTGAGCAAAGCACATGGCGTACGTCTTTTCCCTGAAGAAAAGCATATTGTCATGAAGCGGAATCGTGACTTCAGCTTTAGTGGACGTGTGCGTGCAGGATTATTTGACTTTTATGCACGCGAAGCCTCTTTTGAATATGATCCGTTTAAACTGAATTTCAACTTTGTAGATTCGTTGGCTTTTGTAGTAAGGGAGCGGACGACAGAAACTGATCGGCTTTTTACAAACTATGTGAAAGTAAATAATGTGATCTCCGATTTGACCGGTACTTTGTTTGTAGACCATCCGGATAATAAATCTGGCAGCCAACAAATTAGCGCATTCCCGAAATTTCAAAGCACGAGCGAAAGCTATGTGTATTTTGATAATGAAAATATACAGCAAGGCACATTAAATCGCGAATCATTTTACTATGTAGTCGATCCTTTTGTTATCGACAGTCTTGATAGCTTTAGCACGGATAATCTACGTTTTGAAGGCTATTTGAATTCAGCCGGCATTTTTCCTGTCTTTCGGGAGCCTTTAATAGTGATGCAAGATTATTCTTTGGGCTTTGATCATCAATTGCCAAAAGAAGGATATACAGTGTATGATGGCTTGGGACGTTATGAACAAACTTTACATTTGTCGAATCAAGGTATGTTAGGTTTCGGGGCATTACACCATTTGACTTCAACAGCATATTCAAAGGAATTCGTGTTCTATCCTGATTCCGTTGTCACGCTTGCTGAACAGTTTGTAATGAAGGAGCAACGTAAAAACCCGCAATTTCCATCCGGGAAGGCTGAAAATATCCAATTGCAGTGGGATATATCTCAGCCTGTGATGATGCTTAACACTTCCGATACTCCATTTGAAATTTATGGTCAGAATGATTTCTATGGAACCTTATTGCTTCATTCGGATGGGCTTAAAGGTAGTGGAGATATTTCATTCGAAAGTGCAAAAATGCAATCAAGCTATTTTGATTTCTTTGCACGCTCCTTCGGAGCAGATACGGCAAATTTCAGCCTATATACTGCGGATGGGAAAAAAGAAGCTTTCTTGGCTCAAGGATATAAAGCCTTGGTGAATTATGAAAATCGTAAGCTTGCGTTTACGCATTTGGATGAAAGCAGCAAGCTGTCATTCCCTTTTAACCGGTATTATTGTACATTGGATGAAGCCGAATGGCTGATGGACGAGCAACGTGTTTTGCTTAACAATCAAAAAGCTGCAAATCGCTACAAATTTGAGGCAATGCCTCTGGCGGATATTATCGATTTAGACCTGACTGAATCGGAGTTCGTTTCGGAGCATCCACTTCAAGATTCATTGTCATTCTTCTGCCTACGTGCGGATTACGATTTGAATAATTATGCCATTGTAGCCCGTGACGTGAAGATTATCAAAGTGGCGGATGCGGCAATTTTCCCTGAAGATGGTATTGTGTCCATTTTGGGAGAAGCCGAAATGAAACCGCTTGAAAGTGCTACAATAATTGCCAATGTCAACAGTAAAATGCACCAAATTCATCGTGCTCGCGTGCAAATTACCAGCAAAAATAAATATACGGCAAGCGGAAATTATACCTATACGGATTTAAACAATCGGCAGTTTATTTTGGAAATGCCCGATATTTATGTTTCTGACGATGGAAATACCATTGGGCGGGCTGATATCACCGAAGAAGATGATTTTTATCTTAACCCTTGGTTTTCGTTTTATGGGGATGCATTTCTAAATGCCAAAAATCCGTATATGCGCTTCAAAGGTGGTATCAGGCTCATGCACAACTGCTTGCAAGACCATAGTTTTTGGATTTTGTTTGATACGCTGATCGACCCATTGAATGTGGCAATTCCCGTAACCGAAACCAGTACGGATGTAAATGGAGGAAGAATTAGTAACGGCTTGTATTATGCCACCGTGAATGACAGCTATTATGCTGCCTTCATGCAACGACCCAAAGGAGCTGACCGTGCGGCAGCATTTATCAGCGGTGATTTGGTTTATGACAAAATCAACTCCTCCTATAATATAAGAAAGTGGGAAAATGACAGACCACGTACATTGCTCAGCTTAAATACAACAAGATGTATTATTGAAGGGCGCTCAGAAATTGATTTGGACTTAAAGCTTGGGCAAATAAATTTGGAGAGCTTTGGCGAGTTTCGCTATAAAATGATACCTGATTCGCTTTATTTAGATGTGTTTGCGAAATTTCAATTCCCGTTTGACGATAAATTAATGAAAATGATGGCTGACAGCTTGGATGCAGCCAATCTACCCGGGGCAGAATTAAATAAAGGAAACTATCTTTCTGCAATGCGACATTATTTGGGTGAAACGGATGCAGATAAAATACAAAACGAAATTGCTTTATACGGAGCACCACGTAAATTGCCCGATCAATTGCAAAATGGATTGGTGTTTTCAGATATTAGATTAAAGTGGAATCCTGAAACAAGGTCATTTGTTTCGATGGGATCAATTGGACTTGCCAATGTGCTGAAATCCAATAGTAACAAGCTTATTGAAGGCTTTATTGAAATAGAGAAGAGCAGGGCAGGAGATGGTTTTTCTATTCATCTCATGCCAAATGCACGACAATGGTATTTTTTCAATTATCGAGCGGGTGTACTTCAAGCTTTGTCCTCATCAAATGAGTTTAATACCGATTTAATGAAAATAAAGCAGGATAAACGAGTTGTAAACAGCCCTACTGCAGGTCGTTATGAATTTGTTATATCAAGCCGTCGCAAGATGGTTGACTTTTTACGAAAGATGCAAACATTGGAATTTTAAATGAAATTGATGCGTGTATTCACTATTTTTTAGATTTTTGTAGTTGATTGTAAACTAATTATATGCTTGAAATACTTATTTCACTTGTAATTGCCTATTTATTAGGCTCAATTCCCACGGCGGTTTGGATTGGCAAATGGCTTCATGATACGGATGTGCGAGAGCACGGATCGGGCAATGCCGGAGCAACGAATACCATCAGAGTATTAGGAGTTAAAGTTGGTGTCCCGGTACTTTTGATTGATGTGTTTAAAGGTTTTCTGGCGGTTTATATCGCAGGCCGTCTTAGCCATATGGCTGGATTTAGCGAGCCTTCACCTTATCATATGGTTGCAGCGGCTGCATTGGCGGTGATCGGACATACATTGCCGATTTTTGCAGGCTTTAGGGGAGGGAAAGGCGTAGCAACACTTTTGGGAGTTGGAATTGGATTGTTTCCCGCAGCAGCATGGACCGCATTGGGTGTATTTATTGTGGTAGTATCTATCACCAGATATGTTTCTCTTGGAAGTATTTCTGCAGGAATATTTTTCCCTTTACTGATTTTCTTTGTATTTCCTCCAAGTCCTCCACATTGGCTATATTTTACGTTGGGAATAAGTGTTGCATTATTTTTGCCTTATACACATCGAAAAAATATTGGACGTTTACTGAATGGAACAGAATCGAAATTGACATTTAAATCAAAAACTCAAAAGTCTGAGTGACAGTTTAATATATTGTTTATATCCGGTTAAATAAATGTAAGAAAACGGGTGTTTTATAGCTGTAAAACACCTGGAAAAAGTAACCTATAGCAGCCGTTATTAGGGAGTTGTTAGTAAAGTTTTGGTATATTTTAATATTATTTGCTTTTTATAGCTGTTTTTTTTCTAATTTTACCATGTCATTTAATACATAATTAAAATGAAATTTATCATCTCAAGCTTCAAGTTATTAAAGAGCCTTCAGGCTCTCAGCGGTGTACTTAATCCAAATAATACACTGCCGATATTAGACGATTTTTTGTTTCGGATTGTTGATAATGAGTTGCTTATTACAGCTTCTGATTTGGAAACAACTATGAGTGTTTCCATGCAGCCTGATTTGGTGGAAGGGGGCGGTGAACTAACTATTCCTGCGCGTATTCTGCTCGAAACAATGAAAACATTTCCGGATATCCCAGTAACTTTCGAAGTGAATTTAGATCATTATTTTGTCGAGATTAAGGCCGGGGAAGGTAAATTTAAGCTCTCAGGTCATAAGAGCGATGAGTTTCCACAATTGCCTCAACTTGAAGAAACTTCTAGTTTTCAAGTGGACGCCGAAGTATTGGCAAACGCATTTGATAAAACAATATTTGCTACCGGTAATGACGAGCTTCGCCCTGCTATGGCCGGTGTGTTGTGCGAATTAAAAGAAGACCATTTGACTTTTGTCGCCACCGATGCACATAAATTAGTGCGTTATCGTCGCCCGGATGTGAAGTCCGATGTGGAAGCCTCATTTATTTTGCCCAAAAAGCCGATTAATCAACTGAAAAATATTCTTGGCTCAAAACCGGAAGAAAAGGTGTTGGTGGAATACAATCCTACCAATGTTTCTTTCACCTTTGCGAATTTTAAAATGGTATGCCGTTTAATTGAAGGACGTTATCCGAATTATGAAGCGGTGATACCTGCAGTAAATCCAAATAAACTGACGATTGACAGAAATTCATTGCTTAATTCCTTACGTCGTGTTGCAATTTTTGCCAATCAAAGCACATTACAAGTGCGTTTTAAAATTACAGGACAAGAAATGCAGCTCTCAGCCGAAGATTTGGATTATGCCAATGAAGCAAAAGAGCGCTTAAGCTGCAACTTTGAAGGAGATGACCTTGAAATAGGATTCAATTCTCGCTTTTTCCAAGAAATGCTTAATAACCTGGATAGCAATGAGATACGACTTGAGATGTCGGCTCCAAATCGTGCCGGAATTCTATTTCCTGTTGATAACCCAAATGAAGATGAAGATATTCTTATGCTCATAATGCCGGTGATGCTTAATGCATAAGGAAATTATCTAAGGAATAAATAAAGGCTTTGAATACTATTCAGAGCCTTTTTTTAACCTATTTGGTGCTTTAATAGTGCTATTGGCTTTCTTCCAAATCAATATATATTGGCAAATGATCGCTGAAACCACCTATATATGTTGGTCCACTGTAAGTGCGATGAAGTTTTATGCCCAAATGCCGCTCATCTTCTTCAAAAAGAAATGGAGCTGTAAAAATTCGAGCACTGCCGCCCTTATATCTTAAGCCTTGCTCAGCATGATATAAGGATTTAGAAAGTATCATATGGTCAAAAATTTGCCATGCATGCTGATACTTCAATGTGCCTTCAAAACCAAGTTCTTTTGGATTTGTAAATAGATGAATCAGGCTTTGTTCGGTTTCAAATTCAGGTGCCAAAGCTTGTAGCCATTTTGTAACACTTTCATCTTCAGGGCTGTCATTGAAGTCACCCATGATTACAATTTTTGCATTTGCTTGTCTTAAAAGAAGCCGATCCACATGCTGCCTTAATGTTAAAGCGGCAAGCTTTCGCTTAGCAATTGTTTCAACCTGACCGCCATAGCGTGAAGGCCAGTGATTTACATACACATATAAACTGTCAGTGGCTGTTAAAAAACCACAGAATAAAATATCGCGCGTTACAAAGTCAGGGTCTAGGCTATCAATTAACGGAATTGCTTCGGAATGAAATAAACGAAGCTTGTCCTTGCGATATAAAAGAGCTACATCAATACCTCGGTTATCCGGAGATTCATAATGAACCACCTGATAATTACCGGTTTTTAAAGGGGTTTTATAAATAAGCTCATTTAACACAAATTCGTTTTCTACCTCACAAAGTCCTACAACGGAAGGCAAATCCCCCTCGCCAAGCGCAGCCAATGTTTTATACAGATTATTTCTTTTTTGCTTGAAACGGTAATAGGTCCAATGTTGTTCGCCTTCCGGTGTAAATGCATTATAGGTGCGGGTGCTGTCTTCAAATACATCGAAGAAATTTTCAATATTATAAAATGCCAAACGAAGTTTGGATGCTTCTTGCGAAAATGAATTTTGCGCAGAAACGATAAAAATTATCGACAATATAATTACTCGATAAATCCGTTTATCTCCAAAAACTTGATATGGCAACATTTTTTATATGTTTTACTGTTCAAAAATAACAAAAGCATCCAAAACAACTGTCATTTGTGAGTTTTAGATTGAATAAATTCTTTAATTCACTATCAATGTGTAGCTTACATATCAAATCTGAAGCTAAAATGGCGGTTTTTAATAGTGTTTTGTATTACTTCATATTTAAAAATCATTAAAAAACGCGTTCTGTTTTTGGATTCAATCAAAAGTTAACGATTTTTGACGCTGTAAAAAACATGGTTTCTTTATTCCGGTTTTTAAGACCGGGTTAATGCAATTTATTTATACACTTTAAAAACTTATAATGATGGAACACATTTGTCCGACCTGCGATATTAAGCCTGCTTTGGAACGTTTAGGTATTAAGCAGTTAAATCATGGAGCCAGTACGGGAGCTGATTGGCTTGAAACAACGGGAGCCAAGCTCGATAGTTATGCTTCATGTGATGGTCAATACATTGCTTCTGTAAACCAGGCTACTTGGGATGATTATGAAAAGATTATGGAAAAGGCTCAGCAAGCTTTTAAGGAATGGCGCATGGTGCCTGCTCCAAAGCGAGGCGAGATTGTTCGGCAGATGGGCAATGAACTTCGTAGATACAAAGAAGATTTGGGTCGTCTTGTAAGTTATGAAATGGGCAAGGTTTATCAGGAAGGACTTGGAGAAGTGCAGGAGATGATTGATATAGCCGATTTCGCAGTTGGACAAAGCCGTCAATTATATGGCTTTACGATGCATAGCGAACGGGAGCGTCATCGCATGTATGACCAGTATCATCCGCTTGGTGTAGTGGGTGTGATTACCGCATTTAATTTTCCGGTAGCTGTGTGGGCCTGGAATACCATGCTGGCTTTGGTTACAGGCAATGTGGTGGTTTGGAAACCAAGCTCGAAAGTACCTCTTTGTGCTGTTGCAGTTCATAATATAATGGCTGATGTGTTAAAGCGTAATGATGTTCCGGAAGGAGTAATAAACTTGGTTATTGGTAGCTCCAAACATATTGGAGATGATTTTCTTGCTGATAAAAGACTTCCTTTGATTTCTTGTACCGGAAGTACAGCTGTTGGACGCCGTGTGGCAAAAATTGTGGGTGAGCGACTTGGGCGCACTTTATTGGAATTAGGAGGTAATAATGCCATTATTATTTCTGAAAAAGCAAACCAAGATATGGCATTGATGGCAACAGTATTTGGTGCGATAGGAACAGCGGGCCAGCGTTGTACAAGTACCAGACGACTAATCATTCACGAAAGCATTTATGATGAGTTTAAACAAAAACTTATAAATGCCTATAAACAAATTCGAATCGGCTGTCCATTAGATCCCCAAACCTTGGTGGGACCACTAATTGATAAAAGTGCTGTAAGTGCTTTCAGTTATGCCTTGGAACAAGTAGAAAAGGAAGGTGGAAAAATTGTTTATGGAGGGAAAATACTTGAAGGCAAAGGATATGAATCCGGCTGCTATGTGGAGCCTGTATTGGCTGAAGCTGAAAATCATTTCAAAATAGTACAAGAAGAAACTTTTGCACCTATATTATATCTGATGAAGTATAAAACGATTGATGAGGCAATTGAAATGCATAATAATGTTCCACAAGGCCTTTCATCTGCTATATTTAGCACCGACATCCTTGAAACAGAACGCTTTTTATCTCATGAAGGCTCAGATTGTGGTATTGCCAATGTGAATATTGGCACTTCCGGAGCTGAAATTGGTGGAGCATTTGGTGGTGAAAAAGATACAGGCGGCGGAAGAGAATCAGGAAGTGATGCATGGAAAACATATATGAGACGCCAAACAAATACAATTAACTTTAGCAGGGAATTGCCTTTGGCTCAAGGAATTAAGTTTGAATTATAGTTTCTTTTAATTCTATAGATGAATAATTTACAGGAGGTTCAAATTTTATTTTGGAACCTCCTTTTTTAAATTGAAATGCATACAATACCATATCAATCGAATGCTGCTTAGATTTATTAACGAATCAGGCTACATTAAATAAAATATTACTATTTTTGCAGACTTAAAAAAGAAGAAAACTCCCTGTCGGGAAATGATGATATAAACATTCCTGATAATTTTAATTACTTATTATTCAATGTAATGGAAAATCAAATCGAAACCAATCCTACAGCTGAAAACAAAGAAACAGCTATGGAAACTCCAACGGCAACACCCGAAACGGTTAGCCAAACTGAAACTATTGAAACACAAACCCCTGCCGAACCGGCTCAGGTTTTGCCACAAATCACTGAAGAAGAGGCAAATACCTTACGAAATCTAATGAAGCCCGATAAGCTTGCCGCTGAAGTAGCAAAAGTTGAAACACAAGCAGAAGCTATCGAAGAAACAGTGGTAGAAGAGCCTGTTGCTGTTGCCGAAACAGAAAAACCGACAGAACAGCCGGTCGTTGAAACACCCTTGATTTCTAAAACTGAGGCAGAAGAAATTCGCGACCTAATTGCATCCGATCAAGAATTGGATGAAGAAACCCAAGAGGAAGAAGAAGGGGTCGACGAACATAATTTTGAAAGTCTGAATAAGTTGCAGTTGGTGGAGCTGTTAGAAGAAACAGTTGAAGAAGCCGATGTATCATTGATTAAGAATAAAGTGGCTGCCATAAAAGTCTTCTTTTTAAGGTTGAACAAAGAAGAAAATGAGCAAAAGCTTGAGCAATTTATTGCGGAAGGCGGAGATCGTGAGAACTTTGAAATAACTGATGACCCACTCGAAATACGCTATAAAGAAGCTTTTAATAAGTATAAAGAGAATAAAGCAAAATATAATGAACTCTTGGAGCGCCAAAAAGGTGAAAACCTGGTTGCCAAACAAGCCATTTTGGATGAGTTAAAAGAGCTTATTGCCAGTGAAGAAACACTGAAAAAGACGTATGATGAATTCCGTGTGCTTCAAGAGCGTTGGAAAACTATCGGTCAAGTGCCGGCAGGTGAAATCACAAATCT
Source organism: uncultured Lentimicrobiaceae bacterium (assembly GCA_964509065.1). Lineage (GTDB taxonomy): Bacteria > Bacteroidota > Bacteroidia > Bacteroidales > F082 > JALNZU01. The sequence continues at coordinate 9,220 of CAZDWA010000078.1, forward strand.
TTGGAATAACTACCACTTCTTAGTTGAAAAATTCTTCGATAAAGTTAAGATAAACAGAGAATTACGTGATCTTGACATGAAGAAAAACTTGGAAGCGAAGATAGAGTTGTGTGAAAAGGCTGAAGAGTTATTATTAGAACAATCTGTTGTGAAATCCTTTAAATTACTTCAGAAATATCATGAAGATTGGAAGGAAATAGGACCTGTTCCCCAAGATAAAAAAGACGAAATCTGGGAGCGCTTTAAAACTGCTACCGATAAGATTAACGCGATACGCAGAGAGCATTATGCTGAAGTTCAAGCCGATCAACAAGCTAATTATGATACCAAATTGGCATTATGCAAAAAGGCTGAAGAATTAATCGGCGAAATGCCTGAAAGTGTGAACCAATGGATGAAACGCTCCGATGAGATTGGCGATTTGTTTAAAGTTTGGAGAACCGTTGGTCCAACTTCTAAAAAGCAAAATGAAGAAATTTGGACGCGCTTCAAATCTTCAATGGATACATTCTTCGATGCAAAAAAGGAATTCTTCAATAAGCTGAAAGAGCAACAACTTGAAAACTATAACAGAAAACTTGATTTATGTGTACAAGCTGAAGCTTTAAAGGATAGTACAGAATGGCGAAAAACCACTGAACAACTTAAAGCATTACAGCTAGAGTGGAAGAATATCGGCCCGGTACCGCGTAAGCATTCGGATAGGGTTTGGAAGCGTTTTAGATCGGCTTGTGATACATTCTTTAAAAATAAGTCTGAGTTTTTCTCAGGTATACGTGAGCGTGAAGGTGAAAACTTGGAGTTGAAGCGCACATTAATTGAAGAAATTAACACTTTTGAAGTACATGCTGACCGTTCGGAAAATCTTGATGCTATCAAAATGCTTCAAAGAAGATGGATGGAGATTGGTCATGTGCCTATCAAGCTGAAAGATCAGCTTTATGCCGAATATAGAGCAGCCATTGATAAGCTTTTTGATAAGATGAAACTTACCGAAAAAGAAATGGCAGCTGCAACCTACAGAAATGTAGTTGAAAATCTTCGTGACGAGCCGGGCGGTGATGATAAAATCAGACGCGAGCGGAACACATTAAATATGAAGATTACGAAGCTCAAGGATGAAATCATGCTTCTGGAAAATAATATCGGATTTTTTGCAAACAGCAAAGAAGCAGATATTATGAAAGCAGAATATGAAAAGAAAGTAGATAAAGCCAAAAATGAACTTGCTATTCTTGAAGCAAAACTAAAGATGCTAAGAAGATAATTGGTTGATCTTCGTAACCCTTCAGCGAAAGGCATCTTGTGAGCTACTTTAATCCTACTCAACTTTG
>CAZDWA010000079.1:0-10465 GCA_964509065.1 uncultured Lentimicrobiaceae bacterium
ATATCAGTATATTTACCCGCATTTATTTTTATTTTATGAATTATTCAGGTTAAAAAGTAAAAAAATGAAATTAAAAGCAAAAACAATTATTTTAGGTGCACTCCTGCTTCCACTCGCTTTTATGAGTTGCAAAACCTACCGAAGCTTGGATAAAGCATTGGCAAATCCCGAAGATGTAATAGCCCTCAAGATAAAAAACAAAAATTTAAAGGAGTTGCCACCCGAGATTTCAACACTTAAAAATTTAGAATCTTTGACTCTTTTTAGAGATAATCTGAAGTCTATCCCGAAGGAAATTGGTTCATTGGAAAAACTAGAAACCTTGATCCTGAGCAGTAATAAATTAGAAACTTTACCCGGAGAAATAGGAAATCTGAAAAGGCTGAAAAAAATCTCACTGAAACATAACAACTTAAAATCTCTTCCTGCGGAAATCGGTGCCATTGAAAACCTGGAATATCTCGATCTTCAATATAATAAGTTGAAAACACTTCCTGCTGAAATTGGAAATTTAAAAAATCTGAAGCAAATCTACCTCACTAACAATGAATTATCCTCTATTCCAAAAGAAATTGGAAATCTAGAAAGCCTTCGATACTTGGTGATTGGTAAAAATAGCTTGGTGCGATTGCCAAATGAAATAGGACAATTGGAGTATTTGGTCGAGCTCAATTTGGTGCATTGCGGACCCATGGTTGAAGTACCTCAATCAGTCTCAAATTTGAAATATTTGGAATATTTATTTGTTGACAAATCTATTTTATTCCCAATCCCTTTCAACCCTAGAAATCCAAGGTTGCAAATAGTTATTAAATAAAACGGAAGCAAACACAATAAGGAAAAATCAACTGAAGCTGCTAGAGTTTATTTGCATTGAACAAGCACCGGAATTTTCCTTTTGTCACAAAGCAGTTGTTTCAGTTTGATTGTGTAGCTTTGCAGCCTTAATTTGCGTTTTATGGAAGAAGCAAAACGGATGACGCTTATTATGGGCTCGCTTGCTGTGGGGCTCTCGGCAATTCTTTGGGGATTTGATGGGGTTTTTCTTACCCCTCAGCTTGGTGGTCTTGATGTGGTATATGTAGTATTTATACTGCATCTTTTGCCTTTTTTGCTGATGAATCTATTTTTTTACAAAGAATATCGGCATCTCAAACAAATGCATCGAGCCGATATATTGACATTTTTTCTGATAAGCTTTTTTGGTGGGGCAATAGGCACGCTTGCCATAGTGAAAGCCTTGTTTTTAATGAATTTCAATAATCTTTCGGTAGTTGTATTACTCCAAAAACTTCAGCCTGTATTTGCCATAGCGCTCGCAGCCATTATTTTAAAGGAAAAGCTCAAACAACGTTATTTATTATGGGCTTCCATTGCAATTATTGCGGGCTATTTCCTGACTTTCGGCTTTTCTTTACCCGATTTTGATTCGGGAAGCACCACCATACATGCCTCACTTTTAGCTTTGTTGGCTGCCTTTTCTTTTGGAAGCAGTACCGTATTTTCAAAACGCATTTTAGGGAATTTCAGCTTTGTTACTTCCACCTTTTATCGCTACGGTTTTACAAGTCTTATCATGCTGGTAATCATGCTGTTGATAGGCGATTTCAATTCGTTCGCTGACACAAGTCAGCGCCAGTGGTTTTTCATTGTTCTCATCGGACTTACCACCGGTTCGGGCGCAATATTCCTTTATTATTACGGGCTTCGAAAGATAAAAGCCATGACAGCCACCATTAGTGAGCTGATGTTTCCGGTTTCTGCCGTGGTATTTGATTATCTGCTGAACAAAAATGTGCTTCAGCCTATTCAATGGCTTGCTGCCGCAATCATGGTGTTTGCCATCATACGGTTGAATACTGCTCCCGACAAGATTTAACCATTAATCTAAACCGTTTACTTTATTTTTTAGCTCTTTTGACTCTGATACGCAGAAGTCTTCTTACTTTTGAAGAGCAAACATATACGTGCGTAAATTGAATTTCTTTATTAGTTGATCAAATTTCATAGCGATGAAGATAATTTGTATCGGTCGAAATTATGCGGAACATGCCAAAGAGCTGAATAATCCACTGCCTTCGGAGCCTGTATTTTTCATGAAACCGGATACGGCACTTTTACCGCCGCATAACCCGTTTTTTTATCCTGCCTTCTCAAATGATATTCATTATGAAGTAGAGCTTGTGATAAAAATAAGCAAGCCAGGACGTAGCATTGACGAGCGTTTTGCCCATAAATATTATGATGAAATAGGGGTTGGAATAGATTTTACTGCGCGTGATTTGCAAGCGGTTTGCAAACATAAAGGCCTACCTTGGGAAATTGCTAAAGCATTTGATTTTTCGGCTCCTGTAGGTCGTTTTTTGCCTAAAGAGCACTTCGAAAAGCCCTGTAATATCCCGTTTGGACTTAAAATTAACGGTGAGTGGCGTCAGCGTGGGAATAGTGCCGATATGATTTTTAGTTTTGACCAAATCATTGCTTACGTATCACAATTTGTCAGCTTGCGCCAAGGCGATTATATATTTACCGGCACGCCGGAAGGGGTAGGGGCGGTACAACTAAACGACCGCTTGGAGTTGTTTATAGAAGATGAATGCCTGCTCAGCTTCAATGTGAAATAATAACAGACTTGCTATTGATCTGTGATGATTTTTAATTTTTGTACAAATGAGTTCGTTTGATGTATATGTAATAGGCTCCGGCTCAGCCATACCCGGTCCTGAAAGAGGCGCCAGCAACCAGCTTGTTCGCTATGCCGGCATGCACATATTAATTGACTGTGCCGAAGGTACCCAACAACGTATGCAACAATTTCATTTGAATGCCATGCGAATTAATCAGGTGCTTATCAGTCATTTACATGGAGATCATTATTTTGGACTTATTGGAATGATACAAAGCATGCATTTGCTGGGGCGCGTGAAGCCTCTCCAAGTGTTTGGACCGCCCCGGCTGATTGACATACTTCGCCTGCAACTGGAGACATCCGATACCCGTCTGCGTTATCCTTTATTGTTTTTCCCCTTGGAAAGAGGAGGGAAGCAGCTCATTTTTGAAAATCGGCAGCTGAGGTTTTACTCCTTTCCGCTAAAACACCGTATTCCAACTTGGGGATTTCTTATTCAAGAGCGTGCCGTGGAAGCCAATCTGCGCCCCGAATTTGTAGAGACTTACAAGCCGGAGCCGGAAATAATGCGCCTGATTAAGCGTGGTGCAGGATATCAAATTCCGGGTGGAAGCTTTTTGCCGCACGAACAAATTACAATACAGCCAAGAGCGCCGCGCGCTTATGCATATTGTACCGATACCTTGTATGATGAAGAAATTGTGGCACATATTGCCAAAGCTGATTTGTTATACCATGAAGCTACTTTTGCCTCGGATTTGCTTGAAGAAGCTGCACAAACATATCATTCCACAGCCGCACAAGCAGCAGCTATCGCTAAATTGGCAGATGTAAAGCAATTATTAATCGGGCATTTTTCAGCTCGCTATAAGGATGTGGGGCAACTTGAAGCAGAAGCAAAAGAAATATTTCCAAATAGTGTAGCCGTAAAAGACGGGGAACGCTATTTCATTGCTTGAAGTGCCGATAAAAACAAAAATAATAAAGCTTAACTTATATAAACGGGTGATACTCACCTTGTTTGCCTATGGGCTTTTTAGTCCGAATATCATGTACAATTTGTATGGCAGGCAGGCTGTCCTCTAATCCATAGCCGTTTCCGTTCAAGATATTCTGATAGCTTACTGTGTGTAATTCGGTAAAGCCTTCCGAAAATTCGATTTCTTTTCCATCCAAGCTGATGCTTCTATAAGTCGTTTTATGTGCTTCGGCAGGAGTTTTGGCAAGGTCTTTGCGGTCAATACTTAAATACCAGCGCACACGCGCATGCTTCAGCTGTAAAAAGCCGGAGGTACGCTCTTCATCCGAAAGATGAATGATATTTTCTTGTGCTTCACCAAAAATCCAAACCAGCATATCGAAGAAATGTACCCCAATATTGGTGGCTACGCCTCCGCTCTTTGCAATAGCGCCTTTCCAGCTACGGTGATACCATGCACCGCGCGAAGTGATATAGCTTAAGTCAATATCATATGTTTTATTCGGATTTTCTTTCAGCTCGGCTGAAATCTTTTCCCTCAACGCCATAATGGTTTGGTGATAACGAAGCTGCAATATGGTGTAAATGCGTTTGTCCGATTCGTTTTCAATTTCTTGTAAGGCTTCTACATTCCAAGGGTTGAGCACGATGGGCTTTTCACAAATGGCATGTGCATTATTGCGCAATGCCATGCGAATATGTGCGTCATGCAAATAGTTTGGGCTGCAGATACTTACATAATCTACAGCTTCCGTCTTTTTTCGGCGCAGCTTATCCAAGTGACGATCAAAACGTTCCGGCTCGGTAAAAAAAGCGGCATCCGGGAAAAAGCTGTCAATAATTCCAACGCTGTCAAAAGGGTCGAGCGCGGCAACAAGTGTATTGCCGGTTTCTTTAATGGCTTTCATATGGCGAGGAGCAATATATCCGGCTGCTCCAATCAAGGCAAATCTTTTCATCTGCTATCTAATTTATCTTGAAATTGATAACTAATCTATCTTATCCAAACGCCTGCCGCCATGCTTTATTTTATTAGGCATTTTGCCGGAAGGCGTAATTTTGCCTGCAAATGTACGAAATTGCCTACAGCCTATCGTTGAAGAAGCAGGATTCAGCTTGTTTTATTTGCTTTAAAGACGACTTTCTTTTAAATTTATACAGGAATAATTTCCATTCTGCTGCAAACGATTGCGTAAAAGTTTTAAATTTGTCGCTGTGAATAAGAAATATTAACCCAATCAACAATATATTATGGAACGATTCAATAATTCCTTAAAGTCATGGATTGACAACGAAATGGCTGCTGCTGAGTTGATTAACATTGCTAGCAGGCTGTGGTATGAAAAGTCTATCGAACTTATTTTACTTCGTTCAGTGGTGATAAATCGCGGCTCGGGTAAAATATTAAACAAGCATATCCGTGCTGAAACGATTTTAAACAAGCCGGTTCGCGTACAAGATTCCTTACTTATTGCCAAGGCAATTTTGGAGGAGGATGTAGCACCTGCACGTATAGATATTGGGCGTCTGAATTCGGAATGGACGGATGAAAAAGATCAATATCCTTCGGTAAATGCTTTTGTACGTCGTAAGCTGAAGACCTTTATCGGTGTACCGCCACGCAGCACCCAAACGCAGGATGTAGTACTGTACGGCTTTGGACGTATAGGCCGTTTGTTAGCAAGGGAATTGGCTCTTTTTGCCGGTGATGGCTCACATCTGCGCCTTCGCGCAATTGTAACCCGCTCCAATTCACCGGAAGAAATTAAAAAGCGTGTTTCATTATTTAGAAGAGACTCTGTGCACGGACATTTTCCGGGAGTTGCAAACGAAGACTTGGATAACAGCTGCATGATTGTCAATGGGCAAATTATTCATTTTATCGCTGCAAAACAGCCTGAAGATGTGGATTATACGTCTTACGGCATTGAAAATGCCATGGTCATTGATAATACCGGTGTATTTCGTGACCGAGAAGGGCTGTCGCGTCACCTGAAAGCAAAGGGAGTAGCAAAAGTATTGCTTACCGCTCCCGGCAAAGGCGATATTCCAAACATCGTATACGGTGTAAATCAAAACAGTGTAGATATTGATAAGGAAACAATCTTTTCGGCTGCTTCGTGTACCACCAATGCCATAGTTCCGGGCCTCGAAGTGCTTGAAAATAAATACGGTATAATAAAAGGTCATATTGAAACCATACATGCGTATACCAATGACCAAAACCTCTTGGATAACTACCATAAAAAGAGCAGAAGAGGTCGTTCGGCACCATTAAATATGGTAATTACTGAAACAGGAGCCGGCTCTGCTGCGGCAAAAGCAATTCCGTCGCTAAAAGGAAAACTTACTTCAAATGCCGTACGTGTGCCTGTTCCAAACGTTTCACTTGCCATACTTACACTTGAGCTGAATGCACAAGTTACGGTGGATGAAATTAACGAACTCTTCCTTGATGCCTCACTCCGTGGAAACCTGATTGAGCAAATTCGTTATAGCAATGCATCCGAATTTGTATCTTCCGACGGAATAGGTGACTCATGCCCGTCAATTTATGACAGCCCGGCAACAAAAGTATCGCCCGACGGACGAACCGTTATCGTATATATGTGGTACGATAATGAGTTTGGCTATTCAAGTCAGGTGATTCGCTTGGCACGCCATATTGGAAAAGTCAAAAGTTATCGTTATTATTAAGATTATTTTTCAACTGTCGAATGATATTTTTACATTCGACAGTTGAGTTTTTATATTTTTTTAAGCCTGCTCAGGCTTTCGCTTTTGCTATTTTGTAGCGTGATTCAGTGCCATTTGGCTTGGAGAAATCCATTGAATTTGGTATGGGATTTGGCTTTAAAGCCCTTTTTATTTTTAACAAAAAGATGTGATTGTATTTGAATACACATATTCAAATTCGTTTCAAATAAAGTTCAGTTTCTTGTAAAATTAGGATTAAACATTTTCGTTAGCGGGAAAAGCGATGTACATTTGCAGGCTTGTAAGCATAGTTTATGAGCATGAAAGATACCAAGTATATTTTTGTAACAGGCGGTGTAAGTTCTTCATTAGGTAAGGGAATTGTATCTGCTTCATTGGCTAAGTTATTGCAAGGGCGTGGCTTTTCTGCCACTATTCAAAAGCTTGACCCGTATATAAATGTGGATCCCGGCACCTTGAACCCTTACGAGCACGGAGAATGTTATGTAACTGACGACGGAGCAGTAACGGATTTAGACTTAGGTCATTACGAGCGATTTTCGAATGTGCCTACCACCAAGGCAAACAATGTTACCACAGGTAGGATTTACCAATATGTAATTAATAAGGAACGCGAAGGAAAGTACGAAGGTGCTACGGTGCAAGTGGTGCCGCATATCACTGACGAGATTAAGCGGAGAGTCCGTATTTTGGGTCAAAGCGGTGATTATGATTTTGTTATCACTGAAATTGGCGGTACTGTAGGTGATATTGAGTCCTTCCCATTTGTGGAAGCCATTCGTCAGATGCGATGGGAGCTGGGGACTAAATGTGCAGTGGTGCATTTGACGCTTGTTCCGTTTTTATCGGCGGCCGGCGAACTGAAAACCAAGCCCACACAACATTCTGTAAAAACCTTGCTGGAGCAGGGAGTGCAGCCTGATATTATCGTCTGTCGAACCGAACATCATCTGAATGAAGCAATACGCGGTAAGATTGCTCAGTTTTGCAATGTGGAGGTGAATTCGGTTATTGAAAGTATTGATGCCAGCTCAATTTATGAGGTGCCGCTTCAAATGCTTGATGAAAAGCTTGATATCGAAGTGCTGCGTAAGACGCAAACCGCCATACCCGAAAAGATCGATATACAAAATTGGATACATTTTTTACATAAGCTGCGTAACCCGCTTTCGGAGGTGCGTGTAGCATTGGTTGGAAAATATGTAGAGCTGAAAGATGCCTATAAATCTATACACGAAGCCTTTATACATGCCGGCGTTGCCAACGAATGTAAAGTAGATATCAGCTATGTGCAAAGTGAACAGCTTGAAATTTACGATGCAGCAGAGCTACTTTCCGGTGTAGATGGGATTTTGGTTGCCCCGGGCTTCGGCAAGCGTGGTACCGAAGGCAAAATAAAAGCAATTGAATATGCGCGTACCAATAAAATTCCGTTTTTTGGTATCGGATTGGGCATGCAGTGTGCAGTTATTGAGTTTGCACGTAATGTGCTTTCACTTCGTGATGCCCATTCGGCAGAAATGCATCCGATGACACCACATCCGGTAATCGATTTACAGCATAAAAAAGAATTGACAAAATACTTGGAAGGCATGCGCCTAGGAGCATATCCTTGTAAGTTGATTCCCGAAAGTAAAAGCTTTAAACTGTACAAAGAAAGCATGGTATCCGAAAGGCATCGCCATCGCTATGAATTTAATAATACATACCGCAAAGATTTTGAACAAGCCGGTATGAAAGTGGTAGGGATATATCCGAATGATAATTTGGTTGAAATTATTGAACTCGAAAAACATCCTTGGTATGTAGGGGTTCAGTTTCATCCGGAATATAAAAGTACGGTTGCAAAACCGCATCCCTTATTTGTTGGCTTCGTAGCAGCCATGAAACAAGCCCGAACAAGTTCTGCTTCTTGAATTTGATAGGCGTTTTTTCTCATAGATAGGCTAAAAGCTGCTTTGTATACTGCTTCCTATCTCAAATAGTACTATTTTTGCAGGCGTTTAAACTTTTCCATACATGAATAAAGATACGACCATTGGTTTTATTCTGATTGCCATTGTCCTGATAGGATATTCGATTTGGATGAGCCCTTCCAAAGAAGAGCTTGCCGAACAACAGCGTAAAGCCGATTCCATTGCCTTGGTAAGACAGCAAAATAAAATTCTTGATAGCCTACGCTTAGTTGCTGAAGAAGAGCTGCAGGCAAAACAATTGATTTTAGTTGATTCCATTGCGGAAACCAGTGAAACTGAAGATGTACTTAAAGATGTATTTGGTGCATTTGCTCCTTCCGCCACAGGTGAAGAATTTGACATCGAACTTGAAAATAATTTGCTGAAGTTAAAACTGACTTCCAAAGGGGGATTTGTCACTTATGCTGAAAATAAACAATATAAAACCTGGGATTCACTGCCTTTGGTCATTTTTGAGCCTTCCACGGCAGATATGGATTTGAGTTTTTTCTCGCGCAATAGAATCATCAATACCAATAAGCTGTATTTCAGTCCTTTTGTGAATGGAAAACCCTTCTCCGGTGAAAAAATTGTAGCAGATAATGAAGAGGTAATTTTGGCTATGCGTGCCTATGCCGAGCCGTATACGGCAGCAGAAAGCTATATTGAGTTTGAATATCGCCTTAAGCCGGATGAGTATATGTTTGATTTCAATATCCGACTTGTCGGCATGGACGGTATTTTGGCTTCTAATGCCACTTTCGTAAACCTCGATTGGAATCTAGATTTGCTAAAGCAAGAAAAATCGCTGGACCGATTTGATGTGACGACCATCTTTTTTAAACACTTTAAGGATGATGTAGACAATCTTTCGGAGCGTAAGAATGATGAAAAATCGATTAAGACAAGCGTAAAATGGATATCATATAAGCAACGATTCTTTACGGCTACACTTATTGCGGATGATGCGTTTGATAATGCCTATATGCGCACTTTTGACAAGGACAAGCATCCAAATCCGAATTATCTGAAGTCAATGGCTTCTTCCGTTGAGCTTCCTGTGCAAACAGGTGGTAATCAAGAATTTGGTCTTTCATTTTATTTCGGTCCCAATAGTTTTAATGGCTTGAAATCATATGGCTTGGACCTTGAACGCCAAATCCCGATTGGATGGGGCTTTTTCTTGATGGCTTGGTTTAATGCCTATGTGGTTATCCCGGTATTCTCATTCCTAGGAAGCTATGGTTGGAACTATGGAATTGTGATTCTAATCCTCACCTTATTATTGAAATTAGTGCTTTTCTTCTTTGCATATAAAACCTATATGTCATCGGCGAGGATGCGTGTGTTGAAGCCGGAGATAGATGAAATCAATGCGAAGTATCCGAAGCAGGAAGATGCCATGAAAAAGCAGCAGGCGACTATGGCATTGTACAAAAGTGCCGGAGTAAATCCCATGTCGGGCTGTATACCCCCACTGTTGCAAATGCCCATTTTGATTGCCATGTTTCGCTTTTTCCCTTCAAGCATTGAACTGAGGCAGCAATCCTTCTTGTGGGCAACCGATTTGTCGAGCTATGACAGTGTACTTGACCTGCCCTTCAATATTCCGTTTTATGGCGATCATGTGAGCTTGTTTACCTTGTTGATGACCATCTCCATGATTCTTTATACCTATTTGAATAATCAGATGATGGGGCAGCAGGCAAATCAAATGCCGGGTATGAAGACAATGATGTATTTCATGCCGATTATGTTCCTCGGAATATTTAATAATTATGCTTCCGGATTGAGTTATTATTACCTTTTAACCAACCTGATTACATTTGGACAAATGTTTATTTTCCGTCAAGTCATTGACGAAGATAAGTTGCGTGCAAAGATTGAAGCAAACAAGAAAAAGCCGGTAAAAAAGTCTTCTTTCCAAAAACGACTTGAAGAAGCTGCCAGGCAACAGCAGCGCGCGAGAAAATAAGAAGGATGCAAATAAGTTATTACGAACTCATTGGAAATGAGACGCTCAAAGAGATGATTTCGCTCTTTTATGAAGAAGTGCGCCTTGATGAGCTGCTGCTGCCAATGTATCCCGGCGATCTTGAAGCTGCGGAAAAACGCCTTTATCTTTTCTTGCCTGCTTAATTCATGAATTTAATTTTGAGAAATTTTAAGGCATGAGCTGTGAAG